>NZ_CAWMYL010000116.1:0-168228 GCF_963871815.1 Vibrio sp. L85
CAGATTTACAGTCTGCTCCCTTTGGCCACTCGGGAACCCCTCCAGGGTATTTTTATACTTAAGAATGTTTTCCCAACACATCTCTCAAGTGCGGAGCGCATCATAGCAAACTCGCTCAAGCTGTAAAGCGTTTTTCTTACGTTTTTAAGTTGAATGCTGCCTTTTTGGGCAAAGATGGTAGAAAGTCAGCGTTTTGTATGTCGTTTATACAAAAGAGAAACTGACTTTTTACTTGAATTTACACTACTTGACGTTAGGCGTCGTATCAACTGATAAACTGTAATCAGTTTAATGACATAAGTTTATCTGTTTAGTAGTCAAAATTATGAGTATGAGAGCCACTTTATCCGTTCTAACGCTTTCTATTTTAATGGCATCACCTGGGGCTTTTGCTGCAAAACGTGGTCCATCGACGGTTACGGTCGTAACTGAACAAGTAGAGACGCATCAAATCAACCAATCTCTATCATTGATTGGTAAGCTAGAAGCTGCCCAATCAGTGATTGTTGCTTCTGAAGTTGCTGGCAAGGTAAAAGATATCCCCGTAAAAGCCAATCAAAACGTTCAACAAGATCAGCTGCTCATTCTACTAAATGATGACAAAGCGCAAGCAGCATTAGTAGAAGCAAAAGCTTACCTAAAAGATGAACAGCGTAAGTTAAAAGAGTTTCAGCGTTTGGTGAAACGTAATGCCATTACTCAAACGGAAATTGATGCGCAAAAAGCAAGCGTAGAGATTGCGGAAGCGCGTCTAGATGCAGCAAAAGCTAACCTAGCGGATCTAAATATCAGTGCACCTTTTGCCGGTACGGTTGGTTTTATCGATTTTAGTCGAGGAAAAATGGTCAGTGCAGGCTCTGAGTTGCTGACGTTAGATGACTTGTCCGTAATGGAACTGGATCTGCAAGTACCTGAGCGTTACCTATCGATGTTATCTGTTGGTATGGAGGTTCACGCGACTACCAGCGCTTGGAGCGGTGTTGATTTTGTCGGTAAAGTCACAGGCATCGATACTCGTATCAGTGCAGAAACGTTGAACTTACGTATTCGTATTGAATTCGATAACCCAGAAAACCATCTGAAGCCGGGCATGCTTATGAATGCGTCTTTGGCATTCCCTGCGATTGAAGCACCAATTATCCCAGTTCAAGCGCTGGAATATTCCGGAACGAAGCGGTTTGTGTATGTTATTGATGAAGACAACAAAGCGCAGCGTCAAGAAGTGTTCTTGGGGGCGCGTGTCGATAATGAAGTGGTGATTGAATCTGGTGTAGAGATTGGCGACAAGATTGTCGTGCAAGGTATTGTGAACATGCGCGATGGCGTCGAAGTGAAAGAAATCATCGCACCAGGAAAAGCGAAAACTGCGAATGCAACCAGTGAGCAGGGCGCGCAAGACGAAGCGGCTAAGGAAGCAAATTAATGTTACTTTCTGACGTTTCCGTAAAACGCCCTGTTGCGGCGCTGGTATTAAGCATGCTGCTATGTGTATTCGGCTTTGTGTCGTTTACCAAACTTGCAGTGCGTGAAATGCCAGATATCGAAAGTCCAGTTGTATCGATCAGCACTCGTTATGAAGGCGCTTCTGCAACCATCATTGAAAGCCAAATTACTTCGGTACTGGAAGATCAACTTTCGGGCATCAGTGGAATTGATGAAATTAGCTCCACTACACGCAACAGCATGTCGCGTATCACCATCACTTTTGAATTGGGTTATGACCTTAATACCGGCGTAAGTGATGTTCGTGATGCGGTAGCTCGAGCACAGCGTTCGTTGCCAGATGAAGCTGATGATCCTGTTGTTTACAAAAACAATGGTTCTGGTGAAGCTTCTCTCTATATTAACCTCAGCTCATCAGAGATGGACCGCACACAATTGACGGATTATGCCGAACGTGTGCTTATGGACCGTTTCAGTTTGATCTCGGGTGTTAGTTCTATCGATCTGTCTGGTGGTTTGTACAAAGTGATGTACGTGAAACTCAAACCAGATCTGATGGCAGGACGTTCGGTTACTGCCTCTGATATTACAGCAGCGCTTCGTAGTGAAAACTTAGAAAGTCCGGGTGGTGAAGTTCGAAACGATTCGACAGTGATGTCAGTGCGAACTGCCCGTACATACAACACGCCAGAAGATTTCCAATACCTTGTGGTGAAACGTGCAAGTGACAACACGCCTATTTACCTAAAAGACGTGGCTGATGTGTTTATCGGTGCAGAAAACGAAAACTCGACCTTTAAGAGTGATGGTGTCGTGAACATCAGTTTGGGGGTGGTGCCTCAATCAGATGCGAACCCTTTAGAAGTTGCGCAGGCTGTACGTTCTGAAGTGGATAAAATCCAGAAGTTTTTGCCAGATGGGACTCGTCTAGCTATTGATTATGATGCCACTGTCTTTATCGAACGTTCGATCGATGAGGTCTACAGTACACTCTTTATTACGGGTGGTCTGGTAATTCTGGTTTTGTACATCTTTATCGGTCAAGCACGAGCAACGTTGATTCCTGCGGTGACGGTACCAGTGTCACTGATTTCATCATTCATCGCTGCCTACTATTTTGGTTTCTCTATTAACCTCATTACCTTGATGGCGTTGATCCTGTCTATTGGTCTGGTTGTGGACGATGCAATCGTAGTAGTAGAGAACATCTTCCACCATATTGAACGTGGTGAATCACCATTATTGGCGGCTTACAAAGGTACGCGTGAAGTAGGTTTTGCTGTTATCGCCACAACGTTAGTTCTTGTGATGGTATTCCTGCCGATCTCCTTTATGGATGGCATGGTCGGTTTGCTGTTTACTGAATTCTCAGTTTTGTTGGCAATGTCGGTGATCTTCTCGTCCTTAATTGCTTTGACGCTTACTCCTGTTTTAGGCAGTCAAATTCTAAAAGCGAACGTGAAACCAAACCGATTTAATCAAGCCGTTGATAAGCTGTTTGCGAAATTGGAAGCAGGTTATCGTACAGCGCTGCGCGGTGCGTTGAAAGTCCGCTGGGCTGCACCTTTGGTTATTATCGCGTGTATGGGTGGCAGTTACTTCTTGATGAATCAAGTGCCTGCACAGTTAACTCCGCAAGAGGACCGAGGCGTGATCTTTGCCTTTGTTCGTGGTGCTGATGCAACTTCCTATAATCGTATGTCAGCGAACATGGACATTGTAGAAGATCGCTTAATGCCGTTACTAGGGCAAGGATTCTTGAAATCGTTCAGTATCCAAACACCAGCATTCGGTGGTCAAGCGGGTGACCAAACGGGTTTCGTTATCATGATTCTGGAAGACTGGAACGAACGTGATGTCACAGCTCAAGATGCGTTGAATCAAGTTCGCAAATCACTGGCAGGTATTCCTGACGTTCGTGTCTTCCCATTCATGCCGGGTTTTCGTGGTGGATCGAGCGAACCAGTGCAGTTTGTCTTGGGCGGATCGGACTACGATGAGCTATTAGTCTGGGCAGAAATGCTCAAGAACAAAGCTGAAGAATCACCAATGATGGAAGGCGCTGAAATCGATTATTCAGAGAAAACGCCAGAGCTATTGGTGTCTGTCGACAAACGCCGCGCGGCTGAACTTGGCGTAAGTGTTCAAGACATTTCTGAAACTCTGGAAATCATGCTTGGTGGTAAAAGTGAAACGACTTATGTTGACCGTGGTGAAGAATATGATGTTTACCTTCGAGGTGATGAAAATAGCTTCAATAACGCGGCTGACTTAAGCCAGATTTACTTGCGCACTACCAGCGGTGAGCTAGTGACTTTAGATACGGTGACTAAGGTAGAAGAAGTGGCTGCATCGATTCGTTTGTCCCACTATAACAAACAGAAATCCATCACCATTACTGCCAATTTATCAGAAGGCTACACTTTAGGTGAGGCGCTTGACTTCTTAGACCAAGAAGCGATTGATAACCTGCCGGGTGATATTTCAGTGAGCTATTCTGGTGAGTCAAAGGATTTCAAAGAGAACCAAGCCAGTGTTGCAGTTGTATTTGCCTTGGCATTGTTAGTTGCATATCTCGTATTGGCGGCACAGTTCGAAAGCTTCGTCAACCCTCTAGTGGTAATGTTCACTGTGCCGATGGGGGTCTTTGGTGGCTTCCTTGGTTTGGTAGTGATGAGCCAAGGGATGAACATCTACAGTCAGATCGGCATGATCATGTTGATCGGTATGGTAACTAAGAACGGTATCTTGATCGTTGAGTTTGCTAATCAGTTACGTGACCGTGGCATTGAATTTGAAAAAGCGATTACTGATGCGGCAGCTCGTCGTCTACGTCCGATCATGATGACTGCATTCACAACACTTGCCGGTGCGATTCCTTTGATCATGTCGACAGGCGCGGGTTATGAAAGCCGTGTGGCTGTCGGTACGGTTATCTTCTTCGGTATGGGCTTTGCGACATTAGTGACACTGTTTGTTATCCCTGCGATGTACCGATTGATCTCTGCGAAGACACGTTCACCTGGTCATGTAGAGGCTGAGTTGAACAAAGCGCTAAGCCACGACACAAAAGGACGTATTGCTCATCCATAAGGTGTTACCGCTAAGACGTTGAATATAAAAGCCGAACAATTTTTGTTCGGTTTTTTTATATTTTCCGCTTGGCTATTTATAGATCTAATGATAATTATTGGTTATTATTTCGCCACTTCTTCGAGGGGCACAGGACTCGCTCATCGTGTTTGACCGAATGATGGGTCTTGGCAGGCAATGTATCTGAGGATTAATACTTTGGCTGGCGTTACTATTGAGGTGTTCCCTTGAAAAAATTCCGTGGCAGTTACATGGTTGAGATGGTTTTAGTTGCTGGTGCAATGGCGCTATTAGCGACAACTGCATTACCGCAGTTAACAGGCGCGATTCAAGATCGCCAAGAAAACATTTTGACCTCATTGGATGCGGGTCAAGGCAGTAGTCATGTGAAGCAAGACACCGCTGGTCAGTTTTCTGAACAATAAGTTGCTTAGTGACTCCGTGCAATAAATTCAAAAAAGCCGAGGTAATGACCTCGGTTTTTTTGTCTTCAATTCTGAACGTAATATAAGCTTGGGAAAGTCTGATTAAAAGCGTTTACCTAAGCTTACTTGGACACCTTCATAGCTGTCATAAAAGTTATCAAAGCCCATATCTGCCACATTGTAGATGTACTCAGCACGAAGCCAAATATCTTTACTCATGTCCCAGTGAATACCTGCACCAACGTTGAATAGCGCGCCAGAGTCATCGGTGACTTTTTGAACATCAGGAATGTACATTTCTGCTTGAGTACCCAATGCGGTCACGCGACCAAATAGTGACAATGGTGTATCACCCAAGTTATCGCTTGTTAGTACGGCTGACATACCTGCTTGGTAGTAATGAAGGTCTAAGTCTGTCTTAAGAGAATCATTCTTAAGTTCATTTTGTGAATAACGCAACACACCCTCAAACGCAAGGTATTGGTTTACGTTGTAGCCCCAGCCAATTGTAATATGAGGTGTTGACCAACCACTGTCTCGATCAGAACCAAAGTCCGGCGTGTCGAAGCCCACATTACCAGTTCCAAGGTACAAATAAGATTGGTGAGTTTGTTCTTGAGTAGCGAAAGTTGGCAGACTCATGGTCAATGCAGATAATAATAGGATGGCGTTTTTCATAACTTGGCGATAACCTTTGTGAAAGACCGTTTTTAGAATTAGTATTAATTTAATCAATAAGATAACTGGCAGTTATCATATCAGTCTTTTGGGTGAGTGCGTGGTTTTAGAGGGAAATTTGTTGTAATGACGCAAATTTTAGACTCATCACGCTCACTCATTTCTATGCTATGAACTGCGAGAGAAATAAAAGGAAAGTAAAGTGGCTGAATTCAAGTACAAAAATCTAACCCAAGAAGAGCAAGACAAGCTTGATGCAGCGACATTTCGTCGCCTATTGGCTCACTTGGATGAAAATAAAGACGTGCAAAACATTGATCTCATGATCCTTGCTGGTTTCTGCCGCAATTGCTTTAGCAAATGGTATAAAGCAGAAGCTGAAGAACTAGGTGCGGATATCGATATCGATGATGCTCGTGAGCGTGTCTATGGCATGACTTACGATGAATGGAAACAGAACCACCAACCTAAAGCAACGCCAGAGCAATTGGCTGCATTTGAAGCACGCCAGAAGAAGTGATTTTTCTGTATTAAGCAGATAAAAAAACAGCCCGCTGATTGAGCGGGCTTGTTTCTTTATTTGGCGTCTGAGTTTTACTCAGTGATTGGACCGCAACATGCTGGTTCAACGCAACCTTTTGACTGAATAATTTCAAGCTGTGTTAGGTAAGGTTGAATGTCACCGATGTTTTCTTTTACCCAATCCGTGTTGTAGTAAGTATCTAGGTAACGTTCACCAGAGTCACACAGAAGCGTTACGATAGAGCCAGTCTCACCCCGTTGTTTCATCTCACATGCAAGCTGAAGAACACCATATAGGTTGGTGCCTGTCGACGCGCCAACTTTACGACCAATTAAGCCAGACAGCCAATGTGCTGTTGCTACGCTTGCTGCATCAGGAATTTTGCGCATTTCGTCTACCACACCTGCGATAAAGCTAGGCTCTACTCGTGGACGACCGATACCTTCAATCTTGCTGCCGTTTTCGCCTTTAATCTCTGCGTTGCCAGACTGGAAGTAGTCATAGAATACCGAGTTATCTGGATCAACCACACACAGTTTTGTGTCGTATTTTTGGTAACGAATAAAGCGACCAATGGTTGCCGACGTACCACCTGTACCTGGGCTCATTACAACCCAACTTGGGATTGGATGATCTTCCAACTCCATTTGGCTAAAAATAGAGTTCGCAATATTGTTATTACCACGCCAGTCAGTTGCGCGCTCAGCGTAAGTAAATTGGTCCATGTAGTGACCGTTTAGCTCTTTCGCTAGTCGACGAGACTCATCGTAAATTTGGTCTGAACGGTCAACAAGGTGCGCTTTGCCGCCGTAGAATTCGATTTGTTCAATTTTCTTGCGTGCCGTCGTTTTTGGCATCACCGCAATAAATGGTAAGCCAAGAAGACGAGCGAAGTACGCTTCAGAAACCGCTGTACTGCCTGATGATGCTTCGATCACCGTGGTTTCTGGACCAACCCAACCATTACAAATCGCGTAAAGGAACAGCGAGCGTGCCAAGCGGTGCTTTAGTGAGCCTGTCGGGTGGGTGCTTTCATCTTTTAAGTAGATATCGATGCCTTCCAAAGAAGGTAGATCTAACTTGAATAAGTGGGTATCTGCTGAGCGTTGAAAGTCTGCTTCGATTTTGCGTACAGCATTGTTGATCCAGTTGTGGTCAGTACACATAACATGACTCCTCGAAATTCTGTAGGGTAGTTGTTTTTGTCTATAGGGATAATCTACCTATAACTGCAGAGAAAAACTTTGCTATTATTGTTCTGTTATTTATCAAAAGTAGAAAAATTTTCTACATTAAAGGGTTTTTATAGTAATGGGCTTAGATAAAATCGATAAGCAGTTGCTTTCTTTCCTCCAAAATGATGGAACCTTGTCATTAAATGACTTAGCTGAGCGAGTTAATCTGACGACCACGCCTTGCTGGAAGCGTTTAAAAAAGCTAGAAGATGAAGGCTATATTGAAAAGCGTGTCGCGCTACTGAGTGCGGAGAAGTTAGACTTATCCTTCATTGCGTTTGTGCAGCTCAAAACCAGTGATCACTCAGAAGGGTGGTATAACCATTTTGTGACGACCGTAAGTGATTTCCCTGAAGTGATGGAGTTCTATCGCATGGCAGGAGAATACGACTATATGATGAAAGTGGTCGTCAAAGACATGAAGTGTTTTGATGAGTTCTATAAACGATTGGTGAACAGTGTAAAAGGTTTATCCAACGTAACATCAACCTTTGCTATGGAACCGATAAAGTACACTACTGAGCTACCAATTTATGGCGTTTAATTTCTCTTTCACATCTCCGTGAGCGCCTTTTTAGGCCTCACTTCTTTTACCTCTCACAATTATTAGCACCTCAAAGTGTGATTTGGTGCTTATATTTTAACCTGTTGAAAATCCAATATTTATTATCGCTAATTTAATAACTTAACGTAAGGTAAACGTTTGCTTGCCTTTTCTTTTTGCAAGTTTTCGAAAATTGTCGGCAATTTATGGATTTTGTGAATGTATTTCGGGGTTGATGGGTATGAAATTAATCCAAAAGAGGGGTGGTGATTAATAAAACATCGTATTATTATCGCGCTAAATTCCTGATGTAAGAAATTATTACAAAAAATGAAAAGATATTATTTTCTCTTGTTTTTCGCTGCTGTTCTTGCAGGCTGCGGTGGGGGGGGCGGTGATTCCAAACCCGATAATTCAAACTCTTCAACTCAAACGACCAAGCAAAGCCGTGCTCAGTTGAAGGTGGAAGACACAACGTTTACTTTTGATCGTGTTGGAAACGTTGTTAAAACCAAGATGAGTAACGTAAAGGGTACGATCACATACAAAATCCTCTCTTCAACACCTTCGAATGTGGTCCAAGTCGATGATTCCGGGCAATTGCAAATTTTGCGTCCTGGTATTGCGAAAGTAAAAGTGATTGATAATAGCTCGACTTATGAGTCTTCTGAGGCAGAGTTCACTGTGACAGTGAACAAAGGCACTAACCCTGATTTAGTGGTCAACGAACTCAATTTGAACGCATTGAATAAAGATGGTGAGTTATTGGTTGTTCGTGGTCAGCGAGGGCAAATAAGCTTCGAAGTGGTCGATGGTGATGAGCACTTGGTTCGCGTAGACCAAAATGGTCGCGTGTATGCTATTGGAGCGCAAGGTCAAGCGCGAATCCGTATTCACGATACGGGAGATGATTATTACCAAGCGCGCGATATTTATGCCAATGTCCATGTTTTCCAAGTTGGTGCTGAACAATTACAGTTTGCGCCTCTAAGTCCTGTTTATAGGGAAGGTTTAACACTAGAACCAGTTCGACTGGATGACGTCGAAACTGAGAGTCTTACGTTTAAGCTTGCTGACAGTAGCGTCCAATCCGATGTTGTTGAAATTCTTGATAAGAACACCGGTTTACTGTTGATTCATAACGCAGGGCAGGTCGAAATAGAGGCGACGGCAACATACAGCCAAGGTTTTGTTCAACAACAACAAACAGCCCGTTTTGTGGTGAACGTTGCCAAAGGTAAGCGTCAGCCGCTCCACTCTGTCAATATCGCAGCAAACTACAGTGCTAACCAATCGCTGTATCCTCTCGTTAGCAATGCAAAGGGCGACTACTATTTTGATGTGGCTGAAGGACAAGATGTTGTTCGTGTATCTCAAAATGGAGACGCTCTGATCATACAAGGTGTCGGTCAAGCAAAAATCGACATTATTGAGCGAGAGATACGCAATTTTCCTAATACGCAAACTCAAATCACGGTTGATATTGCTCCAGCACCGCACCCAGGCATGGAAGATGTTGCAATTGCTCTCACCTATCAAGATGAGTTAACGGTTCCACTGCAGTTTGCTGGTCAGAAAGGCAAACTCAGATTAGTTGATTCTATTCCTGAAGGGCTGCAAATTGCTGCTGGTAAAATTTATGTAAATCGAGCTGGCAGTTACACGCTACGTTTTGAAGATGATGGTGGTGAGTATTATCAATCGACTCAGTTTGACGTCGTTCTTAGTGTCGCCAAGGCTCAAGGCTCAGCCATGCCGGTGAAAGACTATGAGGTTGTATACAGCAAAAATCATCAGTTCCGGTTATTACGTGATTTTGGGTTGCTCGCTTCTGGTGATGGAATTGAAGTTCTCGATAATACCCAGCCGAGTGTTGCTGATGCCATCGCGAATGGTCTGGTTCACGTGTATAAAGCGGGTGTGACAACCTTAACGTTACGTCGTAAAGAGAGTCAGAACTATACCGCGGGACCAGATCAAACGGTAACCTTCACCATATTGAGTGCACCGAGTCGAATCCAGATTAGCTCTGATGTCGAAGTTAATTGGAACGCGCTTAAACCATCGGTAGCCAAACCGACAATTTCTGGAGTGGTTGGTCAGGTCAGCTATGCGTTTGCTGAAGGTTCAGAAACCGATGTGGTTTCATTAGACCCTAACTCAGGTGAAATGCGAATTCTGAATGCTGGCAGCACAAGAATTGTCGTGTCTGATGTGGGCAATGAGCAATACTCCGCTGGACAAGCAAGCTTTGCTGTTACCGTTAAACCGATTGAGAGCCGTGCGACTATTACCTATCCACAAGCGACATATGGTCCTGGTGACAAGTTAAAACCTAATTTAAACGGTGATGGTGTCAAAGCTGAATATCGCTTGATCAACCAATCAGAACCGTCTGTAAAAATGGCTTCAAACAATGGCGAGTTAACGATACTGCATGCTGGAGATTACACGGTTGAAGCCACTCTGACAGGACGTAACTACCTAACTAAAAAGGTCAGCTATCAGGGGAAAATAGGCAAAGCCGATCACCCTGGTTTGTCTGTACTTCGTCAAGAGGTAGAGTTTGAACCCTTCAAAGAAGTGGTGCTAGATTTTGGTCGAGCAATTGGCGAACGCAGTTACGTACTACACAACACCAGACGCGAAAATATAGCGTCACTAGATCCTTCACGTGGTGTTATCACCTTAAAAGGCTATGATTCTAGTCGCTCTGTGCAAATTAATATTGCTGAGAAAGAAACTCGCGATTACAAAGAGATGCGTGACACTCCGGTAACAGTAGTACTCAACCTCTCTGCTTCTGGCGTAGCGGATAAGTACACACATTTAACAGGTGGTCAAACGGTCGTTGGTAGTGAATTGAATGCACAACAATTCGCTAATTTAAAAGAAAGTGAATTTGGTATTATGGGAGCGAGCTTCTTACGAGAGCCTACAGATACTGAATTGGTTGAGAATGGCGAAGGTAAAGTTGCCTTGTTGCAGATGAAACCTAAAGATAGTGATGACCTAATGGAGCGACGAGCTGTGTGGATGCATATTGCTCGTTTTGATGGCTGTCGTGCTGCATTATTGGATCCTAATGATCCTCGCCCATTTTTAGCGATCGACTATTCAGCGGAAGGTTATTGTAAAACCGGTGCAACCTTTCGTATGACTCGTTATTTGGTTATTGATGACAGCAAGCTTGAAAAAGGAACCAAATACGAGATGGTCAGCCCATTGATTCAGTACCGACGTGGACATCGCGAGTTTATGGCCACTAAGAAAGGGGGGCAATACGCGGAACCAGGTGTGATTTATGGTGAAGGTGAGTACGGTCCTCCAGACAGCTTGTACGAGTGGTCTGTTGTTACTTTTGAATATCAAAAAAACTAACTGACATAAAAAGGAGTGCATAAGCACTCCTTTTTAGTCCCAATTTGTGAGAAGAGCTATTTGGTAAAGCGCATCACACCTTCTTGAACGGCCGTTGCAACAAGATGACCTTGTTGGTTGTAGATTTCCCCACGAACTAGACCGCGAGTGTTACTGGCGGTTGGACTTTCAATTACATACAGCAACCACTCATCCATCTTAAACGGGCGGTGGAACCAGATAGAGTGATCGATGGTTGCCACTTGGAAGTTCGGAGTCATCAATGACACTTCGTGTGGATGAAGTGCCGTTGTTAGGAAGCCCCAATCCGACGCGTAAGCTAGGAGATATTGGTGAATCAGTTGGTTCTCTGGCATTTCTCCATTGGCGCGAATCCATAGGTACTGTTTCGCTTCAGTTTTCTTAGGTTTCAATGGGTTTACGATGTTGACTGGGCGAGTCTCGATAGGTTTTTCGCCACAGAATGTTTTGCGTAAACGCTCGGGTAAGAACTCTGCAATATGGCTGGCAAGCTCAGTTTCCGAAGGGAAATTCTCCGGTCCAGGAATATCTGGCATGGTGTTTTGATGATCAAAACCAGGAGCATCGCCATGATAAGACGCCGTTAGATAGAAAATAGGACGACCATTTTGAATCGCTTTGACTCGACGAGTACTAAAGCTGCGCCCGTCACGTAGGTTCTCTACGTCATAGATGATTGGTTTCTCTGGATCGCCAGGATAGAGGAAATAACTGTGAAACGAGTGCACTGTGCGTGCGTCCTCTACAGTGTAACGTGCAGCAGATAATGCCTGTCCAATAACCTGGCCACCGTAAACTTGAGGTAAACCTAGGTTCTCGCTTTGACCACGGAACAAGCCTTCTTCTAGTTTTTCGAGTTGTAGTAGGCTGAGCAATTCTCTTAGTGGTTTACTCATGATGTCTCCTCACCTTGTTTTTATTGCTGCTTCAATTATGAAACAAAATCAACTGTTTGATAATTTCTAACTTAGTCAAACTATTGTCAAATAGATAAGCGTACAGCAGACAGTTTAATAATCTCCCTCTATACTTAGCGCGAATTGATACACCCGTTGAGGAAACTATGAAAAAAACACTACTACTTGTTACTTCTTTACTATTCGGTGCTGCACTAGTGGGTTGCCAAACTTCTCAAACAACAGAAATGGAATCAGCTGAGGCGTCTATGAAGACAATTACAGGTACAGTGGCTTATCGCGAGCGTATTGCACTGCCTCCGCACGCAGTCGTTACGGTTGCGCTAGAAGATGTTTCTCTTGCGGATGCCCCAGCTAAAGTACTAGCAAAACAAACATTCGAGACAGAAGGTAAACAAGTACCTTTGGCATTTGAACTGAGCTACAACAGCAACGATATCAAACCAAACCACCGTTACAGCCTACGTGCTCGTATCGAAGTGGATGGTAAATTGCGTTTTATCAATGACACTAGCATTCCTGTCATTACAGATGCAGAACAAACGCACCAAGCAAACATTCGTCTTGTTGGTACTCGTTAATCGTTAGCCCAACTGATTGTTAAAATGGCAGCCATTAAGGCTGCCATTTGTATTTTCTGAGCGAGACTTTTCCAATCTCAGACACCTCAATTCCCTCAGCTTCAAGCTTTTGCTTTTGTCTTTCCAGATCGCGACCTTTCAACGAAATCTTCCCCTGACTATTTATGACACGAAACCATGGCAGTTTACTGCCTTCGGGTAGATTACCTAACGCTTTACCAACATGCCTTGCATAGCCCGGATAGCCAGCCATTTTGGCAATTTCACCATAAGTAGAAACACGTCCGGTGGGAATTTGGTGAATTACAGCAAAGATTTGCATTAAAAATTGGTCCATACTGAAAGTGTCCATTGTTGTTTACCAAGGAATGGTAATACACAAGACTTGTACTTCGCTATCAGTTCTTGCTCCTTAACATCATTTGTCGCTCATCTCTCTTCACCGCCTTTTATTGTTTCTTTTGTGAGCTTCAAGTGATCTCTCAGAGTAAGTTGGAAATACAAAAACAAGCTTATGCTTAGTTTACATATAGACCCGCTCAACGACTTTTAATGCCCAGTTTGACATGCCGTTGAGTTACCAAGTTGGTTGGGGAAGCCAGGAGGCGCTATGATTTTTTCGACACTTCAATTTCTTATTACGACTCTTCTTGCCGTGGTGTGTGCTCGTGCCATCAGTTTGAGCGAAGGAGAGATCCCCGTTCTCGCCTTAATGATTCCCGCACTGTGGATATTGCCACAAGGAGGAATTGCCGGTTTGATTCTGCTCGGTGCCATGACCGTTTATGGTGTCACTCTGTCGATGCAGCCGATTGCATTGTCAGTGGGCGTTTTGATCCTATTCCCACTATTAATGGTCGTGTTCTCACGTCGTAGTTCACTAGGCGTATTGCTTACCGCTGGTCTGATTGTATTGACCTTACAAGTAGGCATTATGGTGACACAACAAGCCGGGAAGCTTGATGGCTCTGCATGGTTGACAGTGGTACAAACCTTATCAGTGATAGTCATGTGGTGGGCAGCAAATCATTGGAAACCTTCAGAAAAACACAGTTGGTGGTCATTGCTGTTGTTGCTGCCACTGTGGTTAGCTGATTTGCCTTATGCTGTGCTTGTCGCACTAAGTATTACGGGAATTCTGGCTTCTATGGAGGCGTTAACTAAGATTCGAAATTCGATGCGTTGGGGTAAGTTGCTCTGCTGGACTTTGCCGACCGTAGGGTTCGCTGCATTAGTCGTTAGCCCAAACATTGAAGTACCAAACCCTGTCTTTGTTGTTTGGATTTGTTTGCTCGGAACGGCTTGGATGACGGACTACATCTTACGTAGTAGCGATGAGCAGGCAGAGTTATGAAATAGTTGTAGTCGCTCTGGGTAAATAGTGACCCGTGCGGCAGACTCTTGATTTGTTTATGAAATAATAGGCCGAATGTTATATGTTCGGCCTTTCATATTTATTGTGCATTTAATAATAAAAATTCAATCCTACCTTCAATATGTATGAAGGGTCCTTTTAGAAACGTTTGTCATGGTTAAAGTAGTTCAAAGGCTGTTGGTTTTTGCTTGCTTTCTATTGAGTTTGAGCCTCAAAGCAGAACCGGAACAAGCCCCTAATTATAAGGTAGCGACAGAGGCGGATGATGTCGTTACTCGCGTGTTATTTGACGCAGTAGCAGAACATTTTGGTGTTTCGATCCAGTACGTGAATTACTCGAGTTTCGACGCTATTTGGGATTCTGTTGCGAACGGTGAGAGCGACTTTGCTGCGAATATCACCTACACCTCAGAACGTGCACTGAAGTTCAGTTATTCACGTCCAACTAACATTGAATATACTTATCTGTATGGTTTGAATGACGCGACCTTAGGTGAAGCGAGTGTTGTTGGGGTACCAAAAGACACCATCTATGCAGAGCTTATTCAACAAAACTACCCTGAGTTGCTTCAAGTTCCTTATCAAGGGCATGAAGAAGCGGTGGCACTGCTACGTTCTGGTCAAGTTGATGGGGTAGTAGATGCTATCAATCAACTCAAACCTATGTTGCTAGAAGGCTTTGATGCCAAACTTCTTAATGACCAAATCTCCATCAAGCCTGTTTCTATTGTTAGCCAGAAAGGATCACATCTTGATGAGTTGTCGACGTTTGCCAATTTTATTCACGATGAATCGGTACAAAAGCATTTACGCGAACAAGTTGCGCTATATCAGTTTGAACTTCGACAGACAGCATTGCGTGAATCTATCAAACGACTGCCAATCGATTTAGAGCAGCCTCTTACTATCAAGTTTGAATCTATCTTTCCTTACGTGGTTTATAAAGAGGACGGCTCTATCGAAGGGATGACTGCAGACGTCGTAATGAAAAGCTGTAAAATTTTGGCTTTGAATTGTGTGGTTATCAGCAAGCCTGATGAAAGTTGGGAGTCCATGTACGCCCAATTTATCCAAGGTGAATTCGATTTATTAGCGCCACTGACCATCAGTCGAGAACGACGTGCTTTCAGTTACTTCCCTCAACCTCATTACCAACCAACGTCGGTTATGGTGAAACGCTTGGGCTACAAGCCCAACGTATATTCCCATGTTTCTCAGCTTATTTCTGAACGTATTGGTGTGGTAAAAGATGACTTTTTTGATCAAATGCTTACCCAAATGCTGCCATTAAAAGAACTCAAGCGATTTGATTCTCAGCAAGCAACATTAGATGCCTTGTTAGCCAGAGAGATTGATTACATTGCGATGGACACCGCAATGCTGAATCATTTCTTACGTTTGAGTGAGTTAATTCCAATTGAACAAGACGATGCGATTGGTGAGTTTTACGAATCGGAATTGTCGATAGGGTTAACAACCAATCAGCGTGGTGAAATTCTCGCCCCATACTTTAGTCGAGCAATCTCCATGCTAGATTTGGAGAAAATTGTTGCTCAGTATGACTTAAGACCAGATTGGCGAACCGCCTTAGAATATGAAGTTCGTTTGGCGACGCAGACTCAAGCTGTGTTTGTTTTTGTGCTGGTGTTTGCGGTTGGTGTCAGCTTGTACCTATACCGTCAATCAAACACTGACAACTTGACTGGATTGAGAAATCGACGCTCGTTACAACTTAAGTACCGACAGGGTGTACCAAAGGATCTTGCGGTCTTGTATCTCGATATTAACCACTTCAAGCAAATCAACGATACGTTTGGACATCGAGCAGGGGATAAAGTGTTGCAATTGCTGTCGCTCAAAATACATCGTGTGTGGGCGGGTAGAAGTTATCGTATTGGTGGTGATGAGTTTATTTTGCTTGGTTATCCTACTGAGGTTCAGTTAAGTCGAGCGGTTGAAGAGCTGAGTTCACTGGATGTCAAAGACGAACAATCTGATGGTTTGAATGTGGTAACTATTTCTGTGGGTGTTTCCGCCAAGCGAGAACGAAGCGTTAGTCTAGAGCAAGCGCTGCATTTAGCAGATGAAGATATGTACTCGAGCAAACAAGCTTCCCGGAATTGTAATGAAGCAAACCCTTGTATGGTTTAGCTTTAATAGACTGAATTGACCGAGTTTTGTCCAAACGGAAGTGAAAAGGACAAATTCGTCGCTTTAGCCCTTGCAATCCGAGAGGCGATGCTGAATAATCCTCACATCATTTGAGACAAGCTCTCAAAGCAAGAATTATGGGGCTCTGGTCCTCTCGCAACAATAGCTCGTGAACTCGGTCAGGTCCGGAAGGAAGCAGCCGCAGCGTGTGACTTGTGTGCCGGGATGTGGCTGGGGTCCCACCCTTTAAAAGCCTCGCTTATACAGCGGGGCTTTTTCGTTTTTATCTTCTGCACTTTAGAGCCATTCAATACCCTGATTTCTGTACCTATACCCAAGTTGCTTCAGTGACATGCTCCCGAAGGGCGAGTTGCCTTGGTTCGCATGCTTCGTTAACAATTTTCGATTTAGAACCACTAGATCTTCAAATTGTTGCCTCGCCTTCAAACCAAGTCATTCTCGCGGAACCAAGCATCTCGAGGTTACTTGGGTACACATGGACGAGCTTCATTCTATGGTAAGGAATCTAAAGTCGCGTTTTTCCCCGCGTTATTCATTTGTCCCAGAATATGCTCAGAAAATAAATATTCATTACCGATGAATGCAAGTCTTTATATTCTTACAGTGCTCGCATCATTATTTTCTGTTAGCAATTCTTTTATCTTCTCGTTCCTGTTTATTCGAATGGTTTGTCTGCTTGTTAGATTTGTTAGCAACCTTTAAGAAAATTAATCTGTAGAAAAATTACACTTTTCGGGAAATATGAAGTGTATTTTCCGTCTATTCGGGGTCTTATTCATGATCTTTTACACTTGTTTTATTTTTTGTATGACAAAATAAAATTGAGATTGATTGGGGTCAAAGATTCGTCCGCATTCGCCTTTTTCGGGGCTGAAAGTTAATTACAAGTATTCATTGGTTCGGGTAGGTTATTTTTACTCGCTGACATAACACTGAATAGATTCTTGATAAATATTCAAAATGAAAATAAACGGTGCAAAGGTGACGAGCGAGGTGATTTAACTCAATTCTATTCAGCGAATGCTTTTTATCAGTTTGAAATTGTACTGATGTCGCTTGAATGCTTTTTGGAGACCCCCATGACTAAAAAGTGGTTTACTGAGTCGGTTGAAGAAACACTGACTCAATTTAATGTATCAACTGAGCAAGGTCTGACTTCGGAAGAAGTAGAACAGCGTCAGGCTGAACACGGCAAAAATGAGCTACAAGAGCAAGAAGGCAAATCTGCGCTTGAGCTATTTCTACACCAATTTAAGAACCCATTGATCTTCATTCTGGGTATTGGTGCGATTGTTTCCTTCTTCACTGGTCACCTAGTTGATGCGATTGCCATCACTGTGATCATCTTCATCAATGCCATCATTGCATTTTGGCAAGAGTTTAAAGCTCAGAAGGGCATGGAAGCACTGCGAGAAATGGCAGCCCCAACCGCACAAGTTCGTCGTAATGGAGAATGGGTTGATGTCTTGGCGCGTGACATTGTGCCAGGCGATATCCTAAAGATTAATACGGGTGACATCCTCGCAGCGGACGTGCGTATCATCGAAGCGAACCGTCTCGCAGTAGATGAGGCTGCGCTTACTGGTGAGTCTGAGCCGGTTGATAAAATCGTCAAGGTGATTGAAGACGAAACCGTTGGTCTTGGTGATCAGCGTAATATGGGCTTTATGACCACGATTGTGACGACAGGTACAGGCTTAGGTGTAGTAGTCAGCACAGGCATGAAGACGGAAGTCGGTCATATTGCGGATATGATGGCAAACACCGAAGAAACCAAAACACCAATGCAAGAACGTATGGATACCATCGCGAAGACCTTGATGGTTGCGGCTTTGGGTGTGGTTGCTGTGGTTTGTGGTATCGGTCTTTACCATGGTATGCCTTGGCTCGAAATCCTCAACACGGGTATTTCTCTATCGGTAGCAGCAATTCCAGAAGGTCTACCAACGGTTATTTCAATTGTGTTGACCATGGGCTCAACACGTATGGTGAAGAACAACGCATTGGCGAAGCAGCTTTCTGCGATTGAAACGCTCGGTTCAACCACGGTTATCTGTTCGGATAAAACCGGTACGCTGACACAAAACCAAATGCAGGTAATGAAAGCGTACGATGCAAGTGGTCGTTACTGGGAAGTGTCGGGCAAAGGCTTTAGCCCTGAGGGGGAATTCAAACCTCTAGGTCATACGGTTGATGCAAAGCAAAGCCCAGAAATGATGAAAGGCTTGGTAGTTGCGACCCTGTGTAATGATGCGGAATACATCAAAGATGGTGATAATTCGTCAGTGCGTGGTAACCCAACCGAGGGTGCACTGATTGTTGCCGCGGCAAAAGCGGGTCTGGAACAATCAGACATGCTATCAACAGGCGGTTACTCTATCGTCGAGAAGTTCCCATTCGACTCTGCACGTAAGATGGCGTCAGTGATTGTTAAAGGACCTGATGGTAAGCACTTCCTCGCTATCAAAGGTGCGCCAGATGTGGTGTTGCGTAATGCCTCTGGTTTTATGGTTGATGGTGGTGAGCTACCAACAGCTCCAACCATGTCGACAGGTAGCCTTGCGTTAGCGGCAAGTCCAGCAGAAGAGGTCATCGCGAATTATGAAGCGGCAATTCAGGACTTCGCAGAGCAAGCGCTTCGTACTTTGGCGGTGGGTTACAAAGAGCTGACAGAGGATGACCTAAAGCGTGATCCTGCTGAGCTAGAGAAAGATGTGACCGTGCTTGGTTTGTATGGAATCATGGACCCACCGCGTCCAGAGGTTCGAGATGCAGTAGAGAGTTGTTACAACGCTGGCGTTCGCACGGTAATGATCACGGGTGACCATGCACTCACTGCAGCGGCAATTGCACGCGAAATCGGCATTATCCGCAGTGAAAAAGACTTGGTTATAACGGGAGCACAACTGGATGAAATGGACGATGAGGCATTGCGTAAGATTTGCCCGGAAGTGGCAGTCTTTGCCCGCGTGACGCCAGAGCACAAGCTGCGTATCGTTCAAGCTCAGCAGCACAACAATGAAGTGGCAGCGATGACGGGTGATGGCGTTAATGACGCTCCTGCCCTTCGTCGAGCTGACATTGGTGTTGCGATGGGTATTACCGGTACTTCGGTGGCCAAAGATTCAGGTGATTTGATCCTTCTGGATGACAACTTCAGTACGATCGTGAAAGCCGTGCGCCAAGGACGTCAGATCTTCGATAACTTGCGTAAGTTCATTCGCCAAGCACTGACAGCGAACGTGGGTGAAGTGTCGGTTATCTTATTTGCTTTCTTGATGATGGGACCTGAGGCGATTCTACCACTCACGCCATTGATGATTCTTTGGATTAACCTAGCCTCTGACGGCTTGCCTGCTTTGGCGTTGGGTGTTGAGCCAGAAGAGAAAGACTTGATGGAACGTAAGCCGCGCAAGCGTAACGAAAGTTTCTTCAGCGACCATCTTGGTACACGTATTGTGACGCGTGGTTTAGCATTAGGCGGAATGAGTTATTTGGCGTTCAACTGGGCATTGAGTAGCGGTCAAAGCGCTCAATATGCACAGACAATGGCATTCGCAATGTTGATTTTTGCCCAGTTATGGCACTTGTTTGATTCGCGTACGTTTAACTCGTTATATCGTAAGAACCCATTCACCAACAAATACCTACTGGGGGCAGTCGCAGTATCAGCAATGCTGTCTCTTGGCGTTATTTACACGAGTCTTGGTCAGCTTATCTTTAATACCGAGGCGCTGAGTGCTGGTCACCTATTTGGTGTGATATTAGTGTCTTCACTGCCGACGTTCATTTTGTCTGGTATCAAAGAGATGACGAAAACCAAAGTCGTTTAAGAATGGTGATGTCGATTCTTGCAGCATAGGGAAGCGACAGAGACCTAAAGCCCGCCGAGAGTGATAGCTTGGCGGGCTTTTCTTTTCTCTCAAGCAAGGCATCTCTTTAGCTGTGCGAAGGTTTACTCTATAATCCTCTCCGTTTTCATCTGGTACTTCACCAACTTTCATCTGGGATATTTTCATGATTTCAAAAAACCAACTAAAACTGCTGCGTGCTTTAGGTCAAAAGAAGCAGCGTAAAGCGCACGGCTTATTTCTGGTTCAAGGTGAAAAGAACGTACTGGAGTTAGCGAACAGCTCGCTCACGGTAAAGCAGATTTTTGCGACTGCTGAGTTTCTAGAGCAGCACAGCCAAGAACTAAACGGTTTCGAATGTATTGAAGCGTCACTTGATGACTTAACCAAGGCAAGTACCCTGGTCAGCAATAACGCAGCCATTGCTGTGGTTGAAATTCCAAACGTAACCGTACCTCAGGCAAAAGGCTTGATGATTGCGTTGGATGGCGTATCTGATCCGGGGAACCTAGGTACGATCATTCGCGTAGCAGACTGGTATGGTATCGAGCACATCATCGCGAGTACGGATTGTGCCGACCCATACAACCCAAAAACCATCAGCGCAACCATGGGTAGCTTTGGTCGTGTGCAAGTTAGCCTAGTGGATTTACCAAGCTACTTAGAAGAGGCAAACTTGCCTGTGTATGGTGCTTTTCTTGAAGGCGAGAGCGTGCACAAAACGGAATTCTCAGCAGACGGTATTTTGTTGATGGGCAGCGAATCTCATGGTGTGCGTGAAGCGGCGTCTAAATTTGTGACTGACAAGATTACTATTCCAGCATTTGGTGGTGCAGAGTCTCTAAACGTAGCAATGGCGACAGGTATTATTCTGGACAACATGCGTCGTCAACACAGCTAATCGCAGCAACGAATCATAGATACAAAAAAAGCGTAACGAGCCAGACTTTTTCAAGTTGAGGTTCATTACGCTTTTTTCGTTTTAATGCGCTTATTTTTCTAGCATGTCCAATTTATTTGGCACGCCGTTCCACTTTTCTGCTTCATCCATTGCTGGCTTCACTTCAGTTTGTACCGGCCAGATTTCTGCAAGTTCTGCGTTGAGCTCTTTGTAGATCACTTGATCTTCTGGTAGCTCGTCTTCTTGGAAGATGGCGGCTGCGGCACATTCATCCACGCACAAGCCACAATCGATGCATTCAATCGGGTTGATTACCATAAAGTTTGGACCTTCGTGGAAGGCATCAGCAGGGCATACCGCGACACAGTCAGTGTATTTACATTGGATACAGTTATCGGTTACGACAAACGCCATGATAATCAGCTCTTAAGTTAGTCAAAATTGAAGAATGGGGATAATACTCATCCCAAGGCAAAATTCAACATTCGCTACGTTAATTCCGCCGCGCAACTTGGATTTAGTATGACAGACAATTCAATTTCTCGTAAAATGCGCGCCATTGTGAGCTGACTGCTTTTTCACCCTTGATATTAACGAGGAGAAAATAGCAGTTCTGGCTAAGACACCTACCATAACGAGACATCACATGATTCGTATTAATGAAATTAAACTTCCTCTTGATCACGAGGAAGGCGCGCTATTGGACGCGATTACTAAAAAGCTTGGCATTGCTGCTGAGAAAGTTATCTCTTTTAATGTCTTTAGACGCGGCTACGATGCTCGTAAGAAAACCAATATTCATCTTATCTACACGCTAGACATCATCGTTGAAGGTGATGAAGAAGCGTTGCTAGCGAAATTTGAAAAAGACCCACACGTTCGCCAAACACCTGACATGGAATACAAGTTTGTGGCGAAAGCACCTGAGAACCTAACAGAGCGCCCAGTGGTGATCGGTTTCGGTCCTTGTGGTCTTTTTGCGGGTTTGGTTTTGGCTCAAATGGGCTTTAACCCAATCATCGTTGAGCGTGGTAAAGAAGTACGTGAGCGCACTAAAGACACGTTTGGCTTCTGGCGCAAGCGTACACTTAACCCAGAATCGAACGTACAGTTTGGTGAGGGCGGTGCAGGTACTTTCTCTGATGGTAAACTTTACAGCCAAGTGAAAGATCCAAACTTCTACGGTCGCAAAGTGATCACTGAGTTTGTTGAAGCTGGAGCCCCAGAAGAAATTCTATATGTAAGTAAGCCGCACATCGGTACCTTTAAACTGGTTACCATGATCGAGAAGATGCGCGCGAAAATCATCGAGCTAGGTGGTGAGATCCGCTTTAGCACTCGTGTTGACGATCTGCATATGGAAGATGGTCAAATCACAGGCGTAACGCTATCAAACGGTGAAGAGATCAAATCTCGTCACGTAGTACTAGCGGTAGGTCATAGTGCTCGTGATACCTTTGAAATGCTGCACGACCGTGGCGTTTACATGGAAGCGAAACCATTCTCTGTTGGTTTCCGTATCGAGCATAAACAGTCGATGATCGACGAAGCGCGTTTTGGTCCAAACGCAGGTCACCCAATTCTTGGTGCTGCAGACTACAAACTGGTTCACCACTGTAAGAATGGTCGTACGGTTTACAGCTTCTGTATGTGCCCTGGTGGTACGGTAGTTGCGGCAACTTCTGAAGAAGGTCGTGTAGTAACGAACGGCATGAGCCAGTACTCTCGTGCGGAGCGTAACGCGAACAGCGCAATCGTCGTCGGTATCTCACCAGAAGTAGATTACCCAGGCGATCCACTAGCAGGTATCCGTTTCCAACGTGAACTGGAATCGGGCGCTTACACACTTGGTGGTGAGAACTACGACGCACCAGCGCAGAAAATTGGTGACTTCCTGAAAGGTCGCGATCCAAGCGCACTGGGTGATGTTGAGCCATCGTTCACTCCGGGCATCAAATTGACTGACCTGTCAAAAGCGCTACCTGCATTTGCTATTGAAGCGATTCGTGAAGCGATTCCAGCATTCGATCGTAAGATCAAAGGTTTTGCATCAGAAGATGGTTTGCTTACAGGTGTTGAAACACGTACGTCTTCTCCAGTTTGCATCAAGCGTGGTAAAGACTTCCAGAGCATTAACTTAAAAGGTTTCTTCCCTGCGGGTGAAGGTGCCGGTTATGCTGGTGGTATTCTTTCTGCGGGTATTGATGGTATCAAAGTGGCGGAAGCCGTAGCGCGTGACATCGTAGCTTCACTGGAAAATGCATAATTTAGTCGCGTGATATAACGTCGAAAGCCAGCCCGATTATAGGCTGGCTTTTTTGTCTTTGCTGCATAGCTAGTTATTTCTCATTTAAATTTCTGAACGACTGGTTACTTATCCAACCTCTTCTCATGCTTTATATTCTCATGGTTACTTATCCAACCTCTTCTCATGCTTTATATTCTCATGGTTATTCATCGAGCTGAGGGCGGTGTTGATGGTATATAAATATGCAACTGAGCATCTATTGTTTTGTCTTATGTATTGATTCGATTAGAGATCGATAGACTAAATCTATGGATAAAATTGCTAATTTCCATTTAGTAAAATCAAGAAATTAGACGACACTTATCTTAAAGGCAGCAAAAATGTGCCGCTAAGGAGATAAGAATGCACTCACTAAAAGTTAAAGATTACATGACGTTACAGGCAGTGACTTTCACCAAGAACATGTCGTTGACGGCGGCTTTGGACAAGGTGATGCAAAGTGTTACTCTAGGTGGACCTGTTATCGACGAAAACGAGAAAGTCATTGGATTCCTTTCTGAACAAGACCTTTTGGACAAACTCGTTAAAGCCAGTTATCACTGTCAGGACACGCACACAGTAGAAGAGTGTATGCATGATGATGTTTTGTCTGTATCGCCGGATATGTCGATCATTGAGCTGGCCGACATGATGAAGATAGGCAAGCCAAAAATGTACCCTGTGGTAGATGATAAAGAGAAACTCGTCGGTGTGATTACAAGACGCGATGTGCTGAGAGCGATAGGAAAAACGCTGAACGAATGTTTCAAACACCCCGTTTAATAACAAAACAATAAGTATGAAGACGAAAGACGCTACGGCGTCTTTTTGTCGTTGAGGAAGAATATGTCTACGCAAGACGCAAAGTTTGTCCAAGGTTCAACCATGCGCCACATTCTGGTGATGTCCGGAGCGGGTTCCGTGGGTTTAATGGCGCTGTTTGTCGTCGATTTGCTTGATATGTTGTTCATCAGTATGTTAGGGCAGGTCGAGTTGGCTGCGGCGGTTGGTTTCGCGGGAACATTAATTTTCTTCTCAACTTCAGCATCGATAGGTACCTCGATAGCGATGGGCGCTTTAGTTTCCAAAGCGATCGGTGCAAAGGATTTCGAACGAGCGAAGTTGACCAGTGGTAGCATCATGCTGGTGGCTTTTATGATCAGCTTGGTCATTACCATTGGTATGTTCATCCACATTCCCGAATTACTCGCAGCCATTGGTGCGGAAGGAGTTGCGGCGGAGCGTGCTGAAGCGTATCTCAACATTCTTCTACCAAGTGCGCCAATTTTGGCATTAGGTATGTCAGCCGGTGCAGGTTTGCGTGCTGCTGGTGATGCTAAACGCTCGATGTGGGCCACGTTGGCTGGTGGTATCGTTAACGCGATTCTTGATCCTCTCTTTATCTTTGTCTTCAAATGGAACGTGGAAGGTGCGGCGGCGGCTTCGGTGATTGCTCGTTTTACGGTATTGGCATTCTCCCTTTATCCGCTGGTGAAAGTGCATCAGTTGGTGTCCTTTCCAACATTCGATATCTTCAAAAATAACCTTAAGCCGATTTTGGCGATTGCCATTCCTGCAATCATCACTAATACCGCAACGCCAATTGGCAACGCGATTGTAACGACACATATTGCTCAATTCGGTGAGGACTTTGTCGCAGGATTTGCGGTGATAGGGCGTTTAACACCAGTGTGCTTTGCTGTGATTTTTGCATTGTCTGGTGCGGTTGGTCCTATCATTGGGCAGAACTTTGGCGCGGAGCGAATGGACCGCGTGAAGCGAACACTGACAGACTCTTTGTTGGTTACCACTATTTACACGCTGGGTGTTTGTGCCTTGCTTTATGTTTTGCAAGATTACATCGTCGCTATGTTTAGTTTGACGGGGGATGCCGCGATTATTGTTGTCGCGTTCTGCACTTACGTTGCTATCACATTTGTATTCAATGGCACTTTATTTGTTGCGAATACCTCGTTTAACAACCTTGGTAAACCGCTTTATTCAACGGCATTGAATTTGGGTAAAGCGACAATTGGTACATTACCATTTGTGTACTTTGGGGCTCAATGGTATGGCGCACTTGGTGTGCTATATGGACAAGCGGTGGGTACGATTGTATTTGGTTTACTTGCACTGGTAGTACTGAACAAGCACATCAAAGATCTGATGCAGAACTTTGGGGAAGACATTATTGAAGATGACCCTGCGATTACTTGTGTTAACACTCAGCCTTTCTGTTCGCATGACGCGGTATTGATCGACGAAGTCGCAACGGCTTTGGAAGAAGAAAAAGCGTAATTTTGCTTAATTCATCATATTGTTCTTGACCTTGGAGCTAGCTCCAAGGTTTATCCTTAGTGGCAGAAAGAGACTCATCACCAATAAGGAAAGTGAATTATGTGTACAAAACATCAAGGTTGCCAATCTGGCAAAATCAAATCTGCGGTGGCGGTAGGTGCAAACGACTCTTGCTGCGCACCGGCAAAACCAACTCTCAATATCACGCAAGCGAGCGTGGTCGGCTCAGAAGGCTCTTGCTGCAGTAGCGGCGGTTGTAGCTCTGAGTCTGCCGAAGACGAAGGTCCTGCCGAACCCCTCGAATCCTCCATTCGTCATAGCTGGTTAGTGTCTGGTATGGACTGTCCTTCTTGTGCCCAAAAGTTAGAGAAGGCGATTACCTCTGTAGAAGGGGTTACCAACGCTAAAGTACTATTCGCAACCGAAAAATTGGTCGTCGATTTTGATAACCGTGCCGTCGCGGCTGTAATTGAGCAGGTCTCTCAACAAACTGGTTTTCCATTAACTTCTACCGATGCACCAAAGCCAAAAGCAGAAAAGAAAGGTTGGTTAGGCATTGTTAAAGACAATGTACAAATCCTATCGATCGCAGGTGCAATGGCGTTTGCTGGCATCATTTCTGATTTCAACCCAACGTTAAGTACTTGGCTGTTTACCTTAACCTGTTTGCTTGGTTTGTATCCGGTTGCAATGAAAGCGGTGAAATTGGCTCGTAGTGGCACTCCGTTTGCGATTGAAACATTAATGAGTGTCGCAGCATTAGGTGCACTTTACCTTGGCGAAACTGCTGAAGCAGCGATGGTGCTATTGCTTTTCCTTATTGGTGAAAAGTTAGAAGCATACGCATCATCTCGTGCTCGCAGTGGTGTTCAGGCATTGATGGACTTAGTGCCTGAAAATACGACACTAATTGTGGACGGCGAACGTCAAGAAGTGCCAGCGTCACAGCTTCAGCCAGGTGACATTATTGAAGTCGCTCCTGGTGGTCGTATGCCTGCTGACGGTCTACTTATGACCCAAGCAGCAAGCTTTGATGAGAGCGCACTAACCGGTGAATCCGTTCCAGTTGAACATGCTGAAGGTGGAAAAATCATGGCGGGTGCCGTGGTTGCCGACAAAGTCGTGCAAGTGAAAGTGACGTCTCGCCAAGGTGAAAACGCGATCGACCGTATTCTGCATTTGATTGAAGAAGCAGAGTCACGCAAAGCACCGCTTGAACGCTTCCTAGATAAATTCAGTCGTTGGTACACACCGCTGATGATGCTTGTCTCTCTATTAGTCATCATCACACCGCCATTGTTGCTTGCACAACCTTGGGAGACATGGGTATACCGCGGTTTAGCATTGTTATTGATCGCATGTCCATGTGCTTTGGTTATCTCTACTCCTGCAGCGATTACCTCAGGTTTAGCCGCGGCAGCAAAACGAGGTGCCTTGATCAAAGGCGGTGCAGCGTTGGAACTGTTGGGACGTGTTGAATCTGTCGCGTTCGACAAAACAGGTACTTTGACACAAGGTAAACCGCAAGTGACTGACGTGGTTCCATTCGATGTAACAGAAGAGCAGCTATTAAGCTTAACGGCGTCGATTGAGATTGGCTCAAGTCACCCACTAGCGTTATCGCTGGTAAGTAAAGCGCAAGAGCAAGGCATCAATATTCCTGAAGCGGCAGATAAAACTGCGCAGGTTGGTTCTGGTGTGACAGGTGTGGTTGAAGGGAAGTTGGTTCAAGTCATCGCACCATCGAAAGCAGACTTCCCAATCTCGCAACAGGTTGAGCAACAAGTGGTTGAGTTAGAAGGGCAGGGTAAAACGGTCGTTATTGCTCGTCATGATCATGAAGTCATTGGTTTGATCGCATGGCAAGACACGCTTCGCCAAGACGCCCAGCAAGCGGTTGCTGCACTGAAGAAACTTGGTATTTCATCAGTCATGTTAACCGGTGATAACCCACGTAGTGCAGAAGCTATTGCTAACCAGATTGGTCTTGATTACAAAGCCAGTCTGTTACCAGCGGATAAAGTGCACTATGTGGAAGAGATATCAGCGCAACACACTGTCGCGATGGTCGGAGATGGTATTAACGATGCACCGGCGATGAAAGCATCCAGCATCGGTATCGCCATGGGTGGTGGTACGGATGTTGCGCTAGAAACCGCAGATGCGGCCCTGACTCACAACCGCTTGGTTGAATTGCCTGCGATGATTGAGCTATCACGTGCGACGCTCAATAATATTCGTCAGAACGTAGCGTTGGCTTTAGGCTTGAAAGGCGTGTTCTTGGTGACAAGCTTACTCGGTATTACCGGGTTATGGGTTGCGGTATTAGCCGACAGCGGGGCTACTGCCTTGGTGACTTTGAACGCTCTAAGACTATTACGCTTTGAAACTATACCCAAGTAACCTCGAGATGCTTGGTTCAGCGAGAATGACTTGGTTTGAAGGCGAGGCAACAATTTGAAGATCTAGTGGTTCTAAATCGAAAATTGTTAACGAAGCATGCGAACCAAGGCAACTCGCCCTTCGGGAGCGTGTCACTGAAGCAACTTCATCGTCAAACAACTTGGAAATAGCGTGCTATTCCGCTTCGTTGTTTTCCTTGAACTTGAATCCGTGACGACGCTCTGAATCTAGCATCTTGAAGTCACTTGGGTATAAGCAAGTAAAATAATCATAAACGTGTATTAAGAATTAGCCTGAGGCGGAGACGTCTCAGGCTTTTTTATATCTGTTAATCGAGATGGTCTTAGTGATGGTTTCGTTTGGTGAATCACTGATTACTATGCAATGAAACGATCTTTTGGTCTGTAAAGTGTGATCCAAACCGTTTTTATTTGAAAGTGTAGATTTATTACATTGTTTCATTGTGATTGTGATCACTCAATGTTGGTAAAAGGTTCGCTACAGTGCATCTGTACCCAACAACTTATTAATGAGCTTATTGTTTACAAAATAAGCCACAACAAGGAGCGACTTATGTCTCAAGCTGTATTCCATTTAGGTGTTACTGAAGCTGATCTTAATGGTGCTACTCTAGCAATCATTCCAGGCGATCCAGCACGCGTACAAAAAATCGCAGAAGAAATGGAAAACCCAGTATTTCTAGCAAGTCACCGTGAATACACGCTATACCGTGCAGAGCTAGACGGTAAACCTGTTGTGGTTTGTTCTACAGGTATCGGTGGTCCATCTACTTCTATTGCAGTAGAAGAGCTAGCGCAACTTGGTGTTCGTACTTTCCTACGCGTTGGTACTACTGGCGCAATCCAACCACACGTAAACGTAGGTGACATGATCGTTACGACAGGTTCTGTTCGTCTAGATGGCGCGAGCCTACACTTTGCTCCAATGGAGTTCCCAGCAGTAGCAGATTTCGAAATCGCAACAGCAATGAAAGCTGCAGTTGAAGAGTCTGGTGCAACAGTTCATATGGGTGTGACTGCTTCAAGTGACACTTTCTACCCAGGTCAAGAGCGTTACGATACTTTCTCTGGTCGTGTTGTTAAGCGTTTCCAAGGTTCTATGCAAGAGTGGCAAGACATGGGCGTTCTGAACTTCGAAATGGAGTCAGCAACATTGCTAACCATGTGTGCAAGCTCTGGCCTGAAAGCAGGTTGTGTGGCGGGTGTAATCATCAACCGTACACAAAAAGAGATTCCAGATCATTCAACTCTGAAAGAAACGGAAGCTCGCTCAATTAAAGTTGTAGTAGAAGCCGCTCGTAAGATGCTTTAAGTACAACATTAGTTGGCATTTAAACAAACGGGAAAAACCAGAGGTTCGCCTCTGGTTTTTTCTATCTGTTCGTTTTGTTTGGGTGCAACAACTTTAAACCTGACGCAATAAAAAAAAGCAGCCGAGAGGGCTGCTTTTCTGTTTTTTGATTGGAGGTTAAAAACTAGATTTCGTCAGAACCGCCAGCGGCTTCAAACCATACAGAAAGGTGAGTTTTGAGATCTTTGAGTTCATCAGGACCGATCAGTGCCAAACCTAAATCTTCTGCACGAGTGATGTCATTATGGCGCAGTGGGCGGAAGCTCACCAACATCGCTCTTGCTTGCAGGCCGCCAAGAAGATCGCGTAGCGATTCAAGTTTGTAGAGCGTGTCATCGCCATCGTCACGCATGCCTTTGGTTTTACATTCGATGATGTGAAGCTTGTTGTTCACCACCGTTGCCACGTCAAGCTCATTGCGAACTTCACTTTCACCGAGTTTGCGATAAACCTGCACGTTCAACGAACGGTCTTGAATGGTCGGCATGGTGTCTTGAATTTGTTTAACGGTGCTGTGAACCAGAGTTTCTAACCACTCACCATTTGAGAAGCGGCGTGCATCTTCGTCAGCAAACGTCAGTACGCCGTTTTCGTAAGTGGCGATTTGCGCTTCGACCAAGTCGGTCAACAACATGTTCAGTTCACGGTAGCCTTGTTGTTTCTCAGAAAGCTCAACATCTAGCTTTTGCTCTTTACGACACGTTGTTGCAAGGTAGTTTAGTGTAGCAAGACCAGGACCAAGCTCTAACGCGTTAGACGCCCAGCGCTCGCCAAGTTCATACAGCTTTTGGTCAAGTTGAGGAGGAAGGTCTACGTGGTGGAATTCACCGCGCGCACCGAAAATTGTAAGGTAGTCAGAAATCGTAATGTGGTCTTCTACTTGCGTGTCTTCTTTGCCATCTGGGTAAAGCCAGCATAATTTGTCACTGTTTGGCTCTACAACGAAGATTGGCCAGCGATAAGTACGGAAGACTTCGTACACGGAAAGCAGACGGTGACGAAGACCACAGCTTGCATTGAGTTTAACTTCTTCGCCTCGGTCGTGGAGGTCTTTTGCCAATTTGTGGACAGATTGTTTGATCAGAGAAGTGTTTACTGCAGAAGGAATTTCAAAGAATTCGGAAGTAATTTCTCGCTGCTCTAATACTGCGCTCAGTCGCTCGTACATATCGGATTGGCTTTTGTCGCCGATGAAGACGATATGTGTACTTACAGTGCGATTATCCAAAAGAGGAGTGACTAATCTCACTGGATCTTGGTCGATAATACCAACATGAACAGCCATAGGTTTTCCTTCTTATTTGGCTTGCTCGAAAAGAGAAAAGAAAAGGGATGAGCAAGCCATAATAACCATATGTAGACAAGGCTCATAAAAAACAAGGGTGACTTTAATAAAAAGTCACCCTTATACAGTTGGTTGCAATAAATCCGCTACTTGTTGCGTTCGATTTTATAGTTTAAATCGATGAACCAGTTCATTTTGCTGATGCGCAAGTTGCGTCATTGATTCGCTGGTTTGCGCAATGCTAGACATCGCGTGATAGCTTTGGTCTGCAATGCTATTGATGTCTTCAATGCTGCGTGCAATATCGGCAGAAGTCTCGCTCTGCTCAGCTGCCGCCTGAGATATATGCGTGCTCATTTGGCTGATTTCGATGATCAGTGCTTGGATTTCTTCCATTGAACTGTTTGCTTTTGATGCTTGTTCCACCGACATTTCCATATCACTCATACAACTTTGAATCACCTGACTCGCGGTTTGTGAGCTGGTTTGTAGGTTACTGATCATTGACTCAATCTCAGTTGTCGATTGTGTCGTCTTGGAAGCTAACACTCGAACTTCGTCGGCAACAACTGCAAAACCACGACCTTGCTCGCCAGCACGTGCTGCCTCAATGGCGGCATTCAGTGCGAGTAGGTTGGTTTGTTCAGCAATGTTACGAATTACATCCAGAATAGAGCCAATTTGCCCACTCATTTTCTGCAATTCAGAAACCGCAGACACTGATTCGTTTAAACGTGTCTCAAGTTGGTTGATAGTCGAGATATTGCTGTTCATCACGTTGCGTCCTTGGTCAGACGCTGTCTCAACACGTTGTACCATCTCTAGCGAGCCTTGTGCACTCTGCGCGACTTCTTGTACTGAGTGAGACATCTCAGTCATTGCTGTCGCCACATTAGCGGTTTGCTCACGTTGAGAATTCAATTGTGTTTGTGCTTGTGAAGAAGTTTGCTCGTTGGTTGATGCGGTTGTTGCTAAGTTGTCTGATGCATCGTTTAGTTTCACAAGGATGTTGTGCAAGCTATCCGCGAGCGTATTGATGTGACCGCTCACACGGCTGAATTCGTTGTTGTAACGGTTGTCGATACGTTGCGTCATATCGCCTTCTGTAAGGCCTTCCAACGCTTTTAAGATGCGAGTTAGTGGTTCACGAACACTTTGCGCGATGTGGTAGCCGATCGCTGTTGCAAAGAGAACCACAATAACAGCAATGACAATCGCTTTAGTCACGCCCGCTGAGTAGATGTCCCCAGCGTCAGCGAGAGACTCGTTCAGCTTGTCGGTTGCGGTTGTGGTGAATTGTTCAAGAATTGCCATGCTAGAGTCTACTTTTGTCGCTAGGTTAGCAATATTATTGTACAACGCAGATCGAGCCGATAAGTAACTGTTGTGTTGATCCAATACTCCGCCACGCATACCTACGTCGCGAGTAAACTGCTCAACGGATTCGCCGAAGGCTTTTTGCAGCTCAGGCAGTTGTGTCACAAGTCCACGGAACGCGTAGTTTAGGTGCGTGACTGCTTTACGGTTTTTTGCTACCGCTTGAGTTACGAATTCTGGGTTGGTACTTGCCAGCGCATCCGAGGTAATAACTTCAGCATCTTTTAATTTAATGAAGTAGCTTTTTGCCATCACTTTCACTGAGATGCTGGATTGATCTGCGACGTATTCTTTAAGACCAACAGAAAGCTCTGTGTTGAGCTTTTGGAAACGACGCGATGATTTTTGCACTTCTTCTTGTGCTGAGAACATTGCCTCATAGTTGTCCATGGCTTCTTTTGCTTCGGTAAAGTAGCTCTGCTCAAGTTCTTTAAGTTGAGAAAATGGTTCGGCAAGAGAAGGGTAGATTTGACTCGCGATTTCAAGTTGACTCAATGTCTCTTCAAAGCGCTGTTGAGATTTAGCAAATTCCTGACGCATTTCATCCATGCGTTGTTTATTCTCTGTGGTCAGGAAATCCTTAAAAGATTTATCTGCGGAAAGCAGTTCCACACTGGTCTGGTTAGATAGTGAAACAAGTGGTAGTGAAGACTTGGATACTGTCTCAAACTTACCGTGAATATCATTCATGCCCCCCATCATAATGGCAATCGTGACCGCAAACAGGACGATGATTAGCGCGAAGCCTGCATACATCCGTTTAATAACTGAACCTCGCATAAGTGAGCTTCCTCTCCCAAAAATAGACAAGATAAATAAGAAATGTCTTAAAAAAGTAACAAAATTCATTGGATTGTATTGAGTTTGAGACGCACGTTTTATGACGGACACGACAAAAAAAGCTTCAACGTAACGGCTTATATTGATAATGTTAAGTGAACACTGTTTTTTATTGAGCTCGCTTTTGGCTTAGCGCATACTAAATAGGTTACACACCTTATAAAATGGAGTACCCATGGCGGAAGAAACCATCTTTAGCAAAATTATTCGCAAAGAAATCCCAGCAGATGTCCTTTACCAAGATGATTTAGTAACGGCGTTTCGTGATATTAATCCGCGTGCACCAAGCCACATTCTTATCATTCCAAATAAGCTGATCCCGACAACTAATGACGTGGAAGCCGAAGATGAAGCGATGATGGGGCGCATGTTCACGGTTGCGAAAAAGCTGGCTAAAGAAGAAGGCATTGCAGAAGACGGTTACCGTTTGATTGTAAACTGTAACTCACATGGCGGTCAGGAAGTCTATCATATTCATATGCATCTAGTGGGCGGTCGTCCTTTAGGTCCAATGGTATTGAGCTAATCTATTAGAAGTGGATGAAGCAGTTCATCCACTTCTTTATACCCAAGCACTTCGGGATGTTTGGCTCAGCCAATGTTTTGAAATTACTTGGGTATATTTCTGTGAACGACACATTTGTGGAGATAAATGTGAAACATGGTGTGAAGCTATTTGGATTGATGAGCTGGGTCCTGCTTGCTACAGGATGTGCGAACTTATCCGCTGGCAATCTGTTCAGTCATTACAGCGACCAAAATAAAGAAGTCTACCAAGCGGTGGTTGCTGGTGAATACGCCAAAGCTGAACAACTGCAATCAAGTGATGTAGGTGGCGAAATCCTTGGAAACTTTGAACAAGGAAGAATTTCGTTTCTTGCTGAGGATTACCCTACCAGCTTGAACTCATTAGAAGAAAGCGATCGTGCAGTTCGTAAACAACAAGATCGTGCAACCATTTCTGTTACGGAAACAGCAACCAGCGTTGGTTCTCTTGCCGTTAACGACAATCTAAATGAATATCAGCCTGCCGATTATGAGCTCGGCTTTTTGCATTTGTACTTAGGTTTAAACTATTTGCAAAAGAATGATCTCGAAGGTGCGCTGGTAGAAATGCGCCGTGCTAACCAAGTGCAAGAAGCAGCGAAGAAAGCACGTGAAAAGGAACTAAAACGCGCAGAGAAGGATCTTAAGAGTCAAGGCATGTCGGCGAACCTAGGTAGCGTGCTTGCAAACTACCCAGATGCGGGTAAAAAGCTAAGTTCAGTACAAAATGGCTACTTGTTCTATCTGTCGGGTCTTTTATATGAAGCGTCACGAGATTTGAATAGTGCGTATGTAGACTACCGTCGTGCCCTTGCGGTGATGCCAAACAATAAGCAAGTGATTGAAAGCACCATGTATGCCGCAAAAAAGCTCGGCATGCGTGAAGACTTACGTTTACTTGAAAAACGTTATGGTAAAGCACCTTCAGGGTTGAGTAAGTCGCAAGGTCGCGTGATCGTGATCGACGAACAAGGTGTTGTAGAAGCATTACAAGGTTGGCGTATAGATTTGCCTATATATGACAGCCGAGGTGATGGTGCAATTTATTCGCTCGCATTACCTTATTACCCAAAAAGCGGAACGCAGCGTTTCGGCGATGTGGCATTGAATGGCAGCAAATTACCATCGAGCACTTTAGTCGATGTTAACTCGATGGCTCAAAACGATTTGAACGAACGTTTAACGACGATTGTTATTCGTCAGGCAATTCGTGTTTGGGCAAAAGACCGAATTCGAAAAGAAGCAGCGAAGAAAGGCGATGACGTCGGCAACATTCTTTTCAATGTTTGGAATACATTAACTGAACAACCTGATACTAGAAGTTGGCAGACGCTCCCGGGGACGGTGAAAACGGCTTCGAAAGTGGTGAAGCCGGGCAAGCAGAGTCTTAACTTAGGTGATCAGGTGTATCAATTTGACGTGCCAGCACAACAAACCACGTTGGTTTGGGTGTCCCGTCAGGGATCGCACTCAACAGTGTGGCATAAACAACTAGGGAGGTTGTAATGAGAGCATGGCTTATAGGCTTAGCGGTGATCATTGGTTTAGCCGGGTGTGCTGACAACACCGCAGGTATCCGAATTGATGGTCAAACTCAAAAGGTGTTTTTTAATGACAATGTTTTGGGTAGCCGTTTGTTAGTTGACAACATCACAACGACTTACGTGGATGATCGCCCACGAGGTGTCGTGCAGTTAAGCAGTAACTACAAAGGTGACCAGCACATTCTTTATCGCTTTTATTGGTATGACAATACAGGTCTGGAAGTGAACACCAAACCTGGTCCGTGGCGCAAAATGATTGTGCGTGGATTCGAACAGGTGACTCTGTCTGAAGTGACGGTGAACCCAAACGGAACACAATTTCGCGTACAAATTCGCGAAGCAGATGATAACTAACTCAACTCGAGTAACACAATTTCGGCGGCTATGCTGCTTTGCCAAGGTGGAGGCACCTTGGTATGAAACACAAACTAAGGAACTCTCATGAAAAAAAGTATTATTGCTCTTTTAGGTCTTGCCGTCATTCTGGGTGGTTGTTCAAACAAGGTCTCTTACGGTGATGCGCAAGCGACAGAAACAACAACGATTGATTTCGGCTCGACGGATCTACAAAAAATTGCTGGCGAAATGGTCGACAGCATGATGATGTCAGGTTCAGTGGCAGCAATTACTCGTGACCAACGTCCTATCGTGTTTGTTGAGCGCATCAAGAACAAAACAAGTGAGCACATCGATACTGAATCTATTACTGACACTATCTCTACTAAGATGCTGAACTCTGGTAAGTTCCGTTTTGTAGACATGGATCGTGTGGAATCTGTTCGTGAGCAACTTAACTTCCAAAACACTGACGAGCTAGTGAACCAAAGCACAGCTATCCAATTCGGTAAAATGGTCGGTGCGCAATACATGCTCTACGGCAACCTTTCTAGCATCGTGAAAAATGCAGGCAGTGACAAAGACGTTTACTACAAAATGACGATGCGTCTAATGGATCTAGAAACAGGTCTGATTGAATGGGCGGATGAAACAGAAATCCGTAAAGAGCAATCTAAGAGCCTATTTGGTCTTTAATTGATTCTTTTTGGTCATATGACCTTGAGTGGAGAAGTCATTCATGGCGTGGTTTTCTTGGCAACAAGCGAAACAGTTAGATCCGAGTTTAAATACTCTTGATGGCTTCTTTACTTCACCACCAGTGAAGGTTCAAACCGTCACTGGTGGACTAACCAATCGTTGTTGGCGGTTGGAATCTTCAGAGGGTCTTGCGTATGTCTGGCGACCAACCAGTAACGTATGCAAGACCTTTGCTATATCTCGCCATAACGAATATCAAGTGCTCAATGCAATCGCCCCGCTTAACCTCGGACCTAAACCTGTCTTTGTTCATGAGCAAGGTTTGCTAGTGGAGTGGGTTCCGGGTGAGACATTGACTAAGCCTGGTATCGATATTGATGAATTATTGCCAATCGCTGCTGCTATTCATGAATATCCGTCGACGGCGATTCCTTTGGTTCCTTTCTCTTACTTGTCACGAATTGATCACTACTGGTTAGAGCTAGGTGGTAAGTACATTGGTACAGAGTTTGAAACCTTGTATCGAAAATGGCGGTCGGAACCGAGTGTTGAACAAGTTCCCGTTGCACTGTGCCACTTCGATCTTGGTTGTTATAACTTGGTTCGTGGTGAAGAGGGGGTGAAGGTCATAGACTGGGAATACGCCGCTTTATCTGATCCAAGATTAGACCTCACTTTGATTTTGCAGCTTGCCGATGTGCCAATTGAGCTGGGGGTTGCTCAGTATTGCCAGATTCGTCAAATTGATGATGTGTCTCTGTGGCTGGAAGGCGCACGTGCGTGGATGCCAAGGACCATTATGATGGCGATGTTATGGTATTTGATCGCCTACAAATTGTGGGATGATGAACAATACTTAGACAGTGCGAATGAGTTTAAAGACTTATTATGTATGGAAGATCACTGTTTTGATAACTCATGACTTTTTCCTCTTTAACCATAAGGAAATAGTGGTAGTTTAAAGTGAAGTACCAGCAAGTCACAGGGAGAGGTACACATGATTATTTACTTGCACGGCTTTGATAGTACAAGCCCAGGTAACCACGAAAAAGTTCTTCAATTGCAATTCATCGATGATGACGTTCGTTTCATCAATTACAGCACACTTCATCCTAAGCACGATATGCAGCACTTGTTGAAGGAAGTGTCTAAGGTCATCGACCAAGCGAATGACCCTGCCCCACTTATCTGTGGTGTTGGTCTTGGCGCATATTGGTCAGAGCGTATCGGTTTTCTTTGCGGCATTAAGCAGGTGATGTTCAACCCAAACCTGCATCCAGAGAAAACGATGGCAGGTCGCATTGATCGTCCCGAAGAATATGAAGATATCGCGACCAAATGTGTCGAGCAATTCCGAACCAAAAACCAAGATCGTTGTTTAGTGATTTTATCCAAAGAAGATGAAATACATGACAATTCGAAAACTGCGGCGGAGTTGGACAAGCATTATCAGATTATTTGGGATGAGAACCAAACGCACAAGTTCAAGAAAATCTCTCATCATCTGCAAGCGATGAAGGCATTCAAGAACGCATAAATTGCCCAATAGATAAAAATTTAACTACCTTTAAACAGCACTTCAAGAAGTGCTGTTTTTGTATCTATTGGTTTTGACTCTATCGCACTGATTCTGCCAAATTTTACATTTTGTATCGATTTATCGGCTTGATTTATCGATTTAACCTTTTGTGGCACGAAAACGTTACCGTCAAGCAGATGAAAAGTAGTCAATCCGTATCCAGAGTAAGGATTTTTGTTGCCATCAAAGGATTGCTCTATATAATGAACTTGGTAAAAATAATTTGATAAATATCAAAAAAAATTGAGAGCGAGTAAGAAACTTGCCCATTTTTTGTCTGAGATCGTGTGTTTCAGGCGAATAATCCGATGGACCATAAGCCGAAAACAAGTGTAGGCAATAACATGATGGCATCGGGATTTATCCAAAAAGTGAGCTCACCTCTAGAGACCAAAGAATTCATCGGTTGGATGTATGACCGCAGCGTAACTGTGAGTCTACGTCGAGCTGAACCCATATATTCATTTTTGTAGAGGATAACATTGTGACACGCATTATCGTTGTAGGCGGCGGTGCTGGTGGCCTTGAGTTGGCTACCAAACTGGGCCGCACTCTGGGTCGTAAGAACCGTGCGCAAATTACACTGGTAGACCGTAAAGCGAGCCACTTGTGGAAACCACTGTTGCACGAAGTGGCAACAGGCTCATTAGACGAAGGTGTGGATGCATTGAGCTACCGTGCTCATGCCAAAAACCATTGCTTCGATTTCCAAATGGGTAGCCTTCAAGACATTGACCGTGAACGTAAAGTGATCATTCTAAGTGAACTAAAAGACGAACATGGTGAACTTCTGATGCCAAGCCGTGAACTGGAATACGATATTCTGGTTATGGCAATTGGCTCTACGTCAAACGACTTCAATACGCCTGGGGTTCGTGAAAACTGTATCTTCCTCGACAGCCCTGAACAGGCGCACCGTTTCCGTAGTGAAATGAATAATGAATTCTTAAAACTGCATGCAAAAAACGGTAACGGTACGGTAGATATCGCGATCGTTGGTGCGGGTGCAACTGGTGTTGAATTATCGGCAGAGCTTCACAACGCAGTAAAAGAATTACGAACGTATGGCTTCGGCGATCTTGACTCTAGCAAACTAAATGTAAACCTAGTTGAAGCAGGTGAGCGCATTCTGCCTGCGCTGCCGCCACGTATCTCTTCTGCAGCGCATCAAGAGTTGGTCAAGCTAGGTGTAAACGTGCGTACTGCGACCATGGTGACACAAGCGGACAAAGACGGTTTGACTACCAAAGATGGTGAGAAAATCCCTGCACAAATCATGGTATGGGCTGCGGGTATCAAAGCGCCTGATTTCATCAAAGATATTGCCGGTCTAGAAACGAACCGTATTAACCAATTAGTCGTGAAAAACACGTTGCAAACCACTCGTGATGACGACATCTTCGTTATCGGCGACTTGGCCCAATGTACCCAGCCAGATGGCTCATTTGTGCCGCCACGAGCTCAGGCTGCGCACCAAATGGCAAGTCAAGCGTTCACTAACATTGTGGCTAAGCTTAATGGTCGCGAGCTTAAAGCATACGAATACAAAGACCACGGCTCTCTAGTGTCTCTAAGCCGCTTCTCAACCGTTGGTAGCTTGATGGGTAACTTAACCAAAGGCTCTATGATGGTTGAAGGTCGCATCGCACGCGTAGTTTACATTTCACTGTACCGTATGCACCAAATGGCGCTACACGGTGTGATTAAAACGGGTTTGATGATGCTGGTTGGTCGTATCAACCGCGTATTGCGTCCAAACTTGAAACTGCACTAATTTGAATTTTTGGTTCTTTGTTGAAGATTTGGCGAGAGAATCAAATAACAAATAGAAGAAAAGCCACCGCATGTCGGTGGCTTTTTTCATTCCAAGTCATTGGGTAACAGTGAATAAACGACCCCATCTTTTGGCTTCCCATGAAAGATAAATCGGTTTCTGGCAATCGCTTCTTTCTGTGCACCAACAGACTCAATTAAAGCCTGACTGGCTGTGTTATCTAAATCACAGACGATTTCTACGCGAGTCAAATTGAGTTTAGCGAAGCAGAACTCGGCAAGCGCTCGGATTGCCTCTTGAGCGTAACCTTTGCGTTGATAACGGTCCGCAACCCAATAGCCAATGCTTGCCATATTGAAGGTATGATAAAGCTCATTGACAGCAGCCATACCAACAAGGTTATCGCTACTTCGTTCATAAATGCCAAAACCAAACGCTTCTGTTTTTACCCAGTTCAGTCGCGTAGCGAGCAAGAAATCTTGCGCATCTCTTAGTGAGACATTTTCATCACACCAATCTAACCATTGGTGTAGGGAAGGGGATTCTGCCAGTATGCGTTGTAGAATATGGGCTTCCTCAGATGGGATTAATCTGAGAGCCAAACGAGGGGTTATGATTTCAAAATCTGGACTCATACAACTTCCATGTTAGATTTCAAATAAAACAAAGCGCAGCAAGTGCTGCGCTTTGTTGTTGGTACTGTGTTTTATTGTACTCGACGAACTTGAATGATCATCCCCATTAATGGGTTATCTAAGTAGTGGGTTTCGCCACTGCGCATACGACGCTTCTGATCCATTCGGAAGCTCTTCAAGAATGTCTCTTCAGTCACAGTCGGAGAGACTTCTGCTAAGTTACCGACTTGCACGTTACCATCGACTTCGCCAAATTCTTCAGACAATTGTTCTGAAGGTTGCGATTCAATGTGAACCTCCCGAACACTCGGTTCACGTAAGTCCATCGTTGTCTCGGCAAACAAATAGTGCTGAACGTAGATTTGTAATTTGCCATCTAACTCATAAAGTGGACCTTTAACGCTTTCTTCGCTATAGCCATCGGTCGCTAAGGAATGTGCATTGCCAGTGATTGAGCTGCCATCTGGATTATATGATCCTGAAAAATCACGCCCGCCAACAATGCGGAAAACTGGTGCACTTGCTTTACCACGGTCACCTTGACGCCACGCTACGTGCTTCAGTACTTTAAAGCCTGCATGGTTGTTAAGTGCTGCTTCTTGAGCGTTCAATCTGTAAGAAGAACGAGGAAGCAGGGTGACGCCTTTTGATTGACGGTAAGAATCGCTTTGTAAGCTGCCGACGTTACTCATTTCGATAGTTGGCAGTTTGTTTGGCCATGATTCACTGGTACTTTCAGCGTCGACTGCTCGCTTGAAAATAATTACTTCAATATCAAATTGACGCGCAGCCCATGATGGCATTGAGACACAAAGAAGTAATAATGGGATCAGTATTCTCATTCGACTATTAGCTCGTTGGTAATAAATTCTGTTTAAAATCATTCAGTAAGTCTTGAACAAACTGAATGCGTTTACGTCGGTCCGTCAATGGTACGCTAAACTTGAACTTAGTTGGACCTTCCATTGCAAATTTTTGCGGCTGTGATTGCAGGAGTTTAACTAAATATGCTGGGTTTATGTCAGCATCAGGGTAAAACTCGATGAAACCACCTTTGTCATGAGCTTCAATTTTCTTAGCTTTGAGACATACAGCAGCAATTTTTAGCTCAGAGACAGACAGTAAGTTCTTCGTTGCATCAGGTAGCAAGCCGAAACGATCAATCAGTTCCACTTTTAATTCTGATAGCCCTTCTTTATCTGTCACGCTCGCGATTCGTTTGTACATAGATAGGCGAGTGTTGACGTCTGGTATGTAGTCATCTGGCAAAAGAGCTGGAATGCGCATTTCGATTTCAGTTTGTTCTCGAAGTAGATCATCCAGTGAAGGTTCTTTGCCTTCTTTTAAGGCTTCAACGGCTTGTTCAAGCATTTCCATATATAGTGTAAAACCAACCGATTGAATTTGACCACTTTGTTCGTCACCCAGTAACTCACCAGCCCCGCGGATTTCAAGATCGTGGGTAGCAAGAGTGAAGCCAGCACCAAGGTCTTCCAGTGACGCAATTGCATCAAGACGCTTAATTGCATCTTTCGTTATTGCTTTTGGATGTGGCGTCAACAGGTAAGCGTACGCTTGGTGGTGCGAACGACCAACACGACCACGAAGCTGGTGCAACTGCGCGAGACCTAGGTTATCTGCTCGGTCCATGATGATGGTGTTGGCGGTTGGTACGTCAATACCTGTTTCTATGATCGTAGTACATACGAGTAAGTTGAAGCGCTGATGATAGAAATCATTCATGATGCGCTCGAGCTCGCGTTCACGCATCTGACCATGTGCAACGGTAACTCGCGCTTCCGGAATCAGCTTTTGCAAATCTTCGGCGGTTTTTTCAATCGTTTCGACTTGGTTATGTAGGAAGTAAACCTGACCACCACGCATGATTTCACGGAGTACTGCTTCGCGTACTACGGAGTCTTCGCGTTGACGTACGAAGGTCTTAATCGCCAAGCGGCGTGCTGGTGGTGTTGCGATGATCGACAAATCGCGCATGCCACTCATTGCCATGTTTAATGTGCGCGGAATTGGTGTTGCGGTAAGCGTTAAGATGTCGACATCGGCACGCATTGCTTTCACTTTTTCTTTTTGACGCACACCAAATCGGTGTTCTTCATCAACAATCAACAAGCCAAGATCTTTGAACTTAATATCGCTTGATAGCAACTTGTGAGTACCAACGACAATATCAACTTTGCCATCAGCGACATCTTGGAGAATCACTTTTTGCTCTTTTGCCGATTTAAAGCGCGACAGGACTTCTACGCGAATTGGCAAGTTAGCAAAGCGGTCGCGGAAGTTTTCAAAGTGTTGCTGTGCAAGCAGAGTGGTTGGTACTAAGACTGCCACTTGCTTACTGTTGTCTGTGGCAACAAATGCAGCGCGCATTGCGACTTCTGTTTTACCAAAACCAACGTCACCACAAACTAGGCGGTCCATGGCTTTTGCTTGGCACATGTCAGACAAGACCGCATTAATTGCCATTGACTGATCGTCGGTCTCCTCAAACGGGAAAGTTGCTTTGAAAGTTGCGTATTGACCGCGGTCGAGCTCAAATTTATAGCCCGGTTTTAGCTCTCGCTTGGCATAAACATCCAGAAGTTCTGCTGCAACGTCACGAACTTTCTCTGCAGCTTTACGGCGAGCTTTTGCCCATGCTTCACCGCCTAGTTTATGCAGCGGTGCACTTTCTTCAGCTCCGCCTGAATAGCGGCTAATCAAGTTCAGTGAAGATACGGGTACGTAAAGCTTGGCATCATTTTGATACTCAAGTGTTACGTATTCCGTTTTCATACCGCCAGCTTCAAGAGTTTGTAGGCCTATGTAGCGGCCGATACCGTGATCGATGTGCACAACAGGTTGACCCGGCTTAAGTTCAGCTAGGTGGCGTATGACGGTGTCACTGTTGACCGCTTTTTTGTCTTTACGGCGACGTTGGATAACGCGATCGCCAAGCAGATCGCTTTCGCAGATCAGCGCGAAATTTAGCTCTTCATGAATAAAACCATGTTCCGCAGCACCTAGAATTAGGCTGAAACGATCGTCAGAATCCAGCGCTTGATATAGTGAACCATGGACTACTGGGCGCACTTTAATGCCTTGCAGTAGCTCTGTTAATGCTTCACGGCGACCTTCTGACTCGACAGAGAAAACGATTTTACCCGCAAACTGTTCACTGAATTGGCGTAAACGCGCTAACGGCTCTTTGTTCTGCTGTTGAACACCAAGCTCGGCTAGAGATTGAACGGCGAGATTCTGGCGACCTGCACGTTTAACGATTTTCTCTAGGCTCAGCTGAGCTTGCGGTAGTTGTTTGAAGTGAGTGAATAGCTCATCTTTCTTCAGCCACAATTCATGTGGTGCTAACAACGGACGCAGTGGATCGATTTTCTTTTGATCGTAGCGGTAGTCAACGTCATTCAAGAAGGTATCGACTGCGGCTTCAATATCGCCGTAGGTGATCAGTTGAGAGTCATCGGGTAAATAATCGAAAAGCGTTTCTGTATGATCGAAAAACAGTGGCTGCCAATATTCAATGCCCGCTGGCCAAGTGCCTTTGGTGACTTGCATGTAAATTGATTCAGGCTCGCGGCGAGGTTCAAACTGAGAGCGCCAACGAGTACGGAAATCTTCAATAGCCGCTTTCGTCGTCGGAAATTCATGCGCAGGCAGAAGCTGGATTTGCTGAATGTCTTCGATCGAACGTTGGTTTTCTGGATCAAATGTGCGAATGGTGTCGATCTCGTCATCAAAGAAATCAATGCGATATGGATCTGAACTGCCCATTGGGAACAAATCTAGGATCGAACCTCGGCTTGCATATTCACCCGGACCAAACACTTGATCAACGTGACGGTAGCCAGAGTTCTCCAGTTGCACACGCAGTTTTTCCAGCGAGAATTGGTCGCCCGTTTTCACCATCAAGGTGTGCTGAAGTAAGAAATCACGCGGGGACTGGCGTTGTAATACCGTGCTCACTGGCACAATGGTCACACCACGATTTTGGTTTGGCAATTGATATAAGCGGGCAATACGATCTGAGATGATCTCTTGGTGTGGAGAAAAGTTGTCGTATGGCAGCGTCTCCCAATCAGGGAATAGGCTTACCGGTTGGTCGGTAAATTGCTCAATTTCTGCTTGCAGTTTGAGTGCGATTTGCGGGTCTGGTACCACTAGCAGAGAGTGGCTTGAGTGTTGTTTTGCTAGCTCGGCAATCGCCATCGGCAATGCCGCTCCCGGTAAGTTGCCAAGCTGTTTTTTATCGCCACGCTCAGACGGATTGGTGACGGACAGAATCGTTGCTTTTGTCATGGTAATTATTTGTTATCTCGCTCTAATGAGCGCTGACGGAGTAGTTTTTGTTGTTGGTATAGTGCGGCTTTAATCAATAAATCTTGGTCAGCTTCTCGAAGTAACTTGTACTTTAGTGTGATTACATAGCCTTGCTCGGCAGATTCGCACTCTACTACCTGAGCGTAGCAGTAAATTGCTGCAGCAGGATGATCTAAGAAGAGCTTCACACGAACCAGTTGGTCTTTTTCTACGGCAGAATCGCTACGGTAGCTCAGTTGGCTTGCGCCGAATTGCGTAGTCTGGAAACGGAGTGCAATGTCATCTTGTTGCGAGAGCATAAAGCTGAGCAGTAAGTTGAGTTTAGAGTTTTGAGTATCCAGCAAATGGATGACGTGTTTTAACTCTTTGTTTTGCAGCTCCAATCTCGCGTTATCAGCTAACATATCTAAATGGCTAAATTCACTTGCGACAATAAAAGGCGCTGGAATTTCGGATTGGAAAGTCTCTTCATCTGGCAGAGCAAAGTCCGTCCCTAGCGTTTCGACGTTGATAGTCAGATTGTGGTGTACGGTAAAATATTCTTGCTCTGTCATAATTCGGTCCTTTTCTGCCATCGAGCGCTCTCATTTCATTTAGGAATGAGTAGGATAGGGGGTTGATTATCGCTAATCAGGTTAAGTTATCAAGTTTCCCCGTTTCTCTGGCTGAACTTTTTGCTGTAAATGGGGACTTATTGCATGTCGTTGACAAATTTAGCGATTATCTTGTCTTCTTCATTGTAAGAGTAAGGTAAGATAACCCGTATTAACTAGCTAAGTAATGGCTTCATAACTAGATAACCAGTTGGTTTGTCCTATATGTATCATCCTATTTCTTTGTTTATTGGCTTGCGGTACCTTCGGGGACGCTCCGGAGACCGATTTAGCCGATTTGTTTCTTATATGTCGACAGCCGGTATCACAATTGGCGTGATGGCGTTAGTGACGGTGCTTTCCGTAATGAACGGTTTTGAAGCCCAGTTGAAAGAGCGCATTTTAGGAGTGCTTCCTCATGCTGTGATTTCGCAACACGATAGTAAAACGCCTCTCAGTGAAGCTGCTCCTAAGTTCATTCAAGATATGTCGACCATAGCAAAACCAGAGCCTATTGTTCGTGGTGAGGCTGTTATTCAAAGTTCTGCACAACTGACAGCTGGTTATTTAATTGGTATAGAGCCCAAACTTGGCGACCCGATTTCTAACCACCTTATCGCAGGACGTTTATCTTCTCTTCAAGCAGGTGAGTACAAAGTATTCCTTGGTCACAGCTTGGCGCGCTCATTGAAAGTGTCGATGGGCGATAAAGTCCGTTTGATGGTCACCAATGCCACCCAATTTACCCCACTGGGTCGAATTCCGAGCCAACGTAATTTCACGGTAGCTGGCATCTTCAATACGGGCTCAGATGTCGATGGTCAGCTTATGATTGTTAATATGACTGATGCGGCAAAGCTGATGCGTTTACCGAAAGATACAGTCTCTGGCTGGCGTGTGTTCTTCTCAGACCCTTTTATGGTGACTGATTTTGCTGATCAGCCAATGCCTGATGGTTGGCAATGGAGTGATTGGCGAGAACAACGTGGTGAGCTTTTCCAAGCCGTCAAAATGGAAAAGAATATGATGGGCTTGATGCTTGGGCTGATCGTTGGTGTTGCGGCGTTTAACATTATTTCCGCTTTGATCATGGTGGTGATGGAGAAGCAATCTGAAGTCGCGATTCTTAAAACACAAGGTATGACTCAATCTCAAGTGATGGCGATTTTCATGGTTCAAGGCGCTAGCAGTGGTGTGATTGGTGCCATTGTTGGTGGTGCAATGGGCGTTGCTTTATCACTTAACCTCAATGCAATTCTTGAAGCGGCGGGAGTGGCACTATTTAGCTTCGGTGGTCACTTACCTATCGTGATTGATTCATTCCAAATTTTACTAGTGGTAGTGCTGGCGATTGCTCTGAGTCTAGCTGCAACTGTTTACCCGTCTTTCCGAGCATCTTCTGTTAAACCTGCTGAGGCACTTCGCTATGAATAAGCTATTAGAATGTCGTGATATTCGTAAAGTCTACCGAGAGGGTTCGTTAGATACTGAAGTGCTCAAAGGTGTAAGTTTTGATATTGATAAAGGCGAGTTAGTGTCTATTGTCGGTTCATCAGGCTCGGGTAAGAGTACGTTGCTCCACATTCTTGGAGCATTAGACGATGCATCTCAAGGAGAAGTGGATTTTCTGGGACAGAACTTGTCTGCTTTGAGCTCCAACAAACAAGCTGCATTGCGTAATAAGCATCTTGGCTTTGTGTATCAATTCCATCATCTGCTGGCTGATTTCACAGCGGTTGAAAATGTTGCAATGCCACTGTTGATTGGTGGGGCGAAAGTTGCAGATGCGAAAGCGGAAGCAAAAGCCCTTCTGGAGAAGGTGGGGTTGGGACATCGAATGGATCATCGTCCGTCAGAACTTTCTGGTGGTGAGCGCCAACGTGTAGCTATCGCACGAGCTTTGGTCAATAAGCCTGACTTGGTTTTAGCAGATGAGCCGACTGGTAACTTAGATCACAATACGGCGCTAGCGATTTACGACTTAATGCGTGAGTTAAATCAGGAGTCGAATATTGCTTTCTTAGTTGTCACTCATGATAACGAGCTGGCCGCGAAAATGGATCGCCAAATGCATATGCAAGATGGTTTGCTGGTGGATCGTTTTACCACAGACACAGCAACCGTGGAGGGCTAATTTTGTTTTCATCTTTAGCATTGATGATTGGTGGACGTTTCAGTCGCGCTAAAAAGCGTAACAAGATGGTATCGTTCATTTCTCTTTCCTCCACCATCGGTATTGCGGTTGGCGTAGCAGTCATCATCATTGGCTTATCTGCGATGAATGGCTTTGAACGAGAGTTACAGTCTCGTGTGCTTTCTGTGATTCCACATGGTGAGTTAGAGGGGGTGAATGGTCCACTGCACAACTATACCAAAACCATGAAGCAAGCCCTAAGTCATGAGCATGTGGTTGCTGCCGCACCTTATGTTCGGTTTACGGGGTTAGCAGAAAAGGGCAGTAAGCTAAAAGCAATAGAAGTTCGCGGTGTGGATCCAGCTTTTGAGCAAGCTGTTTCTAGTATGTCTGACTTTATTGACCCACAGGCGTGGCAAAATTTTTACTCAGGTCAACAGCAAGTGATTCTTGGGCGTGGTGTCGCCAATGAGTTAAAGGTCGATGTTGGTGACTATATTACTTTAATGATCCCGCAATCAGGCAGTACGAATAAGGTACAAGCCCCAAAGCGAGTCCGAGTCAAAGTCGCTGGTTTTTTAACGCTTAACGGTCAAATAGATCATTCATTAGCGCTAGTACCGCTCAAGGATGCTCAAGCCTATGCTCGCTTAGGTGATGGCGTTACAGGTATTTCGCTGAAAGCGGATGATGTGTTGAATGCACCATCAATTGTACGTGAAGTCGGTAGCCGAATTGATGTTTATGTTTACCTAAAAAGCTGGCAACAACAATTTGGCTTTTTGTACCGTGATATCCAACTTGTTCGTACCATTATGTACCTGGTAATGGTGCTAGTGATTGGTGTCGCGTGTTTCAATATTGTCTCGACATTGATGATGGCGGTTAAAGATCGCGCGGCTGAGATTGCGATTCTTCGTACTATGGGTGCAAAAGACAGTTTGATTAAGCGTATCTTCGTTTGGCAAGGCGTATTCTCGGGCGTATTTGGTAGTCTTGCGGGTAGTGTCGTTGGCGTTCTTGTCGCTCTCAACCTCACACCGATTATTAAGGGGTTGGAAGCCTTAATTGGTCACCAATTTCTTTCGGGGGATATCTACTTTGTCGACTTCTTACCATCGCAATTGCATTGGCCAGATGTTGCTTTGGTTTCAGTTACGGCGATTATCTTGAGTTTGTTGGCAACATGGTACCCAGCCTCCCGTGCAGCGAAACTTAATCCAGCGGCGGTATTGAGTTCCAAGTAATCTACAAAGCTCAGCGAACAGTTCGCAAATAACAGACAACAAAAAAAGGACCGATTATTATCGGTCCTTTTTATCTATATCGTTGTTATCTCTAATTGGCTCGATGCGTTTCATACTTGAGTTACATCACCTTTCATTTCTAACGTTAACTGTTTTCCATTCAACGCGCCATAACCTGCCAACTGGTGAATAAGCGCTTATCGTACTTTACGCTTTTGCCAGCTTCTCACGACTGAATAACGCCAAAGACCACGAATACCGAAATAACCAATGATTGCTGACACTACGCCACAGATCGCGCAGCCAAGTAAGAACGGAGGTCCTATGGTGTTCATTTGCTGCATGATGAATTCCCACGACAATTCAAAGTGGAATGGTTGTGGTGGTACATGCATGACCAAGGCACCAAGCTTGTAAGCAAAGTAGAACAGCACTGGCATGGTAATGGGGTTACTGATCCAGACAAGTGCGACTGATAGAGGCAAGTTAACACCAAGCATGATGGCAAGACCTGCCGCCATGATCATCTGACTCGGAAGCGGGACAAACGCCATAAACAGACCAACAGCAAAAGCGCCAGACGCAGAGCGACGATTTAAACACCACAAGTTTGGGTTATATAAAACGTTGCCGAAGACCTTCAGTGCTTTTTGGCGTTTGATCATTTCATGATCTGGCATGAAGCGTTTTATCAGCTTTCTAGGCATAGGACGACATGACTCTCTTAGAAAAAAGTTTGACCTTGGCTTTATTTGTAGCGAGCGTTATTTCGTCTGCATGGTGGCCGACGATACCAGATTGGCGTTGGTTGCTGCTGGGAATAATTGCCACTGGCTCAATAATAAAATTACGACGTGGCTTATTGAGCATAGGCGTAATTTCGGGCTTTATGGTTGTCATTATCCACGGCAATGTTATGGAGCATCAAAGACAAGCCCTGTTTCAAGCAGGGGTGAATATTACCATAAATGGCAAAGTTGACAGCCCTTTTACGCAAATAAGTCACGGATATGAAGGAATTGCGCGTGTCCATCAGGTGAATTCTCAAAACTTGTTACCTTTTTTTAAACCGAAAATCCGGTTGATAACGCCTTTCCCACTCGCAGTTAACAGTGAGTTCACTACCGAAGTGACAATTAAACCCATCTTTGGGCTCTTAAACGAAGCAGGTCATGACGCCGAAAAGCAGGCAGTAGGAAAGGGCATTGTCGCAAGGGCGACCGTTTCAAAGGATTCAGCGTGGCTTATTCGTGAGCGATCATCATTAAGAACGCAAATTATCGTCGTCGTTCATAAGCACATTGTTCAGCTTGAACACTTCGCTCTTATTCGTGCTTTGGCGTTTAGTGACCGTACGCTTCTGTCTCGATATGACTGGCAACTCCTACGTGATAGTGGCTTACTGCATTTGGTCTCGATTTCGGGTTTACATATAGGAATGGCGTTTGCTTTTGGTATGAGCTTTGGGGTTGTTGTTAGGTACGCTTTGCCAAAATTTGTCTTTTTACCTTCCTTGTTTGGGCTTGCTACTGCTTTTTTGTATTCATGGTTAGCAGACTTCTCTTTGCCTACGACTCGAGCTTTTTCAGTATGTTTGATTTACTTGTTATTAAAGTCTGCTTTGATTTATTGGAGCGCTTGGCGCGTGCTGCTCCTTGCTGTAGCAATACAGTTGTGTATCGAGCCGTTTTCTGCACTCACTATGAGCTTTTGGCTGTCTTATCTCTCTGTTATCGCCGTTTTATTTGCAGTGAATTGTGTACAACATAGCCGTGGCAATTGGATTAGGAAACTGGGTACCTTATTCAAAATTCAGTTAGTACTCACTGTGTTGATCATTCCGATTAGTGGGTTGTTTTTTGCCGGGACGAGCTTCTCCTCTATTTTATATAACCTCATTTTTATCCCTTGGTTCGGTTTTGTTGTCGTTCCACTGATGTTTGTTGCACTTATCATTACCCCGTTTTCAGTGCATTTGGCGAACATGCTGTGGCAGTGGTTAGATTGGATGCTTGTACCCCTTACTTGGTCTTTGCCATTTGCTTTGGGGAGTTGGCAATCTCTTAGCTCACAGGCAACGTTGTGGGTGCTGGTATTGGGCGTTTGTGTGCTTTCGATACGATTTTTAAATCGAGAAGCTTCAGGTGTTTTGTTCTTGGTCATCACAAGTCTGGCGTTGTGGTATGAACGAAAATCCGATGGTTGGCGTATTGATGTGTTAGATGTTGGGCATGGACTTGCAGTGCTCCTAGAAAAAGACGGTGAAGTGCTTTTATATGACACGGGTAAAACATGGGCTTATGGAAGTATTGCTGAACAAGTTATTGCTCCTATCTTGTATCGCAGAGGGTTCGGTTCTATCGACATGTTTGTCGTCAGTCACGCCGACTCAGATCATGCTGGAGGACGTGCATATATCGAAAGGCACTTCGCCCCAGTTCGTAAGTTTAGTAGCCAAAACTACGCTAACTACCAACCTTGTATTGCGGGGGAGCGATGGAAATGGCAAGCGCTAGAATTTGAAGTTCTTTGGCCGCCGAAGTTGGTTAAACGTGCATATAACCCACATTCATGCGTGATTCGTGTTGTCGATACCAAAATGGATTTTAAGTTGCTATTAACGGGCGATATTGAAGCCGTTAGTGAATGGATCTTGGTGAGAAACCCCGATCAGTTAAAAAGTGATGTTGTGATTGTCCCGCATCACGGAAGTAAGAGCTCTTCTAACCCCAAGTTTGTTGAAGCGATTGCCCCAAAACTGGCGATCGCATCTCTGGCAAAAGGGAATCAGTGGGGAATGCCTGCAAATAACGTGGTTCTAGCGTACGAGAACGCCAATGCGAAATGGCTGGATACGGGGAATGGCGGTCAAATAAGCGTTCTTATTGAGCAAGAGAATTGGTATTTTGAAACGAAACGAAGTGAGACATTTGACCCTTGGTATAGGCAGATGCTGCGTAACGGAGTAGAATAAGAGTCTTAATGTAAGAAAATAAAGCACTTCTATGTCAACAAATACTGATGAAACGACTTGGCAGACGTTTAAGCGTCTTTGGCAATTTATCCGTCTTTATAAATCTGGTCTGATCGTTGCTGTTATAGCATTGGTTGTTAATGCTATCTCTGATACTTATATGATCTCTCTATTGAAGCCGTTGCTCGACGAGGGGTTTGGTAACGCAGAGTCAGATTTTTTACGAACACTCCCGCTTATTGTCTTTGCCATGATGTTTATTCGTGGCGTAAGTGGATTTGTTTCCACTTATTGTTTGAGCTGGGTATCCGGTAACGTGGTAATGCAAATTCGCCGCATGGTGTTTAACCACTTTATGCATATGCCAGTTTCTTACTTTGATAAAGAAAAAACAGGTAGCTTGCTATCACGAATTACTTACGATTCGGAACAGGTTTCTGCAGCTACTAGCTCCGCGCTAGTGAGCATTGTGCGTGAAGGAGCGAGCATTATCGGTTTGCTGGTTCTGATGTTCTATAACAGCTGGCAACTGTCTTTGGTTTTGTTTGCTGTAGCTCCTGTTGTTGCTTTTGGTATTAGTATTGTTTCTAAACGATTCAGAAAGATCTCAAGAAACATGCAGACGATGATGGGTAATGTGACTGCTTCTGCAGAGCAAATGCTGAAAGGTCACAAAGTCGTTCTGAGCTATGGTGGTCAAGATATCGAAGGTAAACGCTTTGAGAAAGTGAGCAACCAAATGCGCCAACAAAGCATGAAATTGGTGAGTGCTCAAGCGGCGGCTAACCCTATCATTCAGATGATCGCGTCTGTTGCAATTGTTGTGGTGCTTTATCTGGCAAGTATTGACTCAATTAAAGACCAGTTAACGCCGGGTACATTTACTGTCGTATTTTCTGCGATGTTTGGTTTGATGCGTCCATTAAAAGCATTGACCAGCGTAACATCGCAGTTTCAACGCGGTATGGCGGCGAGCCAAACTTTATTTGCACTTGTTGATCTTGGAACAGAGAAAAACGAAGGTAGATTCATCGTTGAGCGCGCACAAGGTGATGTTGCGGTTAAGAATGTGAGCTTTACCTATGAAGGTACAGAAAAGCCTGCACTAGAAAATGTCAGTTTTGATATTCCACGAGGCAAAACAGTTGCCTTAGTGGGACGTTCAGGCTCAGGTAAGAGTACTATCGCGAGTCTGTTTAATCGTTTCTACGATGTAAACAGTGGTTGTATTACGCTTGATGGTCACGATATTCGCGACTATGAGCTGAAAAACTTACGTGAGCAGTTTGCTCTAGTTTCGCAAAACGTGCATTTGTTTAACGATACGATTGCGAACAATATTGCTTACGCAACAGAAGATAAGTATTCACGTGAAGACATTGAACGCGCAGCCAGCCTAGCTCACGCGATGGAGTTTATCAGTAAGATGGATGGTGGACTCGACGCGATGATAGGTGAGAACGGTGCAAGCCTTTCTGGTGGGCAGCGTCAACGTGTAGCAATTGCTCGAGCTTTATTACGTGATGCGCCAGTTCTTATTCTTGATGAGGCAACATCTGCTCTAGATACCGAATCTGAACGTGCAATCCAATCTGCTCTGGATGAGCTACAGAAAGACAAAACCGTATTGGTGATTGCCCACCGCCTATCTACGATTGAGAATGCAGATGAAATTTTGGTTGTGGACGAAGGTACAATTGTTGAGCGTGGTAGCCATGCCGATTTAATCGCGAAAGATGGCGCTTATGCCCAACTTCACCGAATCCAATTTGGTGCTTAAGCGCTGTGATTGAAAAAATCTGGTTCGAAAACCATCCTCTCAAGTACTTACTGTGGCCGCTACTGTGGCCACTTAGTCTGCTATTCGGTGCAATTAGTAAGTCTAAGCGACAACAATACCAATCTGGAAAAAAACAAGCGTATAAAGCGCCTGTACCTGTTGTCGTTGTTGGTAACATTACTGCTGGTGGGAACGGCAAAACCCCAGTTGTGGTGTGGCTGGTAGAGCAATTGCAGCAACTTGGTTTTAAGCCTGGAGTGGTGTCTAGAGGCTATGGCGCGAAAGCACCGCAATATCCGTTATTGCTTGATAATAGTACGCCTGCTAAACATTGTGGTGATGAACCTAAGCTTATCTATCGCAGAACTGGCGCACCAGTGGCAGTGGATCCAGTCCGTGTTAATGCAGTGAAAGCATTGCTAGAAGTGGGCGTTGATATCATTGTTACAGATGATGGGCTTCAACATTACGCGCTTGAGAGAGATATCGAGTTTGTTATTGTTGATGGTAATCGTCGCTTTGGTAATGAAAGCCTTATACCGCTTGGCCCGCTTCGCGAAGGGGTAGAGCGTCTTTCTAACGTCGATTTTATTATCACTAACGGTGGTCAAGCTCAGCAAAACGAAATGCCAATGTCTTTAGCGCCATCGAAAGCCGTTAATTTAAAGACAAAACAGCAAGTCGAGGTGAGCGAACTGCAAGACCTCGTTGCATTTGCTGGGATCGGACATCCGCCACGATTTTTTAATACACTTAATGCGATGAACGCTGACGTTAAAGTAACGAAGGGTTTTGCCGACCATCAAGACTTTGACCAGCAAGAATTGCACGCATTGGCTCAACAAGGGGCGAATGTGATTATGACAGAAAAAGATGCCGTCAAATGTGACAGCTATGCGCAAGATAATTGGTGGTATCTGCCTGTTTCTGCTCAGTTTGAATCAAACGATGCAGAGCGAATTTTAAATCGAATAAAAGAGGTTAAAGCGACTTATGGATCACCGTCTGCTTGAGATTGTAGCTTGCCCAGTGTGCAAAGGTAAGCTGACGTACGATAAAGATAATCAAGAGTTGATCTGCAAATTGGATCGCCTTGCTTACCCAATAAAAGAGGGTATTCCTGTTCTGCTTGAGCCAGAAGCTCGAACCATGAGCATGGACGAGGGACGCTAATGTCTTTTACGGTTGTCATTCCTGCACGCTATGCGTCAAGCCGCTTACCAGGTAAGCCATTGGCAGATATTGGTGGTAAACCTATGATCCAATGGGTTTACGAGCAAGCGTTACAAGCGGGTGCAGAAGATGTGATTATTGCAACTGACGATGAGCGAGTGTCAGTGGCAGCAGAGCAGTTTGGTGGCAAGGTTTGTATGACCTCGCCAAACCACGAATCTGGCACTGAGCGACTAGCCGAAGTAGTAGAGAAAATGGCGATTCTTGCAGACCACATTGTGGTGAATGTTCAGGGTGATGAACCATTGATTCCGCCGTCTATCATTCGCCAAGTCGCTGACAACTTAGCAGGTTGCGATGCGCCCATGGCAACGCTTGCGGTGGAGATCGAATCGGAAGAGGAAGTCTTCAACCCGAATTCGGTAAAAGTGGTCGCGGATGAGCGTGGCTATGCCATGTATTTTAGCCGAGCAACGATTCCATGGGATCGTGACAACTTTGCTAAACAAGACAAAACAATCGCGAACCCATTGATGCGTCACATCGGCATCTACGCTTACCGTGCTGGTTTTATCAATACCTATGTGAATTGGCAGCCAAGTGCACTTGAACAAATCGAGTGCCTAGAGCAGCTTCGCGTACTTTGGTACGGCGAAAAGATTCATGTAGAAGTTGCAAAAGAAGCGCCAGCAGCCGGTGTGGATACGCCAGAAGATTTAGAAGCAGTACGTGCGATTGTCGCTAAGCAAGCACAATAAGCTTGGTATTGATTTCAAAATTAGAAAAGGCTCCTCATTGAGGAGCCTTTTTGTATCTACGATAGATTGGAAGCTGTATCGGTTAGATATTGGTGTCGTACTGATTGCGTTTCGGACATGTTGAGAGGATCTCTCTGTGTCCGGTGTCTTTGACTTCTTCCAAAATTACGTCGAAGCCCCACAAGCGATATACATGCTTAAGTACTTCTTCATAACTGTTATCCAAAGGAATACGGTTATGGGGGACATATTGCAGCGTTAATGAGCGGTCACCGCGGACATCTACGTTAAACACCTGAATATTTGGCTCTAAATTCGCCAAGTTATATTGCGCAGCTAGCGTTTCGCGAATGCGTCGGTAACCCATCTCATCGTGAATGGCGGCAACTTCGATGAAGTTTTTGCGATCATCGTCATTGATGGCAAACAACTTGAAATCACGCATGAGCTTCGGTGATAAGTATTGGCTAATAAAGCTTTCATCTTTGAAGTTATGCATGGCAAAGTGAACCGCGTCTAACCAGTCTGTTCCTGCTAGTTCAGGGAACCACTCTTTGTCCTCGTCTGTTGGTTCTTCACAGATACGTTTGATATCGCGGAACATCGCAAAACCAAGCGCATAAGGGTTGATGCCACTAAAGTAAGGGCTGTTATATGGTGGCTGTGCAACCACACTAGTGTGACTGTGTAGAAATTCGAGAATGAACTTCTCAGACACCAAACCCTCATCATAAAGGTGATTAAGAATGGTGTAGTGCCAGAATGTTGCCCAGCCTTCGTTCATGACCTGAGTTTGTTTTTGAGGATAGAAGTATTGGCTTACCTTACGAACGATACGCACAATCTCACGTTGCCATGGCTCAAGCAGAGGAGCATGTTTTTCAAAGAAATAGAGCAGGTTCTCTTGTGGCTCGCTAGGGAAACGAACTTTAATGTCTTCTTCTTTGGTTTTCGATTGTGGAACGGTACGCCATAACTCGTTCACTTGCGATTGCAGGTAAGCTTCACGCTCTTCCTGACGCGCTTTCTCCTCGTTAATTGAAATCTTTTCAGGACGTTTATAACGGTCAACGCCGAAGTTCATAAGTGCATGGCAAGAGTCTAGAAGCTGCTCGACTTCGTGCACACCATAACGCTCTTCACATTCCGCAATGTAGTTCTTCGCAAACAATAGATAATCGATGATAGAGCTGGCATCGGTCCAAGTTTGGAACAGGTAATTGCCTTTAAAGAACGAGTTGTGCCCATAGCATGCGTGAGCAATAACCAGTGCCTGCATAGTGATGGTGTTCTCTTCCATCAAATAAGCGATACATGGGTTTGAGTTAATGACGATCTCGTAAGCTAGACCCATTTGACCGTGCTTATAATTCTGCTCTGTTTGGATGAACTTTTTACCAAATGACCAGTGGTTGTAGTTGATGGGCATACCGATGCTTGAGTATGCGTCCATCATTTGCTCTGAGGTGATGACTTCGATTTGGTTAGGGTAGGTGTCGAGGCGATAAAGCTCCGCGACACGCTTGATTTCCTTGTGGTAACGCTCCAGCAGTTCAAATGTCCAGTCTGGACCATCTGGCAGCATATTATCTCTACGTTTCTTCGAGGCTTCCCCCGAAAGGTTTGTCGTTGCGGTATTCATCGCTAGCCTCCTTACGCATTTTCTTTTTGGAATAGTTCACGGAAGACTGGGAAGATATCCTCCACAGAGCGGATGTTTTTCATGGCGAAGTTTGGAAAGGCTTCGGAAAGCTTTTCATACTCATGCCACAGCGTTTGATGGGAACGTCTAGTGATCTCGATGTATGAATAGTACTGACAATTTGGCAGTAACTTATTGACGAGTAGGTCACGACAACGGGGTGAGTCGTCTGCCCAGTTATCGCCATCGGATGCCTGAGCCGCGTAGATGTTCCATTGACCCACAGGGTAGCGGTCTTGAACGATCTCATTCATCAGCTTGAGCGCGCTCGATACGATAGTGCCCCCCGTTTCTTGCGAATAGAAAAACTCGTGCTCGTCGACTTCTTTCGCTTGGGTGTGGTGGCGAATGAAGACCACTTCAACATTCTCATACGTGCGAGTTAAGAAAAGATACAAAAGCACATAGAAGCGTTTTGCAATGTCTTTGGTGGCTTGATCCATAGAACCGGATACATCCATTAGACAGAACATGACCGCTTGGCTCGATGGCACAGGGCGCTTCTCATAGTTCTTGAAACGTAAGTCGAAGGTATCAATGAAGGGTACGCTTTCGATTTTCTTACGTAACTCTTCGATTTCCTTCTTCAAGCGATTTTCTTCGAGCTGTTGTGCAGGCTCAATGTTCTTGATGCGAGTTAGTTCATCCTCTAGCTCGTTAAGAAGACGTTTTTTACCTGCTGTCATTGCGGTGCGTCGCGCCAGAGATTGTTGTAACGAGCGAACGACGGCAATGTTGGATGGAATACCCGCGGTTTGATAACCCGCGCGATGGGTCTTCCACTCTGTGATTTTGGCAATTTGGTTTTTCTCGAGATTTGGTAGCTCTAAATCTTCAAATAAGATGTCGAGATATTCATCTTTTGAGATTTGGAAAACGAACTCGTCTTGACCTTCGCCGTCGGGGCTAGCATTGCCTTCACCAGCTCCGCCGCCTTGACCTCCACCTTTCGGACGTTCAATTTTATCACCCGTGATAAATTGGTCGTTGCCAGGGTGCACACGGTCACGTACACCCCCTTTACCCTGATGAAACATAGGTTCGTTAATGTCTTTGTGCGGTATTGCGACGTCTTCGCCCGTTTCCGTGTTCGTGATCGAGCGTCGATTCACTGCGTCAGCTACCGACTCTTTAATCTGCTCTTTATGGCGCTTCAAGAAGCGCTGTCGATTAACAGCGCTCTTGTTCTTGCCATTGAGCCTTCGGTCTATAAATTGCGCCATGAAATAGCCCTCTTCATGTTTCACAAGCGACCTAACTCAAACTGGTTAGGATGACTTACGTACTCGTAGGTACCACTCAGAAAGTAGGCGAACCTGTTTCTCGGTGTAGCCTTTTTCCATCATGCGAGCGACAAAGTCGTCGTGTTTCTTCTGATCTTCAGAAGACGTTTTCGCATTGAATGAGATAACCGGAAGCAGCTCTTCGGTATTGGAGAACATTTTTTTCTCGATTACCGTGCGCAGTTTTTCGTAGCTGGTCCAAACTGGGTTTTGACCATTGTTATTGGCTTTCGCACGAAGCACAAAGTTTACGATTTCGTTTCGGAAATCTTTCGGGTTAGAGATGCCCGCTGTTTTCTCGATCTTCTCTAATTCAGCATTTAGAGAAGCACGGTCGAACAGTTGGCCTGTTTCTGGATCGCGATATTCTTGGTCTTGGATCCAGAAGTCTGCATAGGTGACGTAACGGTCGAAGATATTCTGACCGTACTCAGAGTAAGACTCTAGGTATGCAGTTTGAACTTCTTTACCAATGAACTCGACATAACGAGGCACTAGATAGCCTTTCAAGAATTCAAGGTACTTCTCTGCCATTTCTGAAGGGAACTGCTCACGTTCTACTTGCTGTTCAATAACATAGAACAGGTGAACAGGGTTGGCCGCCACCTCCGTTTGGTCGAAGTTGAACACGCGAGATAGGATTTTGAAGGCGAAACGAGTTGATAGACCGTTCATACCCTCGTCAACGCCTGCGTAGTCACGGTACTCTTGGTAGCTCTTCGCTTTCGGATCGGTGTCTTTCAGTGTTTCACCATCGTACACTCGCATCTTAGAGAAGATGGACGAGTTCTCAGGCTCTTTAAGTCGCGAAAGAATACTAAATTGTGCCAGAGTTTCGAGCGTACTTGGTGAGCAAGGTGCTTTAGAAAGCTCACTGTTTTCAAGCAGTTTCTGGTAGATCTTCACTTCTTCCGACACACGTAAGCAGTAAGGTACTTTCACTATGTACACACGGTCTAAGAACGCCTCATTGTTCTTATTGTTGCGGAAGGTTTGCCACTCAGATTCGTTCGAGTGAGCCAGAATCATACCGTCGAATGGAATCGCAGACAGTCCCTCGGTACCATTAAAGTTGCCTTCTTGAGTTGCGGTTAATAGAGGGTGTAGCACCTTGATTGGCGCCTTGAACATCTCTACGAATTCCATCAAACCTTGGTTCGCTTTACACAGCGCACCAGAGTAACTGTAGGCATCTGGGTCGTCTTGTGAGTAATGCTCTAACTGACGAATATCGACTTTACCAACGAGGGACGAAATGTCTTGGTTGTTTTCATCGCCTGGCTCGGTTTTAGCAATAGCCACTTGGTCGAGGATGGAAGGGCGTACTTTCAGCACTTTGAACTTGGTGATATCACCACCAAATTCATGCAGACGTTTTGCTGCCCACGGTGACATGATAGATCTTAGGTAACGATGTTCGATGCCGTATTCTTTCTTCAAGATCTCGCCATCTTCTGTCGGATTGAACAGACAGAAAGGGTGATCGTTAACTGGGCTTCGTTCGCCGTTCGCACTAAGCACATAAACGGGCATTTTTTCCATTAGGGCTTTTAGCTTTTCGGCAAGTGATGACTTACCACCACCAACAGGACCGAGTAAGTACAGAATTTGTTTACGCTCTTCCAAACCTTGTGCGGCATGTTTGAGATAAGAAACAATCTGCTCAATCGCATCTTCCATACCATAGAAGTCTTTGAAGGTTTCATAACGTGAGATGACTCGGTTCGAGAATATACGGCTCAGTCTTGGATCTTGAGCAGTATCAATGACTTCTGGCTCTCCGATAGCCATCAGTAGGCGTTCTGCAGCATTAGCGTAAGCGCTTTTGTCGTCTTTACACAGGGCTAAGAAATCCTGTAACGACATCTCTTCATCTTTTGCTGCTTCATATCTTGATTGATAGTGGTCGAAAATACTCATGTCGCTTTCCCCTTTAACTAGTCAGTCTACCGACGAACGTTGACGCAGGCTTATCCACCTTTGATATGCCCTTCGTTGTATGAAGTTATACGTCCTGTTATCACGTTTGGTTTGTACTGGAAGTAAGCTAGACAACACCAAAGACTTTGCTTTATGGACACTTTTTCATTGCAACGGAGAACGATGGATAGGTACCTTTCAATCACTCCCTTTCTCATTTTAAGCCTAGTCGGGGATTTCCAATTTTGCTTAACAATTATGAATTTATTGCAAAAGTGACATTTGAATCACTGTTTGGAGATTGAAAAATTTATGTTGTGAATAGGAGTGATAGAAATCAGATATTTGGCTTTGAATCACTGATATTAGTGATTCGTATACAAGTCTAGAGAATGAAAGATAAAACTGTGCTGATAGAATGAGCTTGACTTGTGACAGGGGAAAAGAAAAAAGGAGAGCCTTTGCCCTCCTTTTCAAATACTTGCTGAATTATGCACTAAAGATTTGTGCTAGCTCGTTTGCACATAGGTGGTATTGACGAGGACAGTTGCGCCAGGTTTTTAGCATGCGGCGGTATTTGTCTAACATTGGCATTTGGCTATTGAAGTGGTGATCAGCTTTATCAAATTGAGGGTAAAGACCTTCTGAATCCACTAGGAAGCGCACATAGTGTACTTGTTGTGCTTCTGTCGCAATATCAAAGCCAAGGAACTGAAGGCGACGCTGGTCGACTTTACCGCGCTCTTCGTCATCCAGCATTTTGTTTGATTCTTGCATTGCGTGGTACATCTCCATGATGTCGATGATTTCACGACACTCGGTTTCTGTAATGCAGCCAAAATCTTTGTTCAACTCGCGCATTTGTAGCTCGTAACCACGCTCTACAATAGTCTGTAGACGCTTGTATTTTGCCGCGTTGTTAGGATCAAGTTGAGACATTAGGTTGTACTGGTTTGATAGGATCAAACGTTGAGCGTTTGACATTTCCATGGTGACCTCACTAAATAATCTAATACATTTTTAATGTGCTTAGGTTAACGTTTCGGATGAAGGTGAAACATGATCTCAACACATATTTAATATGAAAAATGGCAAGAATTATCGAATTTAACCAGTTTACAAATGCAGTATGAATGGGGCGTTACAACTTATTTGTGATAATGGTTGTATATGTAGTCACGGTCTGAAAAAACTCTCAGCCACTCAGGCTTAAAAACGGTCAGTACCGCTAAAGCCATTCCATTAAGAAGACCTTCAGGGAAAGCGACTAACGGAACAAACACAAAGTAATTGTGCTGGATGGTTTGCCAATCATAGTGACCCACAGATAGGTGGTAAAAAGAATTGATCAGCAAGTGGAGGCTGCCGGTAAGTGCACCATTGAAGAATCCTGCCACAAAAATGAAAACGAAGATGTTACGTGGTAAGTACTGGTAGCTCAGAAGAAAGATGCTGTAACTGATAAGTATTGGAATCAGTGCAGAGAGCACCAGCGCGCTTGGCAACATCAACAACGATATGTCATGAATCAAGTGGTTGACGACCATCGCAGGGATGCAAAATAGAAAAGCCATGCGCCAACCATACATCATAGTTAGCGTGGTTAAAGCAAGGAAATGAATTTGTAACCCTTCTTTTACCCCTGCTTGGGCAGACCACAAAACGCTAATCAAGAAAAGTGTCGCGAAGACTAAATGTTGGAATGGCTTTTCTTGTTCCATTTTAGGCCAAACGACTCTTCGCCAATCGGGGAGACAATAAACGACGACGACCCAGAAAATAATGATGATCGAAACAAAATTAAACCAATCCATGTGTTCTCCCAACGCTTTTCCTATGAGCTTTACTTACGGTTTCGTATTCCTAATACGTCTAATATGAGTTGGATAGGGCACAAGACCTGCTGGTCTGTTAGACACATATACCTACGTATAGGTAAAAAAATACCAGCAAGTTGCTGGTATTTTTAATCTATTCAATAACCTAATGCTACTTAGTATTTCACATTTGAGTGGTATTGGGAAAGAATTGACTGGATTTCGTCCATAGTTTCTTTAGATGGAGGATTTACACCATCAAGAGGATATTCAACACCAAGCGCCTCCCATTTGTGTGCGCCAAGTTTGTGGTATGGCAGAAGCTCTACTTTTTCAATGTTATCCATATCTTTAATGAATTCACCAAGCATATGAGCGGCTTCTGGTTCGTCCGTGTAGCCAGGAACAACCACATAACGAATCCAAGTCTTTTGACCAATTTTATTTAGATAACGAGCAAAGTCTAAAACACGACGGTTAGACACACCAATGAAGTCTTGGTGAATCTCATCTTTCATGTGTTTTAGGTCAAGCATGACTAGGTCAGTCGCATCCAACACTTCATCGATCACGTCGGTGTGTTTACGGATGTAGCCGTTAGTATCCAAACAAGTGTGAATGCCTTCTGCTTGAGCAGCGCGGAAGAAGTCACGAACGAACTCAGGCTGAAGCATCGCTTCACCACCGGAACAAGTAATGCCACCACCTGATGCGTTCATGAAGTGACGGTAAGTTTTTGCTTCAGCAATAATCTCTTCAACCGTAACTTCCTTGCCATCATGCGTGTCCCATGTATCGCGGTTATGGCAATACTTACAACGCATTAAGCAACCCTGCAAGAAGACGATAAAACGGATACCAGGTCCGTCTACGGTACCACATGACTCAAACGAGTGAATACGACCAGTTGTTGACATCTTTTGCTCTCATTTTTAATAAATTCTGACCGTTATTTTATTACAAATTGCAGGGTTAAAACAGTCTAAGTGGGCTTTCGTTGGCGAGATATTGAGCAAAGACAACGGCGAATGAAAACTCACACGCCGTATGGGGAGATTTCTTTAGAAGAAGGCGAACAAAGACAAAGAGCCTGTACCGTAAACGTCAGTTTGGGCTTCCTCATAGTCTGGCGTTTTCACTGTAAATGTTAAGCTTGCGCCATAGTTTTGGTTGTACCAAGCCGCACCTGCAACGGCACTCGCTTGCCAGTTCTGTAGTGTGACATCATATTGGTCTGATGGCTCTGGTAGACCTGAACGGTCGCCTTCAATAGTGATATCGTTAAAGCGGTAACGACCTTCAAAGCCCGTGAATAAGAACCAACTTGATGTGCTCTTAGCTAACATGCTGGCATGGAATGGACTTTCAACGCTGATGTTTGCGGCACCTATGCTGTTGGCTAAGTTAGTACCCCAACGAAACATGACACCTTGTGAAACGTCACTTCGGAAATTACCTGCGTTAATATCGTTAACGTTGGTGATTTCCCACTGTGTCGTTTTGCCTTCGCTACGCATCAATTTGTTGAACGCTCGGTAGCCGACGCTAAATGCCAACTCGTCATCAATTTGGTAATCCCAACCTTGTGGATCGGTTGAACCAGTAATGCTATGAACCAGCTCTTGCGCCTTTTCAGATAGTGAGCTCTCGCCCGTTGCGCCGATAGTGAAATTGTAGCGAACAGCTTTATCAGCGGTGAGTGAGATATAGTTGATTTCAGTGTGTAAGTAGCCAGCGTAAGGACGATCGTTGATAAGTGGGTAGTCGGCTTCGATGTCACTTGGCGTGTACATTTTATGCCCAAGCACTAATTCAATCTTATCGACGTTGCTTTGGCTAGAATCATTTAATGTAAACCATTTCCATTCTGCGTCTTCACGCAATTGTTCAGTCGCGTAAGAGAGAAAAATACCATTGGTATAATCTTGGTCAACGCCAAAAATGCCATCGTTATCGAGAGTGAAAGAGACTGTGGATTTGGTGGATGCGATTGCTGCCGGTGATAGCAGCGCAAGGATGAATAATTTACTGAGTTTCATAGTGTATGTTTGCAAGCTTTTTACGCATCATACGGAAGATCCCAGACAAAATCTTTTGTAATGTCACAACTTTAGTTCAAGAAACAAAAAAAGGTCGATGCTTTTCAGCATCGACCTTTGTTCTATCACTTAAAGTGCTAATTCAATCAGTCTTATAGAGACTCAGTGAATGTACGTGCGATTACGTCAGCTTGTTGCTCTGCAGTTAGAGAGTTGAAGCGTACAGCGTAACCAGATACACGGATTGTTAGCTGAGGGTATTTCTCTGGGTGCTTAACAGCGTCTTCTAGAGTTTCGCGGTTAAGAACGTTCACGTTTAGGTGTTGACCACCTTCGATGCCAGATTCATGGTGGAAGTAACCATCCATTAGACCAGCAAGGTTAGCACGTTGTGAACCTTCATCTTTACCTAGAGCGTTAGGTACGATAGAGAACGTGTAAGAGATACCATCTTTAGCGTGAGCAAACGGTAGTTTACCTACAGACGTTAGAGACGCTACAGCACCTTTTTCGTCACGACCGTGCATTGGGTTAGCACCAGGTGCGAAAGGAGCACCTGCGCGACGACCGTCAGGCGTGTTACCAGTCTTCTTACCGTATACCACGTTTGAAGTGATAGTTAGGATAGACTGAGTAGGGATTGCGTCACGGTAAGTCTTAAGCTGACGAATCTTGTTCATGAACACTTCAACAAGTTCACAAGCGATGTCATCTACGCGAGCATCGTTGTTACCGAATTTAGGGTAGTCGCCTTCGATTTCGAAGTCGATCGCTACGCCATCTTCGTCACGAACTGGTTTAACTTTCGCGAATTTGATTGCAGATAGTGAGTCAGCTGCAACAGATAGACCTGCGATACCACAAGCCATAGTACGGCGAACGTCACGGTCATGTAGAGCCATTAGCGCAGCTTCGTAGCTGTACTTGTCGTGCATGAAGTGGATGCTGTTTAGTGCAGTCACGTACTGCTTAGCTAGCCAATCCATGAAGTGGTCTAGTTTGCCCCATACATCGTCGAAGTCTAGAACTTCGTCAGTGATCTTAGGCATCTCTGGACCAACTTGGATCTTCAGTTTCTCATCCACACCGCCGTTGATAACGTATAGAAGAGTCTTAGCTAGGTTAGCGCGAGCGCCGAAGAATTGCATGTGCTTACCAATGATCATTGGAGATACACAACATGCGATTGCGTAATCATCAGACTCGAAGTCTGGACGCATTAGATCGTCGTTCTCGTACTGGATTGATGAAGTATCGATAGATACTTTTGCACAGAACTTCTTGAAGCCTTCAGGTAGTTGCTCAGACCAAAGAACAGTGATGTTTGGCTCTGGAGAAGGACCCATTGTGTATAGAGAGTTTAGGAAACGGAAGTTTGAACGTGTAACTAGCGTACGACCGTCAAGACCCATACCACCCATAGACTCTGTTGCCCAGATTGGGTCGCCAGAGAATAGATCATCGTACTCAGGAGTACGTAGGAAACGAACCATACGTAGTTTCATTACGAAGTGGTCGATCATTTCCTGTGCGTCAACTTCAGTGATCTTACCTTCAGCGATATCACGTTCGATGTAGATATCTAGGAAAGTAGAAGTACGACCTAGAGACATTGCTGCGCCGTTTTGAGATTTAACAGCTGCTAGGTAACCGAAGTAAGTCCACTGGATAGCTTCTTGTGCAGTTTCAGCTGGACGAGAGATGTCACAGCCGTATTTCGCAGCCATAACTTTCATTTGACCAAGTGCACGGTGCTGCTCAGCAATCTCTTCGCGAAGCTGCATAGTCATCTGTAGATCTTCACCGTTCTCAAAACGCTCTTGTAGAGACTTGAATTGAGCTAGCTTGTCTTGCATTAGACGGTCGATACCGTATAGAGCAACACGACGGTAGTCACCGATGATACGACCACGACCGTACGCATCTGGAAGACCAGTTAGAACGCCTGATTTACGACATGCTAGGATATCTGGAGTGTAGATATCGAATACGCCAGCGTTGTGCGTTTTACGGTATTCTGTGAAGATTTTCTTAACTTGTGGGTCAAGCTCGCGATCGTAAGCTTTGCAAGAACCTTCAACCATACGGATACCACCGTTAGGGATGATTGCACGCTTAAGAGGAGCTTCAGTTTGTAGACCTACGATAGTTTCTAGGTCTTTTTCGATGTAGCCTGCATCGTGAGCAGTGATGGTAGAGATAACTGAAGTATCGAAATCAACAGGAGCGTGAGTCGCGTTCTCTTGTTTGATACCTTCCATTACCTTAGCCCAAAGCTTGTTAGTCGCTTCAGTACCTTCAGAAACTAGGAAAGATTCGTCGCCTTCGTACGGAGTGTAGTTCTTCTGAATGAAATCACGAACGTTTACTTCGTTTTGCCAGTCGCCTGCAGCAAAACCTTCCCAAGCTTTAGCAAATTGCTCTGCCATGACATACCTACCTTTGTAGTAGAAAAAAATACGTACTGGTTCGCCGTTGAGCCAGCTATCTCCACTGTTAAACGGAGAACAGTACACTCTTAATGAATAACAATATTTATAGTCTTAAATAAGAAAGAGTGGGTCATAAAACTATAAATATTGTCACTGCTAACAATGTGGGTTCTTCCCAACCACAATTCAAGGCTACACTAAAAAAATTTTGCAAACCTTAAACTAAATCAATAAATCCTAAAAAATCTCGATAAAAATTGGGTAGCGACGAGCGCTACCCACACAATTTTTGAACGACTGTCATTATAGCCAAGCTTTAATGCCATATTGTCCTTCTAGCATACCTACTGCAAGCATAGCGACTAAACAGATAACAAGTACACCTACAGGGATCACAATCTTATCGACAAAGGATAGACGAGAAGCGCGCTCCTTATCACCAATCAGACCATTGTTGTCTAGCAGCATAGTCAGTGCCCAAGCAAGAACTGGGTTAACGACTGCAGAACCAAAGATACAGATACCTGCTGCTTGAGAATCTTTCGAGTCTTTCACCATCTGCATACCTGCTTCAAGTAGAGGTAGAGATACACCTACAAGAAGAGCAACACGCATTACTGGTGGCCATACTGCGATATCCATTGGGAAACCAAGGATTGCAATGATCATTACCAGAAGACCAAGAAGGATTGCACCGCCAGGGATAGGGCGTTTTGCGATCGCTGCTGGGATCATGTAAGTACCCCAAGATGAAGTGATGTTACCACCACCTACTGCTGTACCTACCATCTGACGGATAGAACACATTGTCATTGTGTCATCTACGTCCATCAATACTTTTTCTGTCTTTTTAGGGTAGTTCAATTCTTGGAAGATACGGTGACCTAGGAAGTCAGGAGACCACATTGCCACGGCAAGGATTGCAAATGGTAGAGATGCGATGAAGTGTTCCATGTTAGGAAGACCTAGCATCCAACCTTCTTCAGTGCTGCCCCACCAGTAAACAGGGTTTAGGTTAGGAAGACCGGTTTCAGTGACGAATTTAATATCGAAACCTGCACCTAGTACTAAAGCGATTGCAAGACCAGTGAAAGCACACACCGGAATAGCAAGCCAACGCTTGTTCACTTTTGCAAGGAATGCGTATAGTGCGATAGTGACTGCCAGTACGATCAGACCAACATAGCCCATGCTACCAGCTTCAACAGTAGAAGATTGCAGACCAACTGCCCATTCTTGAATCGAAGTAATCTGGCTCATGGTACCAGTCAAACCCAAGAAGATAAGCAAGCCACCGGCTGTACCTTCCGAGGTGAGGTTCACCAGTTTGGAGCCGCCTTTTAGGAAACTCAGTAGAAGACCGAATACACCGATTAGAATTGCCAATGCAAGAGGGTGAGCACCAGCAAGAGCGATGGTACCAATAAGAGGGATCATTGGACCGTGGTTACCTGCAAGGTTGGCTTTAGGGTTAATAAAACCAGAAGCAAGTACACAGAAAAGAAGTGCAGGGATAAGCATTTCTACACGTGCAACTTCGATAGCAAAATCTTTGCCCAAGTTGACGTGGTCCCATGCTGCAGTAAGACCTTCAGCCCAAGACATCATTACCGCAGAGTACATTGCGATAATACCGATAGTACCAGCAAGTGCTGGAACAAGGTCTTCAAGCTCAAAGCGGAAGTCACGACCTGGCAAGTTCAAGCCAAATCGACGTGGCTTCATAATTTGTAGTTCGTGGTCTAGGTAGTCTGAACGGCTTGCGAACTCAGATGATGGACGATGAAGCTCGCGGTAGCTTTTAGTCTCAATATCCGAATCAGAGTGCGCTTTATTAACTGCGTCTGACATAGATTCCTCATATATTTAAAAGTTATGAATTCTAAATTGAATTGTGTTTTTCCGCTTCCTGCGGCACGTCCTATGCTAGCTATTATTAGATTTTGTCACACGAATATCTCGTGCCTAAGCATAGCTAATAACTTGTTGTGTTGAGGCACAAAAAATTCCTCATCATTGGGGCGGAGTCTAACAAGATAGCCCTTTGGGGTGATTGATTTAGATCACTTTAAGAATAGATGTGAAAGAAAACTACAGAAAGTGTCTGGCATGCGAACAACTTGGTTGTTTCGTGTGTAATTCGATTACACAAGTTGCATAAAATTAGATGTGGTTTTGCGGAAATAATACTCAACGATATTTATTGATATCATTCATGAGTGATATTAAAAGCTGGCTTTATTCTTGCTTAGTACCGAGCAAAGACGATTTTTTGGCTAACCATTGCCGCTCAGTTTAGGAAGAAGACATGAAACAGCTTAAAGTACTGCCGCTAGTGGCAATCATTTCGGGATTAATGGTCGGTTGCGGTGGCGGCGGCGGTGGCGGTGGTGGCAGTTCTACACCGAGAACTACATTCACTTTTACTTTTGCTGCCCCAAATGTCATCAGTGAAGCAAACGCACAAAAAGATAGTTGTACTGTTTACGAGCGTAGAGTAGATGGTAATGGCATCAATCAAGTATTAACTTATCAACCAGCTGTAAGTGCACAGTTGACAGGGGATAAGGTTGTTGGTTTCTATTCTGACAAGAATGGTGTCCGTCAAGGCGACTTTATCTACCCATCAGGCACTACTTTAAAATTTATTCTAGAAGACATTCCTGAGGATGGCTACTTTACTTATCAGTTGCTTGATGCTTCTGGAACCGTATTTACGGCAAACAGCTTTAGTCGAGACTTTTTACAGGACAATAACCTTAGAAACTCAACGTTCTCGATGAATCGAGAGGCGGTGTCTGCTTGTAACAAAAATGGTAACTTTAATAAGACTACCCGAACCGATCTTAACTATGTGGCAACAGAAGCTGGTGGCTTAGAGTACAACTTTATATCTCAAGTTGCTAAAGAGTCTAAGCCTGCTTATTCCATTGACTCTTTGGATGTGAGAGCTATTGGTTCGAAGATGGAATCGACTGTCGTGCTGCAATATGCGGACGCAGCGAAGACAGAACTGCACCAATATGGTATTCGCGATTGGTCAAGTGAATCACCATTGCCGTTGGTTGGCATGACTGGTTCTTCACCAATCCTGAACCCAACATCTTTTAAATATGACACTTTAGACATCAGTGTACTGGTTGGTGATTACAACTACGAAGTTGCAGAGTTACCTATGTCAACGACGAAGTTCTACCACCCGCTTGAACCTAAAACGGAAACTTGGACTTACAGTGTTGCAGCTGAAAAACCGATCAATGGTTGGACAGTTGCGCTGAACCAAAAGATGTACCAGGACGCAAAATGGGATATCTCAATTGATCCAAGCGCTTACTACAACCTAAATGCTCTGCCTGCAGCGCATGTGGTGAGAGGTTCAACGATTGATACTGGTTTTGCTTTCAATGACCAAGATAAAGGCTTTAGCCGCCTCGCATATCGTGCAGAGTCTAACTCTGGAACACTACACCGAGTAACACACAAGATATTTACAACTTTAGAGAGTGATGTCGTTGTTCCGGAATTGTACTACTACACATTCGATGACAGTGTGAAGCAAGATTTGAAAGTTTCTTCTACCAGTGATTACTCACAATCTATTGTCGTGGAGTCTGCTGAAGCAAACCTAAATAGCTATGACTTTGTTTCTCTTTTCTCTCATGGTGATGTGACCGATCTTAAAGTGGATCACGATGGTCTTGTGATCAGTGAAGTTGATTCTGAGAAGGTCAATACGAATGCTCAGAAGTCTGACTTTATGGTGTTGATTAAGTAATAATTAACATTTTTACAAAAAAGAGCCCCTCCTGTGAGGGGCTTTTTTACGTCTAATATTCAGCATTAAAAGAATATATTGCTAAAAATTGCATATTCATTTGATTGTTGTATCTATCTATTCGAATTATTTAGGTTAATAATTTGTTGCAACTTGCGATGGGTGGTGATAGTTTGTTCCAATTCAAAGAGGGCGGAGTCCCTTAATTGCAGTGACAAAAACACAGGGAGTAAGGCGCATGAATGATGTACCAGCGCTAGATATAAAAGACCTGCACAAAACATTTGGACAAAATGAAGTCTTGAAAGGCATTTCACTTGCCGCTCATAAAGGTGATGTTATCTCCATCATCGGCTCTTCCGGTTCAGGTAAGAGTACCTTCCTTAGATGTATTAACCTTCTTGAAACTCCGACCGCCGGTGAAATTTGGGTAAATGGTGAACTTATCCAGATGAAGAACAACCGAGCAGGAGAGTCAGTTCCAGCTAATGAGAAACAAGTTCAGCGCATTCGCTCTCGTTTAGCCATGGTGTTTCAAGGCTTTAATCTTTGGTCACATCTAACCGTTCTAGAAAATGTGATTGAAGCACCAGTTCATGTGCTTGGCGTACCGAAAGCTCAAGCCATCGAAAACGCTGAACTGCTTTTGAAAAAAGTGGGATTGTACGAACGTAAAGATTACTACCCTGGACATCTATCCGGAGGTCAACAACAACGTGCTGCTATTGCTCGTGCTCTTGCTGTTGATCCAGAAGTGATGTTGTTCGATGAGCCGACCTCAGCACTCGATCCTGAGTTGGTTGGTGAGGTGTTAGGAGTAATGCGAGATTTGGCAGATGAAGGGCGAACGATGTTGGTTGTTACCCATGAAATGGCATTTGCGCGTGACGTATCTAACCATGTGATGTTTTTACATCAAGGCTTAGTGGAAGAACAGGGAGATCCAGCTAAGCTATTTACAAACCCAGATTCAGAACGATTACAGCAATTTATCTCATCTATCTACTAATATTTCTTGGGTGGCAGTCTTTTGCCACCCATAAGCACAACAATCAAAACCAAATAAAAGCAATCACAGGAGTATGGAAATGAAAAAGTGGTTATTAGCAGCAACGCTTGCTGCAACAGCAGTGTCTGGTGTCGCTCAAGCGAAAGAATGGAAAACCGTTCGCTTTGGTATTGAAGGCGCTTACCCTCCGTTTAGCTGGACAGAAACGGACGGCTCTCTAAAAGGCTTCGACGTGGATATGGCGAACGCACTTTGTGAAGAGATGAAAGTGAAGTGTCAGATCGTTGCTCAAGATTGGGATGGAATTATTCCTTCTCTACTTGCTCGTAAATACGATGCGATTATTGCTGCAATGTCGATCACTGAAGAACGTAAGAAGAAAGTCGACTTCACAGGAAAATACGCGCTGATTCCAAACAAGTTCATCGCTAAGAAAGGTGCAAACCTAGATTTTGATAACCTTGATGGTCAAAAAATTGCCGTGCAGCGTGCAACGACTCACGACAAATACCTGACAGATAACTATGGCGACAAAGTTGAAATCGTGCGTTACGGATCATTTGACGAAGCGTACCTAGATCTTGCAAACGGTCGTGTTGCGGCAGTGCTTGGTGATGCGTCTGCACTAGAAGAGGGTGTTTTAAACAAAGCTGGTGGCGATGCTTATGAATTTGTTGGTCCTTCACTAACGGATCCTAAGTGGTTTGGTGATGGTTTTGGTATTGCAGTTCGTAAGCAAGATAAGGATCTAACGAAAAAGCTCGATGCAGCTATTTTGTCACTACGTGAAAAAGGTGTTTATCAAGAAATCGCAGGTAAATACTTTAACTACGACGTTTACGGCGAATAAGCTGTAATTAAGCGACCGTTGGCTTGTTCCTAGAAGTAACCAACGGTCGATCTTTTGAGTTTAGGGATTAGGAACTCACCTATGCTGGATCTACAAGGATATGAAGCCTCGATCTTAAAAGGGGCTCTAGTAACCATCGAAGTCGCAATACTTTCTTTACTTTTAGCGGTCATTCTCGGAATGCTGGGTGCATTGGCGAAGTTGGCACCGTATAAGTGGGCAAGAGCAGTTGCGACGCTTTACACCACCATCATTCGTGGCATCCCTGATTTAGTTCTGATGATGCTTATCTTCTTTGGTGGTCAAATTCTACTTAACAATAGCCTTTACTCGATCAATGAAACACTCAATGAATGGTTTACTGCAAGTGACCCAAATCATGAGTGGACTTCGTATTTGCCAGATTACATCGATGTCAGCCCCTTTATTGCTGGCGTTTTAACCATTGGGTTTATCTTCGGTGCATACATGGCAGAGACGTTTCGTGGCGCTATCATGGCGGTAGACAAGGGTGAACTAGAAGCCGCAAAAGCTTATGGCATGAGCCCGATAATGTCGTTCCGAAGAATTCTATTGCCTCAAATGATCCGACATGCTTTACCAGGCTTTGGTAACAACTGGTTGGTTCTACTGAAAACGACCGCGTTAGTATCCATCATTGGTCTGGAAGATATGGTGCGCATTAGCTCGTTGGCTGCGGGTACAACCAAAATGCCATTCACTTTTTACATGGCGGTTGCAATCATCTTCTTGTTCTTTACCAGTGTTTCAACAGGCTTACTTAAGTTGGTTGAACGCAAATTTAGTATTCACGCGAGGTAAACCATGGATTTTTCATTGATAATTGAAAGTTTCCCGGTCTACCTAGATGGATTGTGGACGACGGTATGGCTTGTTGCGTTAGCACTGGTGATTGGGTTAGCCGTATCGATTCCTCTTGCGATTGCACGTAATAGTGCAAACTACGCACTAAGCCTGCCTTCATGGGCGTTTATTTACTTTTTCCGAGGCACTCCTTTGTTGGTGCAGCTGTATCTGATCTACTACGGCATGGACCAGTTTTTTCCGGTAAAAGACACGCTTTGGGAAAACGCATGGTTTTGTGCGCTGGTGGCGTTTGTTCTCAACACGTCCGCTTATACTGCTGAAATTATTCGCGGGGCAATCAATGGCTTGCCGAAGGGAGAGGTAGAGGCAGCTAAGGCATACGGTATGAGTACGTTTATGACTTACCGTCGCATTATTCTTCCAAGTGCTTTGCGTCGCGCGTTACCTGCCTACTCGAATGAGGTTATCTTCATGCTTCATGGCAGTGCGGTCGCCGGCATCATCACCATTATGGATCTGACAGGTGCAGCACGTTTGGTGAACTCAAGATACTACGCACCATTTGAGTCATTCTTGACAGCGGGACTCTTCTACATGGCGCTGACATTTATTATTTTGTGGTGCTTCAAAGTGGCAGAGAAGCGCTTCTTGGCGTACCTAAGACCATTGAGCTAACAAGATGGGTTGTTCATTCCACTTCATGTAGGACAATACAAACATCAAAAAAGAGCGCTTGTTGGCGCTCTTTTTTATTTCTCGTCGATGTTAGGGTCTGTTGACCTTTTGCGGTTAAATTTTGTTCGAGATAAAAGCGTTTTAATCGCGGCGAGAGGTTTGTAGCCTAGTTATTCTAAGCAAAATCCTCTCAACAAAGAGTAAAACGCTTTTAGCCGAACCCTTCGGGCAGCGTTTGTGGCTCCTTTCTACTGCGTTATCGGCTTATCAGGTAGGGCAACTACATTTCAAAGCCTCTGCCTTGTATAAAGAACCCACAAACTGCTGCAAAAATCAGCTCAAAAGGTCAACAGACCCTAGTAAGAACTACTTGAAGGTTGACCAGATTGGCGCGTGATCTGAAGGTTTTTCAATGCCTCGTAACTCATAGTCAATATCGGATTCTATGCATTTTTCCGCGAGTGATGGTGTTGCCAAAATAACATCAATACGAAGACCACGGTTATCATCGAAGCCACGCGAACGGTAATCAAACCACGAGAAGCGGTCATCGACTTCAGGGTGTAAGTTACGGAAAGTATCTTCAAAGCCCCAATCTAGAAGCGTTTGCAACCACTCACGCTCTTCTGGTTGGAAAGAACATTTACCCGTTTTCAGCCAACGTTTACGGTTTGGTTCGCCGATACCGATGTCCGCGTCGATTGGGCTGATATTGATGTCGCCCATGACAATCAGCTGCTCATCGTTAGTGTGGTGATCGTTGAGGTAAGTCATCAAGTCTTTGTAGAACTGACGCTTGTATGGATACTTAGTTTCGTGAGCAACGTTATCGCCTTGCGGGAAATAACCGTTAAGAACCGTCACTTTTTCACCGTTTTCATCTTCAAACGTCGCCATGATCATGCGCTTTTGGTGTTCTTCATTATCGGTTGGGAAACCTTTTTGAACGCTGATAGGCTCTTGTTTACATAGCATTGCCACACCGTAATGGGCTTTTTGACCGTGAAAGTAAACTTTGTATCCCATTGCTTCTACATCGTCGATAGGGAAGGCTTCGTCGTGAACTTTGATTTCCTGCAGACCAATCACGTCAGGTTGGTGCTTGTCGATGAGGGCTTGGAGTTGATGCAGACGCGCACGAAGTCCATTGATGTTAAAGCTAATTACTTTCATTTTTTATCCTTCTCAGAGGGCGTGTTTGAGCATGATGTTACCATTGCAAAGGCAAGCTGAAAATGGTTCTCATGTAAACGGAATAAGTTTAAAGAATTGTTAAATATGTAATTGCTATTGTGCCCGCGTATGGTTTAATGAGTCTCAAAAATGAGTTTGCTTGAATAAGGATGTTGTATGCGAACCATATCTGTGCAGTGGAAAATTACATTACTCTCCGGGCTTTGCCTGCTCGTCACTTCTTTATCTTTAATTGGTTTTTCGGTCTACAACGCGCTCGGTAACCAAAAGTTGTTGCAGCGAGAAACTAGCTCTTCTGTTATCGAAAAATCTGAACAACTCCTACAGACACGAGCGTTATTAAACGCGACGGAAGTGTCTGAGTATCTCAATGAAGCGACTTACCGCGCTGAAATGTTGGCAGCAAATGCGCTGTTTTTTAAAACCAACTCGGAAGAGAATTTTGGCAGTAGTGAAGATCTTCGCTCCGCTCTGAATGAAATGATTCGTCAGGCAGTGCTACGCTTTGACACGATACAAGCGGCTTATCTGGTGTTTAACCCAGACATGCTCGACAGTGAAGATGCCAACTATCGAAGTGCCGATTACGTCGGTTCTAATGAAGTCGGTCGGTTTGCGACCTATTGGTCCAAAGCGAGCAATGGTGAAAACGTGTTAGCGAGTACGATAAGTGAGCAAGCCTTGAATGAGAACGACAATGCTGAGCGCTTTTACTGTCCGCTCTCGTCTGGTCAAACCTGCATTGCATCGCCGCGGGTTAACACCAACGATGCTGGTTCCTTCTTAACAACATCGATCTCCATTCCACTCATTGTGGAGAGTATGCCGATTGGCTTCTTGGGTATAGAGTTACGATTAGACCAGTTAGCGAGCATTGCGATTAATTCTGATCAAAGCTTGTTCGCTGGGGCTGGAAAGGTATCAATGATCAGTCTCGATGGAACTTTGTTAGCTTCAGATAGTAACACTGATTCCCCTGGACAGCCTTTTTCGAGTTCCACCATTTCTAATGACAATCTCACTGATTTATTGTTTGGCGGTGAAGCCAAGGTTGAATGGGATGCCTCTGGTGAGTGGATGACGGTCTTTTCGCCTATCCAAATAGCGAATCAAACGTGGGGTGTGATCTTTGAAATGCCTCGTTCTGCAGTGCTTGCTGATGCGGATCAGTTAGACGCTTTGATTACCAATAAGATGCAAGACGGCGTTATTATTGAATTAAGTGTTGGTGTCGCACTTGTCGTTGTTGGACTGATTACAACCGGACTGCTGGCTAAGACCTTAGTGAAGCCGATTCGAGAAGTTGTCGCTCGTTTGGAAGATATTTCGACAGGGGAAGGAGACTTAACTCAGCGTTTGGAAGTTAAAACAGACGATGAAATTGGTCAACTTGCGAGGGCGTTCAATCGATTTCTTGAGCGTTTGCAATTAACGATTAAAGAAGTCGCAGAAACATCTCGACAAATTGCAGATAAGACCGAACATGCAAAACACGTTGTAGCCGTTACTCGAAATAGCAGTGATTCGCAGTTTAAAGAAGTTGATTTAGTCGCGACTGCTGCTGAAGAAATGACGCAAACAGCGGCGTTGGTGGTACAAAATGCCGAAGTTGCGGTAAAGGCGGCTGGTGAGGCGAGTGAATCTGCAGAAAACGGTCAGAAAGTGATCTTGGCGTCTGAAGCTCAGATGCAAAAACTATTATTGACCATGATGAATGCCGTCCCGGTTGTAGAAGAGCTAGCGAAGAACAACGCCAGCATTACCGAAATTCTTTCTGTTATTGAAGGCATTTCTGAGCAAACCAACTTGTTAGCTCTCAATGCAGCAATAGAAGCCGCACGAGCTGGTGAACAAGGTCGTGGTTTCGCTGTGGTGGCTGATGAGGTAAGGAGCTTAGCAAGTCGAACTCAAAGTTCGGTGGGTGAAATTCGAGATGTCATTGCTAATGTTCAAAAGGGCACGCAAGCGGTTGTTGAGTCCATTACAGAAGGGAATCAAAGTGCGCAATCCTCTTCTCAACAGGTGAATATGGCGGTAGAGGAATTACAGAAAGTATTTGAGTCAATTGCTGCGATAAGTGATATGAATAATCAGATAGTAAAAGCGGCAGAAGAGCAGCAATCTGTCTCTAATGAGGTGAATCAAAGTGTGGCGAACATTCGCGATCTGAGCAGAGAAATCCTTAATCAAGCGCAAACGTCGGAAAATGCAGGTATCGAGATGACCTCACTTTCTGAACAACAGCAAACCTTAATGTCTCAATTCAAAGTATAGCGTGGTATCAACGTAAACTCAGCTTAAACAAAGAGGAGCGAAATCGCGCCTCTTTGTTGTCTATCAGCTTGCTTTGATCTTATTTTCAAGATCGCTTTGTACGATCTTAATCGCTTTTAGCGCTATTTTAGGATCGATTTCATTCGTTTCTAGCAAGTAAATTATATCGACAGCTAGCTTGATCTCTTCTGGGGCATCATCCAGTGGTGATTTCGATTCTTCAGACATGCTCAATTGTTCTCTCTTTGGATTACTTGCTTTTCTAGCTCGCTTAATGCTGCTTCACAGCGAATCAGTCGTTGTTTTGCGGTTAATACAGCTTTCTGCGCTTCGGTGCGTAAATGAGCCGGAGCAATGGAAACTATTTGTTGTTTTTCTATAACCATCTCGCGCAAGCGACGAGCCCATTCTTTATGCTGCGCGACTTCTTGTTTTAGTGCATCAAGGGACTTGTCTTGTCGAGCGGATTTCTTAGGCTTTGCTTTAGGTATCTCGGCGATAGAAATTTCGCGTTGAATTGCCGTGATTTGGGCAACCAATCGGTCAGTCAGATATTCTGCTCGTTGTGCATTTAACTCACCTTCTTTTTGCTCCTTGATGATGTCGTTTAATGTCGCTCTTGCTTCATTGACACAAGGAACTAACAAACGAGAGCGGCAGCGAAATAGACGTTCATCAAACAGCATTGCCTCATGGTGACCTCGCTGATGGTCAAGTGAAGCCGCTTTCTCAGACATTTGTTCTAGACCATTGGAAAGCTGTTTGATGTTCATGATAAGCCTACAAACCACGCATCATAAGCGAGTTTAATTGCTAATACGCTGACAACAGAAACAAACACAGGGCGAATAAATTTAGAACCAAAGCGGATTGCAGAGTGAGCCCCAACAAATGCGCCTGCCATTAAACATACGCCCATTGTTAATCCTAGCACCCAATTTATATGACCCAAAACAGCAAAAGTGACAAGAGAAGTGAAGTTGCTAGTAAAGTTCATCGCCTTTGCTAACCCGGAAGCGAGCAAGATGTTCAACCGATAAAGCGCCATTGAGCTTACAGTCCAAAATGCGCCAGTCCCTGGTCCGGCTAGACCATCGTAGAAGCCGATTGAGAATCCTTGCAGATACTGCTTTTTATTCAACATTGGGCATGGTTCGGGTGTCGGGCTCTGGTGAGTCGATTGTGGAGCTTTATGGAACACGGTATACATCGCGGCAGCAAGAATAATGAGAGGTAAAACCTTCTCTAGCCATTCAGTACTGATTGCGTCGACAAACAATGTGCCGAGCGTGGCACCAACAAGAGTCGCCACAAACGCTCGTCCCCAGCATTGTGGTTTAAACAAACGCTTCTTGTAGTATGTGAAAGCGGCAGTAGAAGAGGCAAACGATGCTGCCAGTTTATTTGTGCCCAATGCAATGTGCGGAGGGAGTCCCAACGACAATAAGGCAGGGACGGTGAGCATACCGCCACCGCCTGCAACCGCATCGATAAATCCAGCAACAAAAGCGACGAGCGCCAAAACCAACAGCATGGTTGGCTCAATCATTTCCATAAATCGTTATTCTTCTAATATTCTATCTTGCGTTTAAATGGCGGCAACGAGTCAATTAAGGCTTGCCCGTAGCGTTTTGTTATCAAACGTCTATCAAGGATGGTCACTCTACCAGAATCGCGCTCTTTGCGCAGTAAACGACCGACACTTTGAATCAGTTTTTTGCTCGCATCAGGCACAGTAATTTGCATGAATGGGTTGCCCCCTTTCTTTTCTATGTACTCTGAGTGCGCTTGCTCTACGGGTGAGGTAGGGACACCAAAAGGAATCTTAGTAATGACCAAGTTTTCCAATAGCTCTCCTGGTAAATCAAGACCTTCCGAGAAGCTACCCGTGCCAAAGAGAATACTGGTTTTCTGTTGGTCGACGAGCTTTTTATGTTTTTTTAGAATTTCTGCACGTGAACTTTCGCCTTGTACTTGCAGTGCCCAGCCTCGTTTTACAAAATCAGCACTTAGAGCATCTGCGACTTGGTTCATCTGCCAATATGACGAGAATAATACCAAGTTCGCTTTGTTGTCTTCTAAATACTTAGGCAAAATTTCAATAAGATATTCGGTAAACTGTGGCGCTTGAGGTTCATACTTCATCGCAGGGATTAAAAGCTCCGCTTGGTTCTGATAATCAAACGGTGACGCCAAGGCTAAAAACTGCGTACCTGACTCAGGTTTTGCGTCTACTCCCACTTGATGGCAAAAATAATGGAATGAATTCAGTGCACGCATCGTAGCAGAGACTAATACCGCACCGATACAACGACTCCAGATTTGTTGATCAAGTTGCCAGCCGATTTCCAAAGGCGAAACGCTCACAATATAGTCACCTTCACGATCTGGGTGCTTCTCAAGCCACCTTGCTAACGGTGCCCCTTTTTCTCGTGTTGGCTCTGCCATCAAGTTCCAAACTTGAGCAAGATTTTCTAAGCGCTGAATGTAGAACCCCAATTCAGCCAGAGCTGGCTCTGCTAACCTTGAAGAAAGTTCCCCGTCTTTTACTCGCTCAGCAATCAAATCCGCAATTTTCGCGACACTTTGGTTTGCTTTTTTACTGAGCTGTTTTAAATCTTTAGATTGATTTTCTAACCAAGTTGGAAGTTCGCCATGTTCAAAGCGATAGATGTTTTCTTCAAATTGGTTTGGGTCAAATTGCTTTGTTAATTGGCTAAGCGCGGGAATGAGTTCTTGTACCGACTCCTGCAAGTCATTGCGAAAGCGTGCGACGCGTTTCTCGTCTGCCAATGATGAGAATTTGCTGGTGGACTGATTGAGTTTTTCTAACCAAGCTGCCGCTCCTTTTAAGCTTGCAGATGCGGAAGCGTGGTCTCGTGCGACGTGCGGAAGATGATGCGCCTCATCAAAGACATAAATAGTATTTTCCGGCTCGGGCAGAATTACGCCACCACCCAGATCGGCGTCTGCCATTACTAATGAATGGTTTGCGATGATGACATCATTTTTATCCAGTTCTGAACGTGCTTTTTGGAAAGGGCAGTTACGATGAGCTGGTAGGCTGTTATTACAGCTGTGCTTGTCACTGACAATCAATTGCCAGATATGGTCATCAATAGGTTTTGGCCAGGAGTCGCGGTCGCCATCCCATTTGCCTTGAGCAAGAGAACGGTACATGGTTTCCAACAAATCAATGTCTTTCTTTTTTGGCTTAGTCTCAAACATGGCAAGTTGTCCGCCATCGACACCACTTGCCGTTGCGAGTTTCTCCGCGCAGCAATAACGTTGGCGCCCTTTTGCCAGAATAAAAGAAAACTCTCGGTCGGTAATACGACGAAATAATGGGAGATCTTTATTCACCAACTGTTCTTGCAACGCGACTGTTGCAGTCGAAATCACGACTTTTCGGTTGTTATAGACTGCCACGGGAATAACCGCCATCAGATATGACAATGACTTACCGATCCCTGTTCCTGCTTCTGCAACAAGCATTCTATTCGATTTGTGGTATTGCCCGCACAACGTCTTAGCAATCTCTGCGACTAGGTAATTTTGCGCTCTTCGAGGTACAAAGTTATCCAGTTGAGCTTGTAAGTTCTGGTAGCTGGTTCTGATCGATTTTTGGATGTTACTAGTTAGCATAAGTGCCTCAAACGCGTGGGGCGCGCATAGTAGCACACATCACTAGTTGTACTGTAGTTCACAAAACGGAATGCTTTTATGTGGAATGTAGATCTTGTTCACAAAAAAATATTGAACTCAATCTAAATGAAAATAATTTCATTAGGTGAAAAATATAAAGCTTCAAAAATACCATTTGACCAGAATTTTATTCTGAATTAATTCGGTTTTTTGTTGTTGTAAGGTTGTTTATCTCTTTTGTTTATCTTTTGCTAAATTAAGAAAAATCAAGTCGATTGTTTAGATCTTCATCGAATAATTGAAACTTAAATTTCTATGTTGCTGTAAAATAAAGATTTTTTTGTTTTTTGATGTTGTGATTTAGAAAATTTGACAGCCAGAATAATCTTTTGCACTCTAGTGCCCAGATTTTGCAGGTAAAGCATTGTTGCGATTTGATAACAAGCGACCTCAAAAATATAAAAAAGGGAATCGGAAAGGATATCCCAATCTAAGAAAAGGCAGTGGATTAATTATGAAAAAGACTCTAGTAGCTCTTGCAGTAGCAGGCATCTCTACGTCTGCACTAGCAGCAGGCAACATCTACGACAACGGTACAACTTCTTTCAACCTTAAGGGTGAGATCGATACTTACCTAAGTACAAGAGAAGCTAAGCTAGCAGGCAAGCAAATCAAGAAAAACGACCTTGACATTGACCTATGGGCAAAAGTTCAAGTTGATGCTACTCATAAAATCAACGATGACGTTAAAGTGTTTGGCTCATTTGAGCTAGAAAACGGTAACGGTTTCGGTTACGACGCAGACAACAACAAGGTTAGCACAGACGACCTTTACTTTGGTGCTTACTTCGGTGATAACTGGGGTGTTGCTGTTGGTGAAATTGGTGACTTCGGTGACTCTCTAGACGCGATCACAATCGACAACACTAACGAAGGTTACGGTTACGCTGATGACTTCCTAGGTTCTCTTGAAAGTGCTGGTCACGCAGTATCTGTTAAGGGCAGCTTTGACCAGCTTACTGTTATTGCAGATGCATACTTAAATCAAGACGAAAATGTTGATACTGCATTCGGTCTATCTGCACAATACGTAATCAACGACATGTTCACCGTAGGTGCTTCTTACCAAGATCAAGGTAAAGCAGAAGTTAAATTCGCTGATGTTAAAACGACTGTAGACCACAAAATTTTGGGTATCGCAGCTCGCTTCAACATGGATAACTTCTCTACAGCGGTTAACTACATTGCTGAAGAGTGGGACAACGTTGACGTAAACACTTGGTCTGCTGTTGCTGCATACCAAATGAATGAAGCTCGAGTTTACACTTCATTCGGTTTCACTGATATTGATGACTCAGACGCAGATGCTAACTACTACACGTTTGGTGCTGATTACGCAGTGACTAGCAACGTTCTTTCATTCCTAGAATACTCAGTAGCAGAAGCTGACAACGGCACTGCGAAACTTGAAGATACTCTAGTTCTTGCTGGTGTTTACTACACGTTCTAATTACTGAACTTAAGTAGATATAGTAAAAGGTCGCAGTTATTGCGACCTTTTTTCTATAGAGTATATAAGCAAATCCTTCTTGAACTCTGGTCAATGTGAAAGAGTGTGAAACGTCAAGGGTTGAGTGCGTTTACCAATTATCTACAGTGAGTTATGTAGAAATCATTGGCTTTTCTTCAATGATTTCCTCAAACTGTGATGAACGGTAAACGAGATTTAACACTGTTGATGTAATTAATTGAATTTTAAGGTTATTAGGATATGAGACTAAAAGCTTGGACTGTAGCATTTGTTCTTGGGCTATTTGGGACAACAGCGAGCGCAGACACAACAAATAAAGCTGATGCATCAGCAACCCTAACTACCGCTCAAGGCGTTCAAGTGCTGTTTGTAAATGGCGTTGATGCGGACGATTTGAGTGCACCGTTTCCCCTAGTTGAAGGCTCAAACCAAATTGTGGTTAAAGTTAATAAGGGGATTGGTCGTGGTGAAAAGCGTACCCAAGTTAAATCCTCACCATATATTATCGGCTTGAGTGCAGGTGCAGGAAAGCTATACATTGATGCGCCGTCTTTTAGAGAGCAACGTCAGGCTGAGAAGTTGTTCGAACAAGACAAAATGGACTGGAAAGTAAGTTTCAACGATAAGTCTATTGATTACTCTCAATATAAAATGCCAGGTGAGAAAGGTGCGTTCCCTTACTCAAACCTAGATGAGCAACTAGCGGAATACAATGAAGCTAATGGCGTTTTCTTTGCTAACGGTAAGAGAGTCGAATTGTCTGAGCTACAAGCAGCGACGGCTGTAACGGCAACTAGCAAAAGCGCGCAAAGAGTAAAATCACCGGTAACAAAAGCGAAGATTGCCTACCTAGAAATGACAGACGAAGAACGTCAGGCATTCATGAAGTGGGTTGCTCAACAATAAATATTATTGGTGACGACAAAAATATAAAAAGCAGGTCTTGACCTGCTTTTTATATTTTTTGATGTGGGTGTTTTTTGATGTGCGAGCTTAGACGAGCTTAGAGAGTGACTTCTCGCCATTCTCCCGGCTTCAAGTCGTCAAGCGCAATATCACCCATGGAGTAACGTACTAAACGCAGTGTCGGGAAGCCAATATGTGCTGTCATTCGTCGTACTTGGCGATTTCGACCTTCAATGATCGTAATTGCTAGCCAAGTTGTAGGAATATTAGCTCTAAACCGAACGGGCGGATTTCTATCCCAGATCTTTGGTTCAGGCATCACTTCTACTTTTGCTGGTAATGTCATGCCATCTTTCAATTCAACACCTTTACGAAGTTTTTCCAAGTCCTCTTCATTAGGTGCTCCATCTACTTGTACCCAGTAAGTTTTTGGCGACTTTGATTGAGGTTGTGTCAACTTTGCTTGCAAGATGCCATCATTTGTTAGCACCATCAGACCTTCGCTATCTCTATCTAACCGTCCTGCCGCGTATACATCTTTGACAGGGATGTAATCCGCTAACGTTTTACGACCATCTCCATCGGTAAATTGGCTCAACGTATCATAAGGTTTGTTGAAGATGATCACCTTACGGTCTTCTGGTGTAATGCGTGGTTTTGTTGACTTTGATGAACGGGTAGAGCGCCCTGGTCGATTTTTCGCCTGTCCATTTGAATGGTTTGACTTGCCTGAGCGTTTAAAATGGCTCGGTTTAGAGTGGTTACTACGGCGACCTTTTTCATGACCCGTGCGAGATGACATGTTAACTACCTTGCAAAAATGTAAATGAACTGTGTTTGAAAGTTTTAAGTTTTCTTCTTATCGGCTATCATTTGCGCGCCTAAAACTAACAAAAGCGCACAGAATAATAGACTATTTCGTGTTATTTGTTTAATGATATAGCCAAGTTGCTTTTAGAGAGGTGTTTTTGCAAAAGAACTTCATGAAAGCAAACTTGGCACAAAGTGCACTCATGGATAGAGAGCCATAGAGCTTCAAACTATAAGAAAGAGTGCAAACCGCATGTCACGTTGGTGAGGAGGAATGCACTACTAACGTTAAGCAATGCGTAAATTCAACGAACTCAGTTGCTGAGTTGTTCAGCTTAGTTGAGTAAAAAATAGGGAAATTTCATGCCTACAGAAAAACCTACAATTATCTACACAATCACTGATGAAGCCCCGGCGTTAGCAACCTATTCATTACTACCAATCATTCAATCATTTACTGCATCGTCTGGCATTAATGTAGATACTCGTGATATTTCGTTAGCAGGTCGTATCATCGCTAACTTCCCAGAGCATTTAAAAGAAGAACAGCGCATCGGTGACGCGCTAGCAGAACTTGGCGAGTTGGCGAAAACGCCAGAAGCAAACATCATCAAACTTCCAAACATTTCTGCATCTATCCCGCAGTTAAAAGCTGCTATCAAAGAGCTGCAAGCAAAAGGCTATGAGCTACCAAACTACCCAGAAGAGCCGAGCACTTACGAAGAAGAAGCGATTAAAGCGACTTACGACAAAATCAAAGGTAGTGCGGTTAACCCGGTTCTACGCGAAGGTAACTCAGACCGTCGTGCGCCACTTTCAGTAAAGAATTACGCGAAGAAGAACCCACACTCAATGGGTGCATGGTCAGCGGATTCTCAATCTCATGTTTCAAGCATGGCAGACAACGACTTCTTCGGTAGTGAAAAATCGGCAACCGTTTCTGGTGCTACTGACGTAAAAATTGAATTTGTCGCTGCAGATGGTTCGGTGAAAGAACTTAAATCGGCGTTCCCTTTACAAGACAAAGAAGTGATCGATTGTTCGGTAATGAACAAGAAAGCGCTTGTTGAGTTCTTTGAGAAGGAAATTGCAGAAGCAAAACAGCAAGACGTTTTGCTCTCTCTACACATGAAAGCGACCATGATGAAGGTATCGGATCCAGTTATCTTTGGTCATGCTGTTAAGGTTTACTACAAAGACGTGTTTGCGAAATACGGCAAGCTATTCGAAGAGCTAGGCGTTGATGTAAACAATGGTATCGGTGACGTATACGCGAAGATCGATGCGCTACCTGCTGAACAAAAAGCGGAAATCGAAGCGGCGATCCTTGCGGTATACGAAACACAACCAGCACTCGCGATGGTTGACTCAGATCGCGGTATTACCAATCTGCACGTACCAAGTGACATCATCGTTGATGCTTCTATGCCAGCAATGCTGCGTGCATCTGGTCAAATGTGGGGACCAGACGGCAAACAGAAAGATACTAAAGCAATGATTCCAGATCGTAGCTATGCAGGTATTTACCAAGCGGTTATCGATTTTTGTAAAGAACATGGTGCATTTGACCCAACAACTATGGGTAGCGTACCAAACGTAGGTCTAATGGCTCAGAAAGCTGAAGAATACGGTTCACACGATAAGACATTCATTTTAGATGCAGCAGGTACTGTACGTGTTGTAGATGCTTCTGGTGCGGTTCTTCTTGAGCAAGAAGTAGAAGAAGGTGACATCTTCCGTATGTGTCAGGTCAAAGATGCGCCAATCCAAGATTGGGTGAAACTTGCGGTAACTCGTGCTCGTGCTTCGGGTGCGCCGGCTGTGTTCTGGCTTGATGAAGCGCGTGCTCATGATGCAGAACTTATCAAAAAAGTGAATGCCTACCTTCCAGCACACGACACTTCAGGTCTAGAAATTAAGATCCTTGCGCCAATCGATGCATGTAAATTCTCTCTAGAGCGTATCAAAGAAGGTCTAGATACCATTTCTGTAACGGGTAACGTATTGCGTGATTACCTGACCGATTTGTTCCCAATTTTGGAGCTTGGTACTTCAGCGAAGATGCTATCTATCGTTCCGCTAATGAACGGTGGTGGTCTATTTGAAACGGGAGCAGGAGGTTCGGCACCTAAGCACGTTCAGCAAGTTGAAAAAGAAAACCACTTACGTTGGGATTCTCTAGGTGAGTTCCTTGCGCTGGCAGCTTCTCTAGAGCACCTAAGCTCTGTGGCGGGCAATGCGAAGGCTCAAGTTCTTGCTGACGCTCTTGATAAAGCAACAGGCGAGTTCTTAGACGAAAATAAATCACCTTCTCGTAAAGTAGGTGAGTTGGATAACCGTGGTAGCCATTACTACTTAGCATCGTACTGGGCGAAAGCATTGGCTGAGCAAACAGAAGACGCGGATCTTGCAGCAGAGTTTGCCCCTGTCGCAAAAGCGTTGGCAGAGCAAGAGGAAGCGATTGTGTCTGAGCTAAACAACGCGCAGGGTGTAAAAGGCGAGCTAGGTGGTTACTACTCTCTTGATGATTCTCTAGCGTCTACATTGATGCGTCCAAGCGCAACGCTGAACGCTATTATCAATAAATAATCTTGTACACGCTACTTCGGTAGACCTATAGAAACAATAAACCCGCTTTACGCGGGTTTATTTTTCTCTTCATAAAAGCTCGTGTGCTTCTACGAGAGCAAATGGTTTGTCTTTCCGACAGCGCTCTATTTATTTGGCTTGGCCTTCTATTGGAACAACGCTGCTTGCGTGTGAACCTTTTGGACCTTTTTCAATCTCGTATGAGACTTGTTGGCCTGCTTTCAGTGTACGATAACCGTCCATTTGGATAGTTGAGTAGTGGGCGAAAATGTCTCCTTCCTCTTCGTCTGAACAAATAAACCCAAATCCTTTGGCGTTGTTAAACCACTTTACTGTACCTGTAGCCATGCTTTTACATCCCTCATGCATTTTTTACTGATGTTGTTACTTCACCCAAGCCATCCCTTCAGCTTGGTCTCATTGTTAGCCTTGCTATGCTAGTAATTGCTAACACACGTCGAGTGTGCACATCCACATTCATCAAATTGTTAGAAATCCAACAAATTCAGAATGAGGATTTATGCATCAACACTTTCCACTGTAGTCAATGAATCTCGTCAGTCAATAGTGAAAGACAACATTAAGAAACATATTTGAAAACAAATCACTTTTGAGATTAACAATTTTGCAAACTCAATCGAGGTGGTTCGCCGAAGTTTAGATAAAAGGTCTGCAAGGTATTGAAATAGAGCGAGGGCATTCTAAACCAAGTGTGTACATTAGAAGATTCTACTAAATGAATAAAAAGTGATGTTTTCGTGATATTTAGCGACTTTTCCGTTGTAAGTGTGATCTTGGCAGTTTAAGAATGTTTATCGGTTATATGGAAACAGAGCAAAAATTGATAGTTCTAACAGCAAAAAATAACCGTTCTAAGAGATAAAAATCTTTTATTTGCGCGCCTGCCGGAGGTGCATTAGTCTCTATATGAGGACGCAAATTTTATCTATCAAAATCGAATTAGGTGTCATATCTCACTACACCGCACGGCATGCTTATGGTAGATTGTTTTTATAGGTCGAAAACATCAACCCTTTGATACGATATCTTTGAATTGCCATGAGTAAAAATTTTGAATGGGTGACTCCAGACTCAGATCTTCTGGAGCGAGAAAGTACAAAAGTTCAGCCGCCAAAGCTATACAACGTTGTACTCAATAATGATGACTATACACCTATGGATTTCGTCATAGAGGTGCTTGAGCGATTCTTTTCACATGATATTGATAAAGCAACGCAAATCATGCTCAAGATTCACTATGAAGGAAAGGCAATTTGTGGCACATACAGCGCAGAAATTGCCGAAACAAAAGTAGCGCAAGTGACGATGTACTCAAGGGAAAATGAGCATCCGCTACTATGTACTATGGAGCAAGCGTAATAAGAAGACTTGCTCGAGCAACCAAAGTTGTTCTTTCGGGAGGTACTTATGCTAAATAAAGAACTAGAGTCAAGCCTTAACGGTGCATTCGCTCGTGCACGTGACAAACGCCACGAGTTCATGACTGTCGAACACCTCCTACTTGCATTATTGGAGAATGATGCAGCTAAGGAAGCCCTTCTAGCCTGCAAAGCGGACCTTGATGCTTTGCGTAACGAACTCGATATTTTTATCGACCAAACAACGCCGCTCATCCCAGAAAGCGATGAGACGCGCGAAACCCAGCCGACATTGAGTTTCCAGCGTGTACTTCAACGCGCCGTCTTCCATGTTCAGTCGTCTGGTCGAAGCGAAGTGACCGGGGCAAACGTTCTTGTTGCTATTTTTAGTGAGCAAGAGTCTCACGCCGCTTATCTGCTGAAAAAGAATGATATCTCTCGTTTGGATATCGTTAACTTTATCTCTCATGGTATTACCAAAGCTTCTGGTTCAAGCGAAGACTCTTCTTCGTCCGACTCTTTTGGCTCGGAAGCGCCTGAAGAAACCAACCCAGAAGAACGTTTAGAAAGCTTTGCTACAAATCTAAACCAAGTTGCAAAAGCCGGTAATATCGACCCTCTTATTGGTCGTGATAAAGAGCTAGAGCGTACAATCCAAGTACTTTGTCGCCGCCGCAAAAATAACCCATTACTTGTGGGTGAAGCTGGCGTAGGTAAAACGGCGATTGCCGAAGGTCTCGCTTGGAGAATCGTTGAGGGGCAGGTTCCTGAAGTGATTCAAAACAGTGTGATTTACTCACTGGATATTGGCTCTTTACTCGCTGGTACTAAATACCGTGGTGATTTCGAGAAGCGCTTTAAGTCTGTGTTAAAGCAGCTAGAGAAAGAAGAAGACGCGATCCTGTTTATCGATGAAATTCATACCATCATTGGTGCGGGTGCCGCTTCTGGTGGTCAAGTCGATGCCGCTAACCTGATCAAGCCTCTACTAAGTAGTGGTAAGTTGCGTTGTATCGGTTCAACGACGTACCAAGAGTACAGCAACATCTTTGAGAAAGAGCGTGCATTGTCCCGTCGTTTCCAAAAGATCGATGTGGTAGAGCCTTCTCTGGATGATACAACCAAAATCCTAATTGGTTTGAAACCTAAGTATGAAGCGCACCACGAAGTACGTTATACCAACAAAGCGTTGCGTGCAGCGGTAGAGCTGTCAGCGAAGTACATCAACGAGCGTCACTTGCCAGACAAAGCGATCGACGTTATTGATGAAGCAGGCGCCCGCAGTCGTCTAGCGCCAGCAAGTCGTCGTAAAAAGACCGTTGGTGTTGCAGACATCGAAGCGATGGTCGCTAAGATGGCACGTATTCCAGAGAAATCAGTATCATCTTCAGATAAAGACATTCTGAAGAATCTGGATGACAAGATGAAGATGCTTGTGTTTGGTCAAGATACGGCAATCGATGCGCTGTCAGAAGCAATCAAGCTATCTCGTGCTGGTCTTGGTGTGGATAACAAACCTGTTGGCTCATTCCTGTTTGCAGGTCCAACAGGCGTTGGTAAAACAGAAGTTACCGTTCAGCTTTCTAAACTGCTAGGCATTGAGCTACTGCGCTTTGATATGTCTGAATATGGTGAGCGTCACTCGGTCAGTCGCTTGATTGGTGCGCCTCCAGGTTATGTTGGCTACGACCAAGGTGGTCTATTGACGGATGCGGTGATTAAACATCCTCATTCGGTCGTGCTGCTTGATGAGATTGAAAAAGCACACCCGGATATCTTTAATTTGCTACTGCAAGTGATGGATAACGGTACGCTAACGGACAACAACGGTCGCAAAGCGGACTTCCGCAACGTGATCCTTGTAATGACCACGAACGCAGGTGTAGCTGAAACTGAGAAGAAATCGATCGGTCTTATCCAACAAGACAACAGTCATGATGCGATGGCGGAAATCAAAAAGGTATTTACCCCTGAGTTCCGTAACCGTCTAGACAATATCATTTGGTTCAATAGCCTAGATGAAACGGTTATCCATCAAGTGGTTGACAAATTCATCGTGGAGCTACAAGTGCAACTGGACGCTCGTGGTGTGTCGATGGAAGTATCGCAAGATGCGCGTCATTGGTTGGCTCACAAGGGGTACGACAAAGCGATGGGAGCTCGCCCTATGGGACGTGTTATCCAAGAGCAGCTTAAGAAACCTTTGGCGAATGAACTTCTGTTTGGATCACTGGTTGACGGTGGTACAGTGAAAGTTACGTTGGTGAAAGACGAGCTTAAGTTTGAGTACTTAAGTGAGAAAGAAGCTGCGCTTCACTAAGCTTAGGTCTTGTTGAGTTCTAAAAGCGTGCGCTTAGTCGTGCGCTTTTTTATGTCTGCTATTATATTCTCAATTAACCTCAATGAGCTTGGTTCAGCGAGAATGACTTGACTTGACTTGACTTGACTTGACTTGACTTGATTTGAAGGCGAGGCGACTATTTGAAACGCTGGCTATTTCGCTTCGTTGTCTTCCTTGCTTACTTTCGGTAAACAGAGAATCAGTGACAACGCTCTGAATCCTGTAACTTGAAGTCACTTGAGTATAGCTTGTAGCGTGAATTGAATTTCCAAAGCCAGTCTGGTTTTTAAAGCAAATGACAAGCAATAAAAAACGGAGCTACGAGCTCCGTTTTTTATTGTATTCGAAAATCAGAGATTAACGAGCACGGAAGACGATGCGACCTTTAGATAGGTCGTATGGAGTCATCTCTACAGTTACTTTATCACCAGTAAGGATACGGATGTAGTTCTTACGCATCTTGCCAGAGATATGTGCAGTCACAACGTGACCGTTTTCAAGTTCAACGCGGAACATAGTGTTTGGTAGAGTGTCAAGCACAGTGCCTTGCATCTCAATTACGTCTTCTTTAGCCATTTAATCCTCTTTAGAAATTAGGCGGTATTAGCGGGCTAATTTTGCCGCTAAACAGTAATTATGTAAAGTTGGGGCGTATTCTACCCTTGCCAACGCTGATTTACTAGCCTTTGGTGTCTCTGAAAGCGAGTTTTGTAGTTCATCGCCGGACATTCATCGATTTGATACCCTAGATACAGCCAATGTTTGTTGTGCTGTCGGCAGTATTCTAGCTGGAAAAGCACGCCTAAGGTCCCGAGAGACAAAGGATAACCTGGGTCGAAGAAGGTGTAAAACGCACTCGCACAATGCTCCATAATATCAGTGACAGCAACGGCTACTAGGCGCGCTTCGTCATCATAAACATGAAGAAAGCCAGTCGTTAACCATGTTGTTTGAGCAAATCGCGCGAACTCGTCTTCCCGAGGTGGATACATAGTACCATTTTGGTGCCGTTCGCAAATATAACGGCTGTAGAGTTCAAACCAATTTGAATCGAGCTCAGGTTTCATCTCCCAATGCAGTGCCTTTCCTTTGTTTAGCAAACGTTTCTGGCTTTTGGATGCTACGAAATCCGGTACTGCGATTCGGATTGGTTGACAAGCACTACAGTGCTGACAATGCGGCTTGTAAATGGTGTCTCCACTGCGGCGGAAACCATTAGCCATCAATACTTGATAGCTTTGCTCTGTATGCAAATCAGCATCAAGAGCTACTGCCACACGCTCTTCACGCTCAGGTAAATAGCTGCATGGATGGTTGTTGGTTAACCCAATACGAATATGTTGGAGATCTGTGCTCATGATACCGCGCCCTGCAAAATCTGTGGCTCAAACGTGCCCAAATCGGTTTTCTTATCTCTTAAAGATAGTAGTTTTTGTATGAAATCGTCGCGTTGGAGTTCAAATGCACCAAGCGATGCTAGGTGTGGGTTCATCACCTGACAATCAATCAATTGACCTTGATTTGACGCCAAGTGTTCGCACAGATACCACAATGCGATTTTTGAAGCATTGTCTTTGAGGCTAAACATCGACTCACCACAAAAAAGTCGACCGACGCTAATACCATATAGACCGCCAATTAATTGATCGTCGTGCCATACTTCTACTGAGTGACAATGACCACGCTTTGCAAGCTCGATATAAGAAGCTTGCATCTCGTCATTGAGCCAAGTCTCTTCCGCAGGGCGGGTGGAAGAGCAAAACTGAATGACACGTTCGGTTGCGTTGTTTAACGTTACTTTATACTGTTGTTTACGCTGAAACTTTTTCAAACTCTTGGAAGGCGTAAAGGTCAAAGGATCGAAAACAGCTCGTGGTGATGGACTCCACCAGAGAATTGGCTCTCCGGGACCATACCAAGGGAAAATGCCTTGTTGATAGCCACATAGGATGCGGTCGGGGTTAAGGTCGCCACCAAACGCCAATAAACCGTTTGGATCGCTCAGCGCATCATAGGGAGATGGAAAAGAGAGCGAATCATCAAGTTCAGTTAAATAGATAGCCATAAAGAGAAGTTTACCAACATCAGAGCCTATAGGAGCTTATTATGAGCAGAGAAAGACTTAATATAAAACGATGGGCATGGATCATACTGTTTTTGCCATTTTTCGCCAATGCAGCTTATGAAAGAAATGTAGCAAAACCAGTCAATCAAGTGGTGTATGGCAAAGTCGATTCTGTGCGATACATAACTCAACAAGAAGTAAAGCAATCACAAAGTAACGGTTGGGAAACGCTTCTTGGTGCCACAATTGGTGGTCTAGTTGGCAACCAATTTGGTAGTGGCACAGGTAGAGAAGTCGCAACTGCCGTGGGCGCACTCGCGGGGGCCGCAGTCGTTCGAAATCGAAATAACTACGAATACACGGTTGAGTATAAATTGGTTGAGCTGCTAATTAAGGTTGATGGCAACAAACTTATCAACGTCATTCAAGACGTTGATAATAGTATGCTGTTTAACCGTGGTGATGATGTACGCATTCTGTATTTTGATGATGGTGTCAGGGTTGATATTGCGTATTAGATATTTCTAAGTAACCTCGAGATGTTTGGGGTAGCGACAATGGCTTGGTTTGTTAGCGTGGTTAGGATTTGAAGGTTCAGTGGAGCCAAGCCAAAAGTTGGCAACCAATACACTGCGTTGTTTTCTTTGCTCTCGAGTCAATGACAACGGTCTGAACCATGCATCTTGATGTCACTTGGGTATATGTTTGTACTGCAAAAACGAAGTTGACTAATTATTCAAAAATTAGCGTAGATTTGCTCTGGTTTTGTGGTGGCTTTTTCGTTAGTCTGAATTCACGAAGAATTGTTTAGCTCTCAAAAATTGTGAAGTGAGAGCACAAAGGATTAACAACTTTTAATGGAAAGCCTAACGTTACAACCTATCAATAAAATTCAAGGGGAAGTGAACCTTCCTGGATCAAAAAGCGTTTCCAATCGAGCTTTGCTTCTTGCCGCTCTAGCAAAAGGCACGACTCGGTTGACCAACCTTCTCGACAGCGACGATATTCGCCACATGTTGAACGCTCTGACTAAGCTTGGTGTCCAGTATCAGTTGTCTGAAGACAAGACAGAATGTGTCGTAGAGGGGCTTGGTCGTCCATTTTCTGTTTCTGAACCTGTTGAGCTATTTTTGGGTAACGCAGGTACAGCAATGCGCCCATTGGCAGCAGCCTTGTGCTTAGGTGAAGGTGAATACGTTCTTACTGGCGAACCTCGCATGAAAGAACGCCCAATTGGTCACTTAGTGACAGCCTTAAAAGCAGCAGGCGCTGACGTCGAATATCTAGAGAACGAAAACTACCCACCGCTGAAAATCACTGGTACTGGACTTAAGTCTGGCTCTGTATCGATTGATGGTTCAATCTCTAGCCAATTTCTGACAGCGTTTTTAATGTCAGCACCGCTGGCTGATGGTGAGATTCGCATCAATATCGACGGTGAGTTGGTTTCTAAACCATACATCGACATTACACTCCATATCATGAAGCAGTTTGGTGTCAACGTAATCAACAATGATTACCAAGAGTTTGTGATTCCAGCTGGTCAGCAATATATCGCTCCGGGTGATTTTTTGGTGGAAGGTGATGCTTCTTCTGCTTCTTACTTTTTGGCCGCAGCCGCCATCAAGGGGGGTGAAGTAAAAGTAACCGGTATTGGTAAGAACAGCATTCAGGGAGATATCCAATTCGCTGATGCACTTGAAAAAATGGGTGCAGAAATCGAATGGGGTGATGATTACGTCATTTCTCGTGTTGGTCAGTTAAAAGGCATCGATATGGATTATAACCATATCCCTGATGCAGCAATGACTATTGCAACGACAGCGCTTTTTGCTGAAGGTACAACCGCAATTCGCAATGTATACAACTGGCGCGTAAAGGAAACGGATCGTCTTTCAGCGATGGCGACTGAGCTTCGTAAAGTCGGTGCTGAGGTAGAAGAGGGTGAGGACTACATCATCGTGAAGCCAGTCCCTAAGCTTACGCACGCAGCGATTGATACTTACGATGATCACCGCATGGCGATGTGTTTTTCATTAGTGGCACTGAGTGATACTCCAGTGACGATTAACGACCCTAAATGTACGTCAAAGACCTTCCCAGACTACTTCGATAAATTGAAGGCACTAAGCTGCTAATTCGCCTTATTGAAAGTGAAAAGCCAGAGTAGAGACTCTGGCTTTTTTATTGGAATTTGAAGCGCTTACTTGTTCAATGTGAACTCTTTTGAAAGGTGATGCGCTAGGTACTTAAACATATTGAAAACCGCAGTAGTGTTGGTTGTCGGCAGACCTTTTTCATCTAAGAAGTACTCACCTTTAAACACCAAAACACCGTCTTTTTCTTCTACACTTGTTGCGCGCATGCCTTCAATGTAGTCATCGTGCTCTTGGATGATTTGGTTCGCAATTAAAAGAAGGTCGAACTCTTCAATGTGTTTTCTATCAGACATACCATTCTCGTCATTCAATGAAACTTTAAGTGGGGGCAGTATACCCACAATTGTGAAGGGTTTGCATACTAAAAACAGTGATTGCGTGTTTTACGAACGTCACACGTTAATATAGAGGGAGTAGCGAAGCGATTCTCATCTGCAAATAGCCGATATTTCACTGGCATAACTTAAGCTTACGTTCTGATCGCGTAAGACAAATTATTTTGTGATGAGAGACAAAATTTATCGAATTCGACTAGCGAGAGGAAACTTTGCCTGCTTAGTATATGCCGCTCAAGACCTTTTGCAGTACCCTGCCTCGTCAAAGTACAAAGGCGATGAATTGTCAACCAATCGGATCTGAATTTCAAAAAAGCAGTTGATCTTCTTTTCATCTCGCACAATAGTAAAAAAAGAAGCAATGAAATAGAACATTATGCGGGTAGCTTCCTTTGTGCTAGTTACCCGCATTATTATGAAGGACGTTAGAGTCAGTTATGGGTAAATCGCTCGTTATAGTGGAGTCACCAGCCAAGGCTAAGACGATAAATAAATACCTTGGTAAAGACTTTATTGTTAAGTCTAGTGTTGGTCACGTGCGTGATCTGCCTACGGCCGGTCAAAGCACTGGTGAGAAAAAAGCCGCAGCCATTTCTACTAAAGGAATGAGCCCGGAAGAAAAAGCGCGTGTCAAAAAAGAAAAAGACCGTAAAGCTCTAATCAAAAAAATGGGGATTAACCCATATCATGACTGGGATGCGAATTACCAAATCCTTCCAGGCAAAGAAAAAGTCGTTAGCGAACTGCAAAAATTAGCCAAAGATGCTGATTACGTTTATCTCGCAACCGATTTAGACCGCGAGGGGGAAGCAATCGCATGGCACCTTCGTGAGATCATCGGTGGCGATGAAGAGCGATACAAACGCGTAGTGTTTAACGAGATCACGAAGAATGCAATCCAGCAAGCTTTCCAGACGCCTGGTGAGCTAAACATGGATGGTGTTAACGCACAACAAGCACGTCGATTCATGGACCGTGTAGTAGGTTTCATGGTTTCTCCATTGCTATGGAAGAAAGTGGCGCGTGGTCTGTCTGCTGGTCGTGTACAATCAGTAGCGGTTAAACTACTGGTTGAGCGTGAGCGTGAAATCAACGCTTTCATTCCAGAAGAATTCTGGGATATCAACGCAAATACGCACACAAAAGATAAGACGGCGTTCAAACTGCTTGTTGCGCAGAAAGATGGCGTTGCGTTTAAGCCAGTTAACGAGGCTGAAACCAAGGCGGCGATGTCGGTACTGGAAAACGCAAGCTACGAAGTATGTAAGCGTGAAGACCGCCCAACGAAAAGTAAGCCGTCTGCACCATACATTACGTCTACACTTCAGCAAGCAGCGAGTACTCGTTTAGGCTACGGCGTTAAGAAGACAATGATGCTGGCGCAGCGTCTATACGAAGCGGGTTACATCACCTATATGCGTACCGACTCAACCAACTTGAGCGCGGAAGCAGTAGATGCAGTTCGCGGTTTCATCGGTTCTGAGTTCGGTGACAAATACCTTCCAGCTAAACCGCTAACATACGGTAGCAAAGAAGGCGCACAAGAAGCGCACGAAGCAATTCGTCCTTCCGATGTTGCTGTGAAAGCTGAAGACCTACAAGGTGTTGATGCGGACGCACATAAGCTGTACGCGCTGATTTGGAATCAATTCGTTGCGTGTCAAATGACGCCTGCAGAATACGATTCAACCACCATCAGTGTGAAAGCGGCTGAGTACACGCTAAAAGCGAAAGGTCGTATTCTTAAGTTTGATGGTTGGACTCGCGTTCAACGCCCAATGGGTAAAAACGAAGATACGATTCTTCCTGCTGTTCAACTGGGCGATAAGCTAGATCTTGAATCACTAGATCCTAAACAGCACTTTACCAAGCCACCAGCACGTTTCACAGAAGCGGCGCTGGTAAAAGAACTTGAGAAGCGCGGCATTGGTCGTCCTTCTACATACGCTTCAATCATCTCTACGATCCAAGATCGCGGCTACGTAAAAGTAGAACAGCGTCGTTTCTACGCAGAGAAGATGGGCGAGATTGTTACTGACCGTCTGGATGACAGTTTCAACGATCTAATGAACTACGACTTCACTGCGCGTATGGAGCAGAAGCTTGACCAAATCGCTGAAGGCGATGTGATGTGGAAAGATGTTCTAGATAACTTCTTCACAGACTTCACTGGCGATCTAGAGAAAGCGGAGCAAGACGAGAACGAAGGCGGCATGAAGTTGAATCACATTGTGATGACAGATATCGAGTGTCCGACTTGTAGCCGTCCTATGGGTATTCGTACCGCGTCAACAGGCGTATTCCTAGGCTGTTCTGGTTACGCATTGCCACCTAAGGAGCGTTGCAAGACAACCATCAACTTGGGTGACGAAGACGGTATCATCAACGTTCTAGAAGAAGATGTGGAAACAGCAGCTCTGCGTGCTAAGAAGCGTTGTCCTATCTGTGAAACGGCGATGGACGCATACTTGATCGATGATAAACGCAAGATGCACGTTTGTGGTAACAACCCGAACTGTGAAGGCTACATCGTCGAGCATGGCGAATTCAAAGTGAAAGGCTATGATGGTCCAGTTGTTGAGTGTGACAAGTGTGGTTCTGACATGGTGCTTAAGAACGGTCGCTTCGGTAAATACATGGATTGTACAAGTGAAACGTGTAAGAACACTCGTAAGATCCTTAAGAACGGTGAAGTAGCACCGCCGAAAGAAGATCCAGTTCATTTCCCTGAACTTCCATGTGAAAACTCAGATGCGTACTTTGTTTTACGTGATGGTGCTTCTGGTCTGTTTATGGCTGCGAGTAACTTCCCTAAATCACGTGAGACTCGTGCACCATTAGTTTCTGAACTTGCTCGCTTCGAAGAACGTCTTCCTGAGAAGTTTAAGTATCTGACTACCGCGCCAACTGCGGACCCTGATGGTCGCCCTGCTGTTGTTCGCTTTAGCCGCAAGAGCAAAGAGAACTACGTGCGCACTGAAGACAATGGCAAACCAAGTGGTTGGACGGCATTGTTTATCGATGGTAAGTGGGAAATCACGGACAAGCGCAAAAAAGCGAAAGCATAATCCTAGAGATTGAATCGATAAGGCAGCTCATACGCTGCCTTATTTTTTACCTGCTATTTTATAATTCATTCATTTCACCAATCATTTTTCTTCCATTTTTCACCATTCTTGTTTTCATCCAACGGTCATAGTTTCATCGTATCCTGTCGCAAAACTGCACTTGTGTAGTTAATCGGTTTGTAAATTGTTTTCACAATGTAATCGTTTGCGTCCCATTGTGTGATCAAGATACCGTATTGAGTAAGCAACATCTGTACACTACACGGAATGGCATATTTTAAATTGTAATTTAGTTCCACTTCGATAACTTATTAGACAGATAATGCAACTGTATGCTGTTATTTAGCGCCGAAAATAAAGAATAACTAAGGCGTGTGCGTACGAGGATGTGCAATAGCTTTTTCAGTTCGTATTGTGAGGGTTCATAGAAACTCATCAATATGGACGTATTAACGTATTCGCTTGACTCCCCGAGTTCTGCTCATATCAAGCGAGTACCAGTTCCAAGCTATAACTATATGGAGAACAACGAATGGCTGGTGTTTTGGGAATGATTCTTGCTGGCGGTGAAGGCTCTCGCTTGAGACCTTTAACGGAATCCCGCAGTAAACCTTCGGTCCCTTTCGGCGGAAGTTACCGACTTATTGATTTCGCTCTGAATAACTTTGTGAATGCGGATTTAATGCGCATTTACGTCCTTACTCAATTCAAATCTCAATCTCTATTCCACCACTTGAAGAAAGGGTGGAACATCAATGGCATCACCGACCGCTTTATCGACCCAATTCCTGCGCAGATGCGTACAGGCAAGCGTTGGTATGAAGGAACGGCAGATGCTATCTACCAAAACCTGCGTTTTATGGAGTTGGCAGAACCTGATCAAGTATGTATCTTTGGTTCCGATCATATCTATAAAATGGACATTAAACAGATGTTGGCTTTCCACCAAGAGAAAGAGGCTTCGCTAACGGTTTCAGCGCTAAGAATGCCGTTATCTGAAGCGTCTCAATTTGGTGTTATCGAAGTAGACAACGAAGGTCGCATGATTGGCTTTGAAGAAAAGCCAGCTAATCCGAAATCTATCCCAGGTGATCCAGAGCACGCACTCGTGTCTATGGGTAACTATATCTTCGAAGCTCAGACACTGTTTGCCGAACTTATTGAAGATGCTGATAACGAAGCGTCAACGCACGACTTTGGCAAAGACATTATTCCTAAAATGTTCCCGCGTGGTGATGTGTTTGTTTATGACTTCAGTACCAACCGCATCACGGGTGAGAAAGAAGAAGTATATTGGCGCGATGTAGGTACGATTGATGCGTACTGGCAAGCTCATATGGATCTTCTTGAGAAAGACGCACCGTTCTCTCTATACAACCGCAAATGGCCACTTCATACTTATTACCCACCATTGCCACCAGCGACATTTACTGACTCTGTTAATGGTCGAGTTCAGATCATCGATAGCTTGGTATGTAACGGTAGCTACGTACGTGGTTCACGTATTGAAAAATCAGTATTAGGTTTCCGTAGCAACATTGCTTCGGCGTGTGACATCAGCCAGTGTATTTTGCTCGGTGATGTGAAAGTCGGGGAAGGTTGTGTGCTTCGTCGCGTGATTGTAGATAAAGACGCAGATATTGCGCCGGGTACACAAATTGGTGTAAATCTACAAGAAGATAAGAAACATTACCATGTGTCAGATGATGGCATCGTTGTAATTCCAAAAGGAGCACGTGTTGGCTACTAACAATTTGTCTGTTCTGTTTGTAGCGTCTGAAGTCGAAGGACTAATTAAAAGTGGTGGCTTGGCTGATGTAGCCAAGGCACTGCCGGAAGCCCTTCAAAATCTTCAGCAAGATGTACGAATTTCTATTCCAGCCTATACTGGCATTGAGCAACTATCGGAAGCGGAAACGGTTCTAGAAACAGAGTTAACGAGTTGGCCACATACGGCGTACCGAGTGCTTAAGTTAACGCTTGGGGATAATCCAGTTTACCTAATTGAGTGTCCGCCGTATTTCAATCGTCCTTCTATGTACGCCGAAAACAACCAAGCTTATACAGACAATGGTGAACGCTTTGCATTCTTTAGTGCAGCGTGTTTGGACATGTTACCTAAGCTTGGCTTCCAGCCGGACATTGTTCACGCTAATGACTGGCATACAGGATTAGTCCCATTCTTGCTCAAACATCGATACGGCAATGAAGCCTTCTTTGCAAACACTCGCAGCGTTATTTCAATTCACAACGCGGTGTTCAAAGGGGTATTTAGTTACGACGATGTTCAATGCCTTCCAGAGTTCCATAGTCGAAATGTGCCTGATGCAGCCGTCAGTGCCACTCACATCACCATGCTCAAAGCGGGGGTGATGAATGCAGACAAAATCAATGCAGTAAGCCCGACTTACGCAGAAGAGCTTAAGACTGAGCTAGGTAGTCATGGTATGGCGTGGGAGTTTCAACAACGCGCTGACGATTTAGTGGGTATTCTAAATGGTTGTGATTACAGTGCGTGGAATCCAGAAACGGACTCTAGTTTACCGTTGAACTACAAAGCGAACCGACAAAGCATGGTGCGTGGCAAAAACGCTTGTAAGAGAGCCCTACAAGAAAAGCTGGGTCTTGAAGCATCTGATTGCGCTATGTTTGGTATGGTTTGCCGTTTAACGCAACAAAAAGGCGTGCATTATTTGCTACCAGCATTGGCTGACTTCCTCAAACATGATGTTCAAGTTGTCGTCGTGGGGACTGGCGATCCTATCCTTGCTGCCCAACTGAGAGACGTCTCAGCACAGTTCGCTAATAAGTTGGTTTTTGTTGAAGCATACGATAATGAACTCGCACACCTTGTTGAGGCTGGCTCAGATTTCTTCCTGATGCCTTCAGAATTTGAACCTTGTGGTTTAAATCAGATCTACAGTATGGCCTATGGCACGTTGCCGATTGTTCGTGGTGTAGGCGGTTTGAAAGACAGTGTTAATGACTACGACGCAGATCTTGAAGAAGCCACAGGTTTTGTATTCTATGAGCCAACACCACAAGCGTTGTTATTGACGATGCTAAGGGCACTGTTGCTTTACGCACAGAGTCCGAACGAAGTAAGGCGTGTACAGCTTCATGCAATGCAGAAAGACTTTTGTTGGCGTAAAGCTGCGGAAGAATACTTGCAGTTGTATAGAGCCGCGTTAAATTGACGCAAAATCTTTAAAAAGTGTAACGAAAGGCACCGAATAGGGTGCCTTTATTATCTTACCCATAAGGAGTGTGGTAGCATTTATCCATTCCTGTTCACAAAGAATGTTTTTCATACTGATACATGACTCAGCCACTTTTATTCCATAAAACCTATATACACCCTACTAGCAAAGAGTGGGTCGTTTTTGTGCATGGTGCTGGTGGCAGTTCTTCGATATGGTTTAAGCAGATCAAAGCGTATAAGCAGCACTTTAACTTACTGCTGATCGACCTTCGAGGGCATGGAAAATCTAACCAACTGCTTAAAGAATTGATGACAAGTCGCTATACCTTTACGGCGGTGACTCAAGATATTCTAAAAGTTTTGGATCATCTTAAGATTCAGTCTGCGCACTTTGTCGGTATGTCTTTGGGTACTATTATTGTTCGTAATTTGGCTGAGTTAGCCTCTGAGCGAGTACGCTCTATGGTTCTTGGTGGCGCTGTTACGCGTTTAAATACTCGCTCACAAATCCTGGTGAAGTTAGGTAATCTAGGAAAGCACATTCTGCCTTATATGTGGCTGTACAAGTTGTTTGCCTACATTGTTATGCCGCAAAAAAACCAACGAGAATCACGTCACCTATTTATCCGCGAAGCAAAGAAATTGTGCCAGAAAGAATTCAAACGATGGTTCATCTTAGCCGCTGACGTTAATCCTCTGATGAAATACTTTAAAGATCGTGAACTGCCTATCCCAACATTGTATTTAATGGGTGATAGGGATTACATGTTCATCAAACCAGTTAAAGAGATGGTTGCGGTACATAAGCAAAGTGTTCTACGCGAGATTCCAGACTGTGGTCATGTGTGCAATGTAGAACGACCTGATGACTTCAATCAACACTCTATTGAGTTCATTAAGCAGCAAAGCTTAGCCGCTTAAACTTAAAATGATTGAAAAGAATAGGGGAGCTATTAAGGCTCCCCTATTTGATATCCGCATTGCCAACAAGCGCCAAATTGACCTTCATTTTGCTCCGAACATTGTGGGCACTGCCAATCTTGGTAAATAAGTTCTGCTTGTTTTCGATAGTCTTCGACGATGGCTGATGCTTTCAACTGTTGCTCCGGATGTAAAAGCCAAACATACGGGTCAGTATCATCGCTAAAAGGCAGCTCTCCCTTCAATCCGAACATGCCTTCACCTCGCACTTCGCAGGCTATTTGCTCGGTTTTAAGAAGCTCACAAACGATATGAGCTTCAGCCGGATTTTTAGCGATGTATATTTTCATTAAGCGTTTCCATTTTGTACTTGTGCAGGGCGAACCTTATTCATAACCCATTTAGCGATAATAGGGAACAAACCAAGTAGAGCAAACGATGCTAATACGGTTGGTGACACAATTCCAGAAAGACTATCAATGGTTGCTAGCTGTGTACCTGCATTCAGATAAACCGCAGTGCCAGGCAACATACCAATTTGGCTTGTTAAGTAGAATCGAGCAATAGTCATTGGTGTCAGGCCCATTAACAAGTTGATTAGGAAAAATGGAAAAACAGGGATTAAGCGTAGCGAAAACAGGTAAAATGCGCCGTCTTTTTCTACACCTTGGTTGATCGCACCTAGCTTGTTTCCAAACTTACTCTGTACCCATTCCCTCAATAGGTAGCGGCTGCTTAAAAAGGCGATCGTTGCACCGATTGTGCTGGCAAAAGAAACCAGCAGCAAACTTGTCCAGAAACCAAATAGCGCCGCACCAAGCAAAGTCACCACTGCTGCACCTGGAATCGAAAACGCAGTGATGGCAATGTAAGCAAAGAAATAAGTGGCAGCAGCGAATACGAAGTTTTCGCTAATAAAAGTGTTCAACGCTTCTTGTTGCGCCTTCGCGTTTTCTAGCGTTAGGTATTGACCAAAATTCACGCCTAAAAAGATAATCGTCGCGAGTAGGATCAGTCCTAAAATCAGTTTCTTATTCATATCAATAGCTCCGTTTGGCTTCTTAGATAATAAGACAGAATGGGGCAATAAAAAATTTCAAAAAAAAACCGCAGTTTGAAAACTGCGGCTTTTACTCAATGTCATGCTGATATAAATGCTTTAGGAAAGAGCACTCATCAATTCTTCTCGACGAGACTGAGGTACGACACTCCAATGTGTGCCTTTGATTGCACCTTCTAACGCCCAGAGCAGTTCAAGGCTTACCGTAGAGGCATGCGTATCTTGGATTGCTTTGTATGCGTTTAGCGCGCCTTCTGCTTCAAGTTGCTCTACAGAGTCAATGCCCGCTTTCTTGAGCATACGCTCAGTTGCTAGACGCAGGTTAGGTAGATCTTTCAATCGATTAGGCTTGGTGCTTGCTTGTTGTTTTTTCTCTTGCTTAGCAGTCTCGAGGGATTGCTTGGCAACTTCAATCAAGCGGTCGGTTGTGTCCCAAAGATCATCAGAAATTGCATAGTATTTCGTAACGACTGGGAAACCACGTTTCTTGTAGACGTACGGTTTTAGTCCTTGAGTCTCGAAGTCAGATGAAGTTTGTTGGTCAGCTCGAATATGAAGTTGATTGTTTACGACAAGCGCAAACATCGTTTCATCGGCGAAGAGCCCAAAACCACCAAACATTGAGCGCGACTTGATATTACCAAGTGCCTCAAACAGCTTCATTGAGTCTTTGAGTATCGGTTTATCCATGGTGTGTTATCTCGGTGTAATTAATATTACGCCACCAAAAATCAGGTCCGAGAGATTAGCAAATGCATGCAGACACAATGTCATTAAAGGGTAAACTCACTTAATGCATATTTGCCATCGGTAACCCCGCTACCTTCCATCTAATAAGATGGTTCAGGCCGGAGGCTTTGCGTCCCACCCTTTCGGATGGTTTGCCCTGTGCGTGACTCTTTGAGGATACTTCGTATATTGAATTAACATCACGTTTCAAACGTTGAAGTGTGATCTTGGTTCAGTTAATAGTGGTAATTTGATGTGTAAAGTTTCATATGCTGGAATGTATAATTGTAATACAAAAGGTCTATCAAGGATATGTGCTACCTTGAGTTAAAACAGCAACTTATCTTCGTTCTTTAAATTATTTTTCTGATGAAATGTCCAAAAAAAGTTATTTTTAGGCAATAAAAAAGCGCTCCTAGGAGCGCTTTATAAAATCAAGTGAGAGATCAGTTCAATTTCTTAACTGTATTACGCACAACGATCTCTGGTTGCATTTCGAAAACACGCTTCTCATGCTCTTTATCTTTGATGCGCTCAAGTAGGATCTCAAATGCATTTTTACCCACACGACGTTTTGGTTGGTGAATCGTCGTTAGCGGTGGAGAGAAGTACTCAGCAAGTTCGATATTGTCGTAACCGATAACAGAAATATCGTCAGGTACTTTGATACCGTTTTGTTGTAGGCGGCTCATCAAGCCAAGTGCCATTGTGTCATTGAAACAGAAAACAGCGGTTGGACGTTTGTCCATAGCACTGATGTTATCTGCAGCTAAGACAGCCGTGTCACACTCAAAGTTGCCTTCAAGAATCCAGTCTTCGTTAACGGCTAGGTTTGCTTCAGCCATGGCACGGCGGTAACCCGCAATACGTTCTTGGCAAGCTGCTTTTTCGAAGTGACCGCTCAGACAAGCAATATCAGTATGACCATTGTCGATCAGGTATTTTGTTGCGATGTAACCGCCTTCTTCTGAGTTATCGATGATCTTGTCTGCTTGTGAGCTTTCAGGACCCCAATCCATGACAACTTTAGGAATGTCTGAATGACGGTCAAGCATCTCTTTTAGCTCTTCCGTAAGGTCAGAACACATTACTAGAATGCCATCTACACGTTTCTCAGCTAGCATGCGGATGTAGTCACGTTGCTTCTCGTAAATACCGCCCGTGTTACATAGGATCAGAGTGTAACCTTGACGGTAACAGTAGCTCTCAACGCCGTCGATTACTTCAGAGAAGAACAGGTTGGTAGATTGAGTAACTAACATACCGATGGTACGAGTTGAGTTGCATTTTAAACTGCGCGCAACGGCACTTGGTGCGTAATTAAGTTCATCCACTGCTTTCATTACTTTTTCTTGAGTTGCTTCAGCAACAAAGCGAGTTTTATTAATTACGTGCGAAACCGTAGTGGTAGAAACGCCGGCTAAGCGAGCAACGTCTTTAATAGTGGCCATAAATGATGTCCTGTATCGAGCTACTGTAAATACCGTAGTGAAGACAACCATACGCTTAGGGTCTTGCGCAAACCGAGCAACTGCGAATAGGGGCATTGCTGAGATATTTGGCAGCGGTTGTTCCGAAATCGGTATAAAAAGGTTTGTAGCAACATTTATCGCTGAGTCTCATATTCCTTTCTTATATAAGTGAGGAATTGGTCAGCAATCCTGTTAAGAAAACACAAAAACCGCTTTATTTCAGCGGTTTACATATAAATCATATTTAATCGTTTGCGCTCACATTTTAGACTGATGCGAGCAAGCTGGCAATATTCTAGGCAGTTGTTTTGTGCCCCTGAGGTCACATTTTAACGGCTAAATTGATTGTATTTCTCTGTGCCAGATTAAAAACAAACGAATAAAATAGGGAGTCTGAATGACAGACTCCCCAAAATAGGTGGTAATTATTCACCAAGAAGGTAGGTGCTGTCCAGTTTACAAAATGCAATTAATAGTTGCGTAACGCTAATGTAGAAGCCAAATTCGTCAAATTGCTTACATTTAGCAGCAAACTGTGGCAGCCAAGTCATAAGGTGTTGTTGGATGAACTCGTTCTGTTTTCCGAACGCTTCTTCCATATGTTTATCTTGCTCTAGTTCGTTCGAGCGGATAATCATGTTGCCTAGAAAATCTAGCTCGACCGCTAAGTGGTCCGCTGGTTCTTTCAGATTTTCGTCCACTTGCACGCCAAAGTCTGCCATCAGTTTTTCCATCTCTTCTGCTGGCTTATCATTTAATAAACCAGATTCGCCGATGTACATTGAAGCATAAGGCAGTGCGCCGTGCTTTTCTGTTTTTAGAAAGAGTTCACAGAAGTCCGCTGCTAATTCTAACTGAGCGTCTTCACGGTCTTGTAAACGGTTGAGTGCATCAACAAGGGTATCAACAGCTGGTTTTAGTGATTCGTTTTCACCAAGACCCGCTAAAAAGCTTCGAATTTCAACACTGTGGTAGGTTTCTAGTTCTTTCTCTGTCAGTTCTTTTGCGAACAGGCTAGAAAACCACCAATAGATTTCTGCGCGTTTCTCGTTAAAAGCTTTCACTTCTTGCATTTTTTTGCTCCTGAATGGTTATCCCTTAAGTGTAAACAATTAAGATGAATAGCAGTAACTATAATTGTTATGCATTATTGGAAAATATGCGTATTTGTGAATGGCTGTAAATAAGCTTGCTTTGAATCAATAAAATCGCAAAATCTTGCTTTTTAATGTATCTATGACTAGAAATGTTACTAGTTATGAATAGAATACGTCTTGGAAAATAAAAAAGACAGAAAGTGGTGTAAATGAGCTATCACGTATTAGTCGTAGAAGATGATGTTGTAACTCGCAGTAAGCTCGCGGGCTATTTCCAAAATGAAGGTTACAAAGTCAGTGAAGCAGAAAGCGGCGCAGAGATGCGCGAAGTGCTTCAAGGCGGTGATGTTGACCTAATCATGCTGGATATTAACCTGCCTGGCGAAGATGGTCTTATGCTTACGCGTGAATTACGCAGCCAATCAGATATCGGCATCATATTAGTGACAGGACGCACGGATAGCATTGACAAAATCGTTGGTCTAGAAATGGGCGCAGACGATTATGTGACAAAGCCTTTTGAACTAAGGGAATTATTGGTTCGCGTGAAGAACTTGCTATGGCGCATCTCTGCGGCACGCAGCGGTTCTCAAAAAGCAGCGAACGACACTAATGAAGAACACATTGTGCGCTTCGGTGAGTGGACGTTTGATATTCAGCGTCGAGCTCTAAGCCGTAATGGTGAGCCAGTGAAACTAACCAAAGCTGAATATGAGTTATTGGTTGCACTGTCCTCGTACCCAAATCAGGTACTAAGCCGCGAGCGTATTTTGAATATGATCAGCCACCGAGTGGATGCGCCAAATGATCGTACGATTGACGTACTGATTCGCCGCATGCGCGCTAAGATGGAGTTTGATCCTAAGAACCCACAAATCTTTGTGACGGTTCACGGTGAAGGCTACATGTTTGCTGGTGATTAAATCATACCTAAAGAAAAAGGAGAGCATTGGCTCTCCTTTTTTGTTTCCGCAATTTGACCACTGAATCGTTTTTAAGTGTTTTATGGTTGTTCTACTTCAACCATTGGTGTTTGACCTACGTTATCACGCAACTTTTGCCACAACCCACCTAAATACTCATGCCAATACAACTCGGTTTGTTCTAAGTAACGAGCTTTCGGAGTGTACTTTTGCCATGGCTGTTCAATGTCATCAATTGCCATAAAGTTAGTTGGCGCAGGGATTGGCTTGATACCTGCAGCATTAAACTCGTACAAAGCACGCTTCATATGGCTTGCTGAGGTTACCAGCACAATGTCTTTTTGCTTCACAAAGGCAGCGGCTTGGCGGGCTTCTTCCCATGTGTCTTTAGCGTCTTCGAGAAGGATGATGTCGGACTTTGCGACACCAAGAGAAAGTGCCACGTTAGCCATCATGCGCGCATGACTGATTTCAGATCCACCTGCGTAACCGGACAAAATTAACTTAGCGCCAGGGTACATACGTAAAATACGAATGCCCTCGGTAAGGCGCATTAGCGCTGTACGGCTTAGTTGAGAAGTTGGTGGGATCTCATCATCGACGACATGACCATTACCAAGCACCATGACATAGTCAATGCTACCTGATACAGGTAAAAACGCTTTGTACTCGCGCTCAAGAGGCATCAGAAGCTTGGTTGAAACAGGTTGGAAGGCAACGAGGAAAATGCCGACAAAAGAGAATAGAACAACAAAGCAGCCAGTTTTACGTTTCGTGGTAAAACTAATGAGAGCAAGACCTAACAAGCCTATGATTAGCAATGCCGGAAGCGGCATTAACAAGGCTGACATTACTTTTTTCAGCTCAAACATACATAAATAGTCCGAAAAAACATCAATTGATAATAAAAATGAGGATAACCCTCTTTATTCCTGCTTTCCTTGTGACAGAATAGCGGCACAATCCGTTATGATAACTCAGCAGAAGTGACAGAAGACCGCAATTTCGACGATATCGCCCACAAATTTGCAAAAAATATTTACGGCTCCGATAAAGGGGAGATCCGACAAATCATTGTGTGGGAAGATTTTCTACAGATTCTAAGTGAATTAGACGCCGACCATCAAGCACTACAAGTCCTTGATGCTGGTGGTGGTTTAGCGCAAATGTCGCAAAAGCTTGCTAAGCTCGGACATCATGTCGCTTTGTGTGATCTATCTTCGGAAATGCTGCAACTAGCAAAGCAGGATATTGAAAAAAACGGTTTGCTTGAGCAGTATCGCCTGATTCATTCGCCTGTCCAATCCATTGCTGAACACATGGAAGCGCAGGTGGACCTTGTCATGTTCCATGCCGTTATGGAGTGGTTGGTTGATCCGAAAACCGCACTTGAAACGCTTTTGGAGCAGGTCAAACCGGGGGGCATCGCTTCGGTTATGTTCTATAACCACCACGGCTTGGTCTATAAAAATGTGGTTTGTGGCAACATTCCTCATGTTTTAGACGGCATGCCTCACCGAAAAAGATTTAAACTACAGCCACAAAAAGGGCTAAAACCTGAAGAGGTTTATCAATGGATAGAAGATTCTGGTTTTAGTATTTGTGGTAAATCTGGTATTCGTTCATTCAGTGATTACATAGGTAATATGCAATACATGGGCGATTACGAGTTTGAAGATGTGTTGGCGCTAGAAAAACAACTTTGTCGACAAGAGCCATACCTCTCATTAGGCCGCTATATTCATGTGTGGGCTAAGAAGAACGATAAACAGGAATAACGATGAGTGAGATGACTCTCAATGCTGCAGAGCAACCAATCGATGAGTTGGTTGGCTGGGTAAAGCAGCACGATTTCTCGTTGAACCTGACCACTGAGCGACTGGCATTTTTGATTGCTATCGCTGTATTAAGTAATGAAAGGTTCGATGAAGAATTGGGTGAAGGTGAATTGCACGACGCATTTGCCATCGTCACTCGACTTTTTGATGAGACGGGAGAAGCTTCGGCTTTCCGTGCGAACAATGCCATTAACGAGATGGTTAAGCAGCGTCTTATGAGCCGTTTTGTCAGTGAGATTACTGACGGAGCGAGCATTTACCGCTTGTCGCCATTAGCGATAGGAATTACCGACTACTACGTGCGCCATCGTGAGTTCTCGAAACTGCGCCTTTCTATTCAGTTGTCTATGGTCGCTGATGAAATGGCGAAAGCGATTGAAGCGGCACAAAAAGGCGGCACTCCGGGCCACTGGAAGAAGAACGTGTACGGGATATTGAAATATTCTGTAGGCGAAATCTTCGATCAAATTGATCTCAACCAACGTGTGATGGATGAGCAGCAACAATCTGTGAAACAACAGATTGCTGACCTGCTTAACAAAGACTGGCGTGAAGCAATCAACAACTGTGAAGCGCTTCTGTCAGAAACATCAAGCACGTTGCGTGAACTTCAAGATACGCTGCAAGCTGCCAGTGATGAACTGCAAACTCAGATCCTAGACATTCAAGAGATTGTCTATGGTGACCCTGAGCTTGAGTTTATCGAAGAAGCCTTGTTTGGTCTTCAGATGAAACTGGACCGAATCACAAGCTGGGGCCAGCAAGCGATCGACCTTTGGATTGGCTACGACCGACACGTGCACAAGTTCATCCGTACTGCAATTGATATGGATAAGAACCGTGCGTTTAGCTCGCGTCTGCGCCAGTCCGTTAAAGACTACTTTGATTCGCCTTGGTATCTGACTTATGCAGATGCGGAAAGGCTTTCTGACCTTCGTGATGAAGCCCTAGTACTGCGTGATGACGAGGTAACAGGTCAAGTTCCGATGGAAGTGGAATACGAAGAGTTTCAACAAGTCAATGATGAGTTGGCGGAGCGAATTGGTGACATGCTGAAAGCGCATAAAGACCAAGGCGCACCTATTGACTTGAGCGTGGTACTGCGAGATTACCTTGCACAACACCCTCATACTCATCACTTTGATTTAGCTCGCATTGTCGTTGATCAGGCGGTACGTCTGGGTTATTCAGAATCCGACTACCAAGCTGTTCAGCCAGACTGGAAAGCAATCAACGAATTTGGGGCAAAGGTACAAGCGAATGTCATCGACCGATACTAATGAATACATGTCAGAGAATCTGGCAAAAGCAATTTCTAACCCTCTGTTCCCAGCGCTAGACAGCATGCTTCGAGCAGGGCGTCATGTTTCAAGTGAAGATCTGGACAACCACGCGTTGTTGTCGGATTTCGAACTTGAGCTTTCTTCTTTCTATCAGCGCTACAACACCGAATTGGTGAAAGCGCCAGAAGGTTTCTTCTACCTCCGTCCACGTTCAACGTCTTTGATTGGTCGTAGTGTCCTTTCTGAGCTGGACATGCTGGTGGGTAAGGTACTGTGTTTCCTTTACCTAAGCCCAGAACGTCTTGCGCACGAAGGCATCTTCACTAACCAAGAATTGTACGACGAGCTACTTGCTCTGGCTGATGAAAACAAGCTGATGAAGCTAGTGACGAACCGTGCGACTGGTTCTGACCTTGATAAAGAAAAGCTGTTTGAAAAAGTACGTACGTCACTCCGTCGCCTGCGTCGCCTAGGCATGATCATCAACATCGGTGAAACCGGTAAATTCAGCATCAGTGAAGCAGTATTCCGCTTTGGTGCCGATGTACGAATTGGTGATGATATGCGTGAAGCGCAGCTACGTCTGATCCGTGATGGTGAAGCGGTAGTGCACACCAAAGAGCCAAGCCAAGGCAGCCTATTGTCTGAAGAAGATCAAGACGACCAAGCCCAAGAAGAAACAACAGAAGAGGGTGAAGCATGAGCATGATTGAACGCGGTAAATACCAATCGCTGACCATGGTCAACTGGAACGGCTTCTTTGCCCGTACGTTTGACATCGATGGTCTGGTCACCACGCTATCAGGTGGTAACGGTGCAGGTAAATCGACCACAATGGCGGCGTTCATCACCGCATTGATTCCTGACCAAACGCTACTGCACTTCCGTAACACCACAGAAGCAGGCAGCAGCCAATCGTCTCGCGACAAAGGTCTGTACGGTAAGTTACAGCCGGGCGCATGTTATGCGGCGCTAGATGTGGTGAACTCACGTAACCAACGCCTATTGTTTGCAGTAAAACTGCAGCAAGTAGCGGGTCGTGATAAGAAAGTAGACATCAAACCGTTTGTTATCCAAGGTCTTCCAAGCCATGTGAAACCAACGGATATCTTGATTGAAAGCGTATCTGCGACTCAAGCTCGTGTACGTCAAATCAATGAAGTAAAAGAATCGATCGCAGAATTTGAAGGCGTTCAATTTAAAGCCTTCTCTTCTATCGTGGATTACCACTCGCAGATGTTCGAATTCGGTGTGATTCCGAAGAAACTGCGTAACTCTGGTGACCGTTCTAAATTCTACCGCCTGATCGAAGCATCGCTTTACGGTGGTATCTCAAGTGCAATCACGCGCTCGCTTCGTGACTACCTTCTGCCACAAAACGGCGGCGTGAAGAAAGCGTTCCAAGATATGGAATCAGCACTGCGTGAAAACCGCATGACGCTAGAAGCGATCAAAACCACGCAAGCAGACCGTGACTTGTTCAAACACTTGATCACAGAGTCGACTAACTACGTGGCGGCGGACTACATGCGTCACGCGAACGATCGTCGTAACAAGTTGGATAAAACGCTGTCATTACGTTCAGAGCTGTTCGGTTCTCGTGAAACTCTCGTTGAGCAAAACAACCTGCTTAACCGTGTTCAAGAAGAGCTAGAACTGCTGATCGAGTCGGAATCTGCGCTAGAGCAAGATTACCAAGCGGCTTCTGACTACTTGCAACTGGTGCAAAACGCACTGCGTCAGCAAGAGAAGATCGAACGCTACCAAGAAGATCTTGAAGAGCTGAGTGAGCGTCTTGAAGAACAGATGATGGTAGTGGAAGAAGCGCAAGAACGCGTGATGATGGTGGAAGAGCAAGCGACCGTTGCGGAAGAAGAGGTGGATAGCCTTAAGACGCAGTTGGCGGACTACCAACAAGCACTCGACGTTCAACAAACTCGTGCCCTTCAATACCAACAAGCGGTTCAAGCGCTGGAAAAAGCGAAGCAGCTACTTGGCGATGACAGCCTAACGGCAGAATCGGCACAAGCGCTTGTCTCTGAGCTTAAGAGCAAAGAATCAGAAAGTACCAACGCGTTGCTATCGGTTAAGCACAAACTGGACATGTCTTCTGCAGCAGCAGAGCAGTTCGAAACGGCGCTTAAACTGGTACAAAGCATTGTTGGTCAAGTTGAGCGTAAAGATGCGTCTGAACATGCGAAAACCGCAATTGCGAAAGCGCGTGAATCTCAGCAAGTCGCGCAAAACGAACAGCAATGGCGTGCACAGCACCGTGACCTTGAGCGTAGCCTTAACCAGCAACGTCAAGCACGTGAGCTCGTTAACGAATACCAAAAGCAGTTCCATGTTGAACTGACTGACGAAATCACGTTTGAACAAGAACGTGAGCGTCACGCGATGCAAATCGACTCGCTAGAAATGACGCAGGAAGACGTGCGTGAACAACGCAGCGAACAGCGTCGTCTAGAGCAAGATGCAGCAGCGGAAATCAACAAGCTAGAAGCCATTGCACCAACATGGATTGCGGCGAACGATGCGCTAGAAAAACTGCGTGAGCAAAGTGGCGCTGAGCTAGAAGATAGCCAGTCAGTCATGAGCCAAATGCAAGTGGTGCTTGAGCAAGAGAAGACCCTTTCTCTGGCGAAAGACAAACTAGCAGAGCGTCGCAGCCAACTTGACTCTGAGATTGAGCGTCTTGCTTCACCTGGTGGTTCAAACGACCCTCGTCTGAAAGGTTTGGCAGATACTCTAGGCGGCGTATTGCTGTCAGAGATCTATGATGACATCACTATTGATGACGCGCCTTACTTCAGTGCGATGTACGGTCCGGCTCGTCACGCTATCGTTGTTTCTGACCTATCTGGTATCGAAGAGAAACTGGTAGAACTAGACGACTGTCCAGAAGACTTGTACATCATTGAAGGTGACATCGATGCCTTTGATGACAGCTCATTCGACGCAGAAGAGTTAGAAGGCGCGGTTTGTGTTCGTATGAACGATCGCCAAATGCGTTACTCTCGCTTGCCTGAAATCCCATTGTTTGGTCGTGCAGCACGTGAGCAGCGTTTAGAGCTACTGCGTAACGAACGTGAAGAAGTGGTTGAGAAGCACGCGAAAGCGGCATTCGATTCGCAAAAAATGCAGCGTCTGTACCAAGCGTTCAACCAGTTTGTGGCAAGCCACATTCAAGTAGCATTCGAAGCTGACCCAGAGCAAGCATTGGCAACCATTCGCGACAAGCGTAACCAAATTGCGCGCGTACTGGCTGATCTGGATGCAAAAGAGCAGCAGCAACGTTCTCAACTGCAAACCAGCAAGCAAGCATTGTCTTCTTTAGACAAGCTAGCACCGAACATGGCGTTGATTGAAGATGAGTCGCTGCAAGCGCGCTTTGATGAGTTGGAAGAGAAAATCGCTCAACTTTCAGAAGCAAAAGCGTTCCTAACCAACCACGCGAAAGCGGTGGCGGAACTGGAAAAAGTAGCGGTTGCCCTAGATGCTGACCCAGAGCAATTCGATGCACTAGAAGCGGAATACAAAGCGGCAGACGAACAGCTACAAGATCTTAAGAAGCAAATCTTTGCGCTCTCGGATCTCGTTGAACGTCGCCACTACTTCGCTTATTCAGATTCAGTAGACCTACTGAACAAGAGCAGTGAGCTGAGCGAACAGCTAAAAGCAAAACTGGTTCAAGCTGAACAAATGCGTACTCGCTCTCGTGAAGAGTTGAAACAATCGCAAGGTCAAATGAACCAATACAACCAAGTATTGGCTTCTCTGAAGAGTTCACACCAAGCGAAACTGGAAACGGTTCAAGAGTTCAAACAAGAACTTCAAGAGTTTGGCGTGAACGCTGACGAAGGTGCAGAAGAGCGTGCAATGCGTCGTCGTGGCGAACTGCATGAGCGTCTACACACTTCTCGTAGCCGTAAGAGCGAATACGAGCGTACGATCACCTCTACTGAACTAGAGATGAAAGGCTTGGCGAAACGTCTGAAGAAAGTTCAGAAAGAATACGTTGAGCTGCGTACCTTCGTTGTTGCAGCGAAAGCTGGCTGGTGTTCGGTACTTCGTCTAGCGCGTGAGAACGATGTTGAGCGTCGTCTACACAAGCGTGAACTGGCTTACATGTCAGCGGATGAACTGCGTTCAATGTCGGATAAATCATTGGGTGCGCTGCGTCTAGCGGTTGCGAATAATGATGACCTGCGTGATGCGCTGCGTCTATCAGAAGACAATGCACGTCCAGAGCGTAAAGTTCTGTTTTACATCGCGGTTTACCAACATCTTCGTGAACGTATTCGTCAGGATATCATCCGTACTGATGATCCAGTCGAAGCGATCGAAGAGATGGAAGTAGAGCTGGCGCGTCTAACGGAAGAGCTAACGCAACGTGAAAACCGCCTAGCGATCAGCTCTGAGTCAGTAGCGAGCATCATCAAGAAGACGATTCAGCGTGAGCAAAACCGTATTCGTATGCTGAACCAAGGTTTGTCGAACATCTCGTTCGGTCAGGTGAAGGGCGTACGTCTAAACGTGAAGATCCGCGAAAGTCATGAAGTGCTACTTAACGGTCTAGCGACACAACAAGAGCAGCATAAAGATCTGTTTGAATCGACTCGCTTTACCTTCTCTGAAGCAATGGCGAAACTGTTCCAACGCGTGAACCCACATATCGATATGGGTCAACGTTCTCCTCAGGTTCTGGGTGAAGAGCTACTGGATTACCGTAACTACCTAGAGCTAAGTGTGGAGGTGAACCGTGGTTCTGACGGCTGGCTACAAGCTGAATCTGGCGCGCTATCTACGGGTGAGGCGATCGGTACTGGTCAGTCAATCCTACTGATGGTTGTTCAAAGCTGGGAAGAAGAATCACGCCGTTTGCGCAGTAAAGATATCGTGCCATGTCGTCTGTTGTTCCTTGATGAGGCAGCACGTCTGGATGCGAAATCTATCTCAACGCTGTTTGAACTGTGTGACCGTCTGGATATGCAGCTTCTTATCGCGGCGCCAGAAAATATCAGCCCAGAGAAAGGTACGACCTACAAACTGGTGCGTAAGGTGTTTAAAGACCACGAGCATGTACACGTAGTTGGTCTGCGTGGTTTTGGTCAAAACGATAAACCTAAGACTGAGGCACAAGAGATGATTGAAGAGTTTGAGTCCTAAACTCCGAAGCTAATAAAACGCCCGCAAGAAACGCGGGCGTTTTTGTATTTGTAAAACGAAATAAGCCGAGTCTGTAGGGCAACAGGCTCGGCTTTTTTGCAGGCGCTTAAATGTGAAAAAGTAAGTCCTATTCTTCTGAAAAGTCGTTTCCTTTTTCGATCATTTCAGCAAGCTCATCAAGTGCTTGGACAGAGATTTCCGACAAACGTTGTAGGTGTTGGTCAAAGTTCTCTTGTTCAACAAGCGGAGTATCATTGTTATTAGTTTCTTTTGTTAGCATCGCCCAACCTCTCGAGTTGAGTAAGGGGGAGAAAATATAAAATCAAAAATCGGCAGAAAAAAGAAACGATCGATGTGTATTTTGTTAGCTGGATCATCGATTGCAGTGATAAAAACGATGAATTACTTAGGAAGAGAGCGATAGTGCTCAAATATGAAAAGAAAGCTAGCAACCACGAGAATGGCTGCTAGCGATTAGATTAGAACTGAGATTTTACGCCAAATTGCTCTGCTGCGTACGCAACACGCTCTTTTGGTTTTGGATATTCAGCAGGAGTGCCAAGATTCTCAATGTGTTTCAAGCGAGGTAGGAGACCTGCACCGTTTGCAATTTGGATTGCTAGACCAGGGCGAGCGTTTAGCTCTAGAACCATTGGACCTTCTTCTTTGTCCAATACCATGTCGGTGCCCATGTAACCTAGACCTGTCATTTCCCAAGCACTGGACGCAAGCTCTAACAAGCGCTCCCAATGAGGCACTTGCAGTGTCGACAGGTCTTTACCCGTATCTGGGTGATGAGTCACTGGTTGGTCAAATTGCACCGCGCGAATGGCTTTACCAGTAGCAATGTCGATACCGACACCTACCGCGCCTTGGTGAAGGTTAGCCTTACCATCCGATGCTGCTGTAGAGCAACGCATCATCGCCATAACAGGGTAGCCCTTAAATACGATAATACGTACGTCTGGCACACCTTCGTAACTGAAGCCGTCGAAGCAGTCATCAAACTTAATTAAGTTCTCAACCACAGCTACATCGTTCTTACCACCAAGGGAGAAAAGACCCGCAAGTGCGTTACTGATGTGACGCTCAACTTCTTCTTTATTGCAGGTAGCACCCGATGGCTTTGTATATACGCCATCTTTGTGCGAAGTGATAACCAAGATACCTTTACCACCACTGCCTTGAGCTGGCTTGATTACAAAACCGGGCCAGTTCTCAACCATCTTGTGAATCTTTTTCACTTCAGCTTGGCTGGCGATCACGCCAATAAGAGCAGGCACAGTCGCGCCTGCTGCTTCAGCGATAATTTTGGTTTTGAGCTTGTCATCCACCAAAGGGTATTTAGAACGATCATTGTAACGACCAATGTAACTGTGGTTACGCTTGTTCATCCCCATAATGCCTTTATGGCGGAGTTTTGCTGGCGAAGTAAAACGTTCAAACATCGTTTAGTCCTCCGCTAGTGGTTTAAAGCGACGTAGCTCAGTTAGACGGTAACCCGTGTATGTACCTAGTAGTAGAATACCTGCCAGTACAATGAGCTGTAGGCCGATAAAGTTAAACGTTAGGTGCTGGATGTAGGTGTTGGTCATTGCCAAGTAAACCAGTACCGCGGTCAGTAGTGAGCCACCACCTTGAAGCGCAACTTCTTTCGCGCCTTCTTCTTCCCATAGAATCGACATACGTTCGATCGTCCATGACAAGATGATCATTGGGAAGAAGGTAATGGTTAGACCCTCAGTCAGACCAATCTTGAATGCCACAACGGTAAACACAGAGATGATCATGATTACTGTGATGATAACCGCGGATATCCTTGCGACCAGAAGTAAGTTTAGCCTCGATAAGTAACTTCGGATGATCAGACCCGTACCGACAATCAGTAGGAAGCCGACGATACCTGTTACAAGTTGCGTTTGTACAAAGGCAACCGCAATAAGAACTGGCATGAAGGTACCGGATGTCTTAAGACCGATGATAACGCGCAGGAATACAACAATAAGAGCACCAATTGGAATCAGCATGATGGTCTTAAACATCGCCTGCTCTTCAAGAGGTAGGCTGTGGATAGACAGGTTCAATAGACCGTCAGCTTCCACTTTGTTGTTGGTTGCTTCTTGCGGTGTGAGCTCCTGCTTGATCATAGAGAAGTGAACTTGGCTGTTTTTGCCGCCCACTAGGTCAAGTAGCGAAACATTCGATTCATCCCAAACAAGTAGGTTAGGCTGCGCTGCAGCTTGCTCAGAGTTTGGTGAGAAGAGTACCCACTTATCGCCAGACCAAACTTGAACCATAGGTTGAATCGTTTGACGGCGACGTCCATCTTCCAGCTCGATTACACCAACGGTCTTACTCTGTACGCCAGCGGTAAGCAGAATTTTGTGCAGAGCGTCGGTACGATCAAAGTCATTTAGAATCAGTGCTGCGTTTTGGCTATCTGGATCGTTCAGTGTTTTGATCAGCTCACGAGCGAAAGTCTCGTTGTCTGCTGAACGGCTCATTGCACGCTCAATCAACGCATTTGCTGCCGCTTGTTGAGGTGCTGAAAGGGTTGGTTTGGCAATTTCACCGGTTGGTGGCTGTTCATCCACTTTTGCTTGTGGATCAACCAAGAATTGGGCTTTGTAGTAAATGGTTTGTGCGCCAGTTGCTTGGCGGATAGACCATTCAGCACGACGACCTGAATCAGAGTTTACGTAAGAAACACCATAACCAGGAGATGACGCCGACTCACCGATTAAGGTGTAGCCTTTTTGTGTATGAGGAGCAGCGAGAGAAGCTTTAACTTCACCGCCATTTGCATTGAACTCAATGCGGGCTTCAACATCCCAAACTTGACGCGTTTCACCTGGAGTCCATGGAACGCCGTAATTCTGATGTCTGAAAACACTCAAAGCGATGCCCGCAACCACCAAAAGGATGATTGACAGGTAAAACGGTATTCTTGACGTCATAATCTACCTTATTATTTTTTATCTTCTTCCGTTTGAATATATTTACGACTCACATCGACGAGTGCGATGTCGCGCATAAATTCTCTTCCTAGTAACACAGGATGGTTCATTTGAGAGCGATCTGCCAACGTAAATTGCGCTTTTTCATGAATTTTTCCAACGCGCACCCAAAGTTCAACTACAGCACGACGCTCTAGTTCTTCATTGGTTGCTTGACGGATTTTCACGTAGCGAATAATTGGTGCTTCAATCCAAATATCTTTCTCTTCATCTGACTTGGTATTATCAGCTAGGTGGAAACGCACCCAGTTTTTGCCATTTCTTTCGAATTCTTCGATATCAACAGCGTTCAGTGAAGATGTTGCCGCGCCGGTATCTACGCGAGCGTCGAACGTTTGTTTGATTGAATCGATCGTCACTCGCTCAATTGAGCCAAGGACAATGTCATGGGTAGGAGTTGCTTGAACGGGAGCAGGAGCTTGAACAATGATAGGTTCTTTAGGCTTTCTCACTTCGTCCATTGCTTCTTTACGGAAGGTATTGAGTTCGCCATTTAACTTATCCACTTGGTCTTCCAAACTTTCGATGTAATCCGACTGGTTACTAAGTTGAAGCTCTAAGTTGGTAACGCGAGTATTGAAATTCGTTTCTGAAGCCTGAATAGCAGCTAACGTTTCTTGGTGGTACTGTTCGCCTTTGGTCAAAGTACATCCAGATAGTAAGGCGATGGCAACAACCGGAGTCAATCGTATAAACATTGAAAACCTTGGGATTGGAGTAAGTTGTTTGTTTTTTAAGAGTTTAGCGTTATCGCCAAAGGCTCACAAGCAAGAATCTGCTTCAGACTCTTACAGAATGAGGAATAGTGACGAAAAGCCAAAAAATTAAGGACGCAAGACGCATCCTTAATTAGATTTGAAGAGAGGTTAATGTCTTAATGGAGGGAGTGAGTTAAGACAATGTCAGAAATCTCAGTTAATTATGGCTTGGTTGCGACAAGCACCGCACGGCGAGGTGCAGGGTAGCCTTCTACCGTTTTGCTTGGGTCGTTTGGATCAAGGTAATCTGGTAGAGAGTTATGTGTCATCCAGTCTGTGGTACGTTGCTCTCCAACAGAAGTCACGTTTTCATCTACGATACGAACATCTTTAAAGCCAACCAACTCTAACCACACTTTCAGTGCTTTCGCTGACGGGAAGAAGTACACGTTACGCATTTGCGCGTAGCGAGACGTCGGAACCAATACCGCGTTCTCATCGCCTTCGATAACGAGTGTTTCCAGAACAAGCTCACCGCCTGATACTAACTGGTCTTTTAGCTGCACCAAGTGATCCAGTGGAGAGCGACGGTGGTAAAGGACGCCCATACTAAATACAGTGTCGAACGCTTCTAACTTTGGTAGTTGTTCAATACCTAATGGAAGAAGGTGAGCGCGTTGGTCATCGCCCATTAACTTACGAATCGCTTCGAACTGAATTAGGAACAGGTGAGAAGGGTCGATACCAACCGTTAGGCGTGCACCTTCACCCAGCATGCGCCACATGTGGTAGCCGTTACCACAACCAACATCTAATACGCTGCGGCTTTTTAGTGGCGAGATGTGCGGAAGAACGCGATCCCATTTCCAGTCACTGCGCCATTCAGTATCGATATGAATACCGTGCACTGTGTATGGACCTTTGCGCCATGGGTGGAATGTACGCAGTAGGCTTTCTAGCTTTTTCAGTTCACCTTCATGGAAAGGCGTATCGTTGCTGATGGTCACCGAGTTTTTGATGTCCACTTGGTTTGGTGCGCCTTGTGGGATCTTGTTCAGCGCTTTTAGCCAGCGACCAAAGTCACCGTGCTCAGCGTTTTGCCAATCTGTTAACTGTTGAGGTAATACGTTTAGCCACGGCTGAAGACGAGTGTCTTGAGCGATTAACTGATAAAAATTAGCAAAATTAAACATAGTTTTTCACTGAGTAATAAATTAAAAAATTGACACTAAATGCGAAACGTTAAGACTTTCTCGCTTCTCGCTTCTCGCTTCTCGCTTCTCGCTTCTCGCTTCTCGCTATTTAATCGCAAACATTGAACCGAAGTTAAAGCACTGGAACCAAACGTCGTAGCTTGAGAAACCAATTTCTGCGAAACGCTCTTTATGATCTTTCTTTGAATCAGGGCGCATCACGTTTTCAATTGCGCTGCGCTTTTGGCTGATCTCAAGTTCGCTATAGCCATTTGCACGTTTAAAGTCGTGGTGAAGGTCAATCAACAACTCGTTAGACACTTCATCTTCAAACACGAACTTTTCAGACAGAATCAAAATGCCGCCTGGGCGCAGACCTGCGTAGATTTTCTCTAGTAGAGCATAGCGATCTTCTGGAGAAAGGAATTGCAGTGTGAAGTTCAATACCACCACAGATGCGTTTTCGATTTCGATATTACGAATGTCCGCTTCGACGACATCAACTGGTGTATCACTGCGGTATGCGTTGACGTGAAGCTTACAGCGTTCAACCATCGCAGGAGAGTTGTCCACGGCAATGATTTGGCAACCTTCTTGTTTGATATGACGACGCATAGACAGCGTAGCAGCACCCAAAGAACAACCTAGGTCGTAGATGTTTGAGTGAGGCTTAACAAAACGCTCTGCTAACATACCAATTGCAGAAATGATGTTGCTGTAACCCGGCACCGATCGCTGAATCATGTCAGGGAAAACTTCCGCCACGCGTTCATCGAACGTGAAATCCCCAATTTTATCGATTGGAGCCGAAAAAATAGTATCTGGATTGCTCTTAGGGTTCATAACCAAATCTCTGCATACAAGCCGCCTGAAATGTCAGGCATCAAAAAAGGCGCGTATTTTATGGGAAATTCGCGCCTCTGTCATTTGCTTAATTATAAGCTTGTCTAAAACATTTGTATTTGCGAGTTGCCATCGTTGGCAGGAAATACAGACAAATTTGGCAGTGAGAGCTTAAGTTGTAGCTGCTTATATAGCTTTTCAGCCAGTTCTGGCGCTAAGACGTTATCTGGCGTGTGGATCATCAAGTACGGTTGAATGCCTTGTTCAATCCACATCGGCAGTTTCTTCAACCAAGGTTCGAAAAAGCGCAGGTTGTCGTCCATGTCGGGATGACCGATAAAACGTATCATTGGGTGCTTGGCGGTTGCGATTGCATGAACCGGAACGCGAGGCTTTTTCTGGTGGGCATCGATTACCGCTTCAGTCGTCGGCTGCGCGGCGAATACAGGGCGGCTGTCCATAATAATGCGGTCGATGCCGCTCTCTAACAGCCACTGATTCAACGCACGTTCTTCTTCACCTTTGGAGAAAAACGCCATGTGACGAACTTCCACCCCAAGCGGGAAATTCGGCGGAAAGCTGGCACAGAACTTCTTTAATCTATCGAGGTGTTCTGGACCAAATGCAGCAGGGAGCTGAATCGTCCATTGCCCAACGCGTTCATGAAGTGGTTCCATGATGGTCATAAAGTCACGTAGCTGCTCGTCGCAACCTCTGAGCATCTGTTCGTGAGTAATGGCTTTTGGCAACTTAAAGGTGAATTTGAAATCGTCGTGAGTCGCGGCTTTCCAGTTTTGCACCGTGTTGAGCGTCGGTGTGGCGTAAAAGGTGGTGTTGCCTTCTACGGTGTGGAACACCTGCGCGTACTTTTCGAGTCGCTCTGCGGGTTTGGTGCCACTGCCATAAAAGCTTTGCTGCCACTGGTTGTGCGACCACATGGTCAATCCAAGTCGAAGGGGTAAATTATCCATATCTCTGCTTTACGTTTTTTCCTGAGCCCACTTTACGAGAGTTTTGCTGAAATGGGTAATTTCACGCTATAATCCCCACCAATTTTTTCGCTTTGGTGCGCTTTTGAACATTTGTTGTACTAAAAACCACCAATGAATGATAAAACACACTTAATTGTATGTTGAGTAGTCGATTTTCATAGGCTTTCAGCGTATAAATGGATCTTTACTCTGCTCGGCAATGAGGCTGACAGAGCGTAGTTAACAATATTTGAGAGATTGGGAATTTCATTATGCGTACCCATTACTGTGGTCACCTGAACAAGTCCCTTGCAGGACAAACTGTAGAACTTTGCGGCTGGGTTAACCGTCGTCGTGATTTAGGCGGTCTTATTTTTATCGATATGCGAGATCGCGAAGGTATCGTTCAGGTAGTTGTTGATCCAGATATGGCAGATGCGTATGAAGTGGCTAACACACTTCGTAATGAATTCTGTATCAAGCTAACTGGTGAAGTTCGCGTTCGTCCAGACAGCCAAGTAAACAAAGACATGGCAACAGGTGAAGTTGAGATCCTTGCGAAAGGTCTTGAAATCATCAACCGTTCTGATGTTCTGCCTCTAGACTTCAACCAAAAGAACTCTGAAGAGCAACGTCTGAAGTACCGTTACCTAGATCTACGTCGTCCAGAAATGAGCGACCGCATCAAGCTACGTGCTAAAGCGTCTAGCTTTGTTCGTCGTTTCCTAGATGACAACGGCTTCCTAGATATCGAAACACCAGTACTAACAAAAGCGACACCAGAAGGCGCTCGTGACTACCTAGTACCTAGCCGTGTTCACAAAGGCAGCTTCTACGCGCTTCCTCAGTCTCCACAGCTATTCAAACAGCTTCTAATGATGTCTGGTTTTGACCGTTACTACCAAATCGTTAAGTGTTTCCGTGATGAAGACTTGCGTGCTGACCGTCAACCAGAATTCACTCAGATTGATATCGAAACGTCATTCATGACGGCTGATCAAGTTCGTGCAACGACTGAGAAAATGGTTCGTGAAATGTGGCAAGAGCTACTGAACGTTGACCTAGGTGAATTCCCAGTAATGCCGTTCAGCGAAGCGATTCGTCGTTTCGGTTCTGACAAGCCAGACCTACGTAACCCGCTAGAGCTAGTAGACGTTGCTGACCTAGTAAAAGACGTTGAGTTCAAAGTATTCTCTGGTCCAGCAAACGACGAGAAAGGTCGCGTTGCAGTTATCCGTGTTCCAGGTGGTGCTGAGCTTACTCGTAAGCAAATCGACGGCTACGCAGAATTCGTAGGTATCTACGGTGCGAAAGGTCTAGCATGGATGAAGGTTAACGACCGTGCAGCAGGCATGGAAGGTATCCAATCTCCTGTAGCTAAATTCCTAAACGAAGACGTGATCAACGGTATCCTAGATCGCACTCAAGCGGAATCTGGCGACATCATCCTATTTGGTGCAGACAAAGCTAACATCGTTGCTGAAGCACTGGGTGCACTTCGTCTTAAACTTGGTAAAGACCTAGGTCTAACTAAAGAAGGCACTTGGGCTCCGCTATGGGTTGTTGACTTCCCAATGTTCGAAGAAGACGACGAAGGCAACCTACACGCAATGCACCACCCATTCACATCACCTCTAGGTGTGACTGCGGAAGAGCTAAAAGCGAACCCAGCAGTAGCGAACTCAAACGCATACGACATGGTTCTAAACGGCTACGAAGTAGGCGGTGGTTCTGTACGTATCCACAACGCAGAAATGCAAGCAGCGGTATTCGATATCCTAGGTATCGATGCAGAAGAGCAACAACTGAAATTCGGCTTCCTACTGGACGCGCTAAAATTCGGTACGCCTCCACACGCAGGTCTTGCATTCGGTCTAGACCGTCTAGTGATGCTGCTATGTGGTACAGAGAACATCCGTGACGTTATCGCGTTCCCTAAAACAACTGCGGCGGCGTGTCTACTAACAGACGCTCCAAGCCTTGCAAACCCAGCGGCTCTAGAAGAGCTAGCGATTGCAGTAACAGTTGCGAAAGAAAAAGACGCAGAATAAGCGCACAACAATTAAAGAAAAAACTCCCGCACCCGCGGGAGTTTTTGTTTTAATGGCAACTATTCTCATACTTACAGTGAGTTATTGATTAGGAGTCTTCATGTCAATTATTTTGGGTATTGACCCAGGCTCTCGTATTACCGGTTACGGCGTGATTCGCCAGCAAGGTCGTCATCTGCAATATCTAGGCAGCGGCTGTATTCGCACTTCTGAAAAAGAGTTGCCAGGTCGTCTCAAGCAAATCTACGCAGGCGTGACGGAAATCATCACCCAGTTTCAACCAGATGTATTTGCTATCGAACAAGTGTTTATGGCGAAAAACGCTGATTCTGCATTAAAGCTAGGACAGGCGCGTGGTAGTGCAATTGTGGCGGCTGTGAATGCGGATCTTCCGGTGCATGAGTACGCGGCTCGTCTCATTAAACAAGCGGTAACAGGCACTGGTGGCGCAGACAAAGTTCAGGTTCAACATATGGTTCAACACATGCTTAAATTGCCAGCCAAGCCTCAAGCCGATGCCGCCGATGCGTTGGGTGTTGCCATTTGTCACGCTAACACCAATAAGACACTAGTGGCGCTCGCAGGCAAAGCAACCAGTGCAAGAAAAGGTCGTTACCGTTAGGCGTATTCTCGTATTAAAAATGAGACATCTCAGACAGATTTATGGATTGGATTTGTTGAGAAAATGTTACAAAAATATAGTGGTCAGAGGTCTAACAAGGAATCAATCAAGGAAGATTGAACATGAATCCAGCCACGCTGTGGCGCAGTGCATTTATGCCGCGCCAAACTCAATGGACAAGAACTCAACAACGTCAAGCAGACATCCTCTCTCTATTTACCTTCATCGCTTTCCTCGTCGGTATCTACAGCCTGATCAAATGGTCCAAACATGGACATGAAAGCCTAATTTTCACCTCAGTACTCTTAATCGCACTCGAACTAATATCCGCCTTCAGCCTGAGATGGTTCAAACAACCAGCATTGTCGCTCAATCTTGGTTTTGTTGGCATGTCAGTGCATGCACTCAACATCATCTATCAAAGTGGTGGCGTGGTCGATTCTACCCAAACTTACTGGGTGCCTTTGTTAGTCGTCGCTTTCTTTTTATCTGGCACTCGTATCATGGCGATCTCTTGGAGCGCGTTAGTAATAGTGCTTTCTGCGGTAATGACGTATCAGCATGTGTCTGGTTTTGGTTTTCCCCAACTCGTGTTGTCTGAATCGGCGCAGCGTGTGGAGATATGGTCAGGTACCGTGTTACCGCTGGTGGTGATTTGTATTGCGCAAGCCTTTACCGCCAAGCAGCGAGACATCGCGATTGAAAGTGCAGAGAAAGCTAAAGCAGAAAGTGAGTTGGTGGCACAAAAGGCGACAGAAGGGGAGCTACGTTTAGCAGAGGTGCTAGAACAGGCGAATCAAAACTCAAGTGAGTTGAAACAAGTCTCGCAAGTGCTGGATGAGCAATCATCGCAATTGGATGCTCAGGTGAATGCCCTTAATGTAAATAGTGAATCCCAAGCCAGTGCAGCCGAGCAAATGAGTCAGCAAGTGCATCACATGACGACTGGGATTGAAGAGTCCAGCAAGTTTGTCGAAGAGCTGCGCGAGAAGAGTGAGGGCGTTCATCAACAAGCTGAGAAAAGCTCGGAATTATTGGAGGACTCTACCCAAGCGATCAGCCAGATCATTACCAGCCATGAAGACATCATGAAAGTGGCGGACTTGATTACGTCGGTTGCGGAACAAACCAACTTGCTCGCTCTGAATGCCGCTATTGAAGCGGCGAGAGCGGGTGAGCAGGGCAGAGGTTTTGCGGTCGTTGCGGACCAAGTGCGAGAGCTTTCAGCTAAGAGCAGTCAGTCGGCGGTGGAAATTCGGAACTTGCTTGATCGCAGTGAGCAAGAAGTGAAGCATGGTCAAAGCGTTGTGACATCGAGTACAGAGCGAATGAACACCATTATTCAGCAAGTTACCACCATCTCTCACGATGTGCAGAGTCTGTCTGGCATCATGGCGACGCAAATGACGGCTTTAAAAGAGTTAGATGAAGCCAGCAGTGAAGTTGCTAACGGCGTAGTGAACACCAAAATCATTGCCGAAACTGTCGCGCAATACGGCAGCGAACTGAACGGGCAAGTGGTCGCGGTGCGCAATCTGACTCAACAGCTTGATCAAGTTGTCTCAAAAATCTAACCCCACCGCATAAAGGACTGGATGTCTATCCAGTTCTTTATTATCCTGTCGCAAATTCATTTCCAAAGAGTATTTATAGTGATTGGACGTCTTCGCGGCACTCTGCTTGAAAAGCAACCACCTGAAGTTTTAATTGAAGTTAATGGCATTGGTTATGAAGTTCAGATGCCAATGAGCTGTTTCTACGAACTGCCAAATGTCGGTGAAGAAGCCATTATTTATACTCACTTTGTTGTGCGTGAAGACGCACAATTGCTTTACGGTTTCAACACAGTAAAAGAGCGTGCGCTTTTCCGTGAAGTGATCAAAGCGAACGGTGTTGGGCCTAAGCTAGGTCTAGGTATCCTTTCTGGTATGACAGCGAGCCAATTCGTTTCTTGCGTTGAGCGTGAAGACATTTCAACGCTGGTGAAGCTACCAGGTGTTGGCAAGAAGACTGCTGAACGCCTAGTTGTAGAAATGAAAGACCGCCTGAAAGGGTGGGGTGCTGGCGATCTGTTTACGCCATTTACGGATGCAGCACCTGCGGACTCTGGCTCTGCGGGTTCTAATAACGCAGAAGAAGAGGCAATCAGTGCGCTCCTTGCTCTGGGCTACAAGCCGACTCAAGCGTCGAAAGTGGTTTCTCAGATCGCTAAACCGGATATGACCAGTGAGCAACTGATCCGTGAAGCACTAAAATCAATGGTGTAACGGAAAGCCCAAGGGAACAATATGATTGAAGCCGATCGTTTAATCGCTCCAGAAAATCCTTCGTTTCGTGATGAAGATGTCATCGACCGTGCGATTCGTCCTAAAAAACTGGCAGATTACCAAGGTCAGGATCACGTTCGTGATCAGATGGAGATTTTCATCAAAGCTGCTCAATTGCGAAATGAAGCGCTTGACCACCTTTTGATTTTTGGTCCTCCGGGCTTGGGTAAAACCACGCTTGCGAATATCGTCGCCAATGAGATGGAAGTGAACATTCGAACCACTTCTGGCCCAGTGCTTGAGAAAGCAGGAGACTTGGCGGCGCTGCTGACTAATTTAGAAGAAAACGATGTACTGTTCATTGATGAGATTCACCGCTTAAGCCCGATGGTTGAAGAGGTGTTGTATCCAGCAATGGAGGATTACCAGTTGGACATCATGATTGGTGAAGGTCCTGCAGCACGCTCTATCAAAATTGATTTGCCACCTTTCACTTTGATCGGTGCAACGACGCGTGCAGGTTCTCTGACTTCGCCACTTCGTGACCGTTTCGGTATTACGCAGCGCCTTGAGTACTATAAAGTAAAAGACCTGCAAGATATCGTTCAGCGCAGTGCCGATTGCTTGGGCTTATCGATGGAATCAGAAGGTGCATTGGAAGTCGCTCGCCGTGCTCGTGGTACACCACGTATTGCTAACCGACTATTGCGCCGTGTTCGTGACTATGCCGAAGTGAAAGGTAATGGTCATATATGTGCTGATACAGCAGACAAAGCGCTGAACATGCTTGATGTGGATGCAGAAGGCTTTGATTACATGGACCGTAAGCTGTTGCTTGCGATCATGGAGAAATTTGGTGGTGGACCTGTCGGTTTAGACAACATGGCAGCCGCGATTGGCGAAGAGAAAGACACCATTGAAGACGTTCTTGAGCCATATCTAATCCAACAAGGCTACTTGCAACGCACTCCCCGTGGTAGAATTGCTACAGATCGCGCTTATCTGCATTTCGGAATTGAAAAATAAGATTCCATCGCTGGGCGCTTAGCGCTCAGCGTTTCACCAATGTTGACCAACCTCTCATTTATTAAATCTCTTCTAATACTAAATAGGTAATAGAAACTTATAGATTGTTAACTCTATGTTCTTGCCTAACTGATTATTTTCTCTCCTGATTACTCTCTATTAACATACTCATCGAATATCGATTGATCTGGATCAATGTGATGGATTTTTGTGCAAAATCAGCGCATAAAGATTGATGTATATCAAAGCGGTTTCCCGCCATAAACCTTTTGAAACAAACTGTTTTTACAAGTAATATTAGACCCAGCTATATTAGCTGATGCTTAACAATTAACTAACCAATGAAGCACATTTTTGCAACAAAGCGTTGTGATAATTCAACATTTTTCAAGTGTGAATAACACTTGTGTATGGATTGCAATATGTAGAGAGTGTCATTCAGCCGACACATAGGAGTTACCATGATTGACGTAGTTGATCTGTCGCGGTTGCAGTTTGCACTGACAGCGATGTATCACTTCCTATTCGTACCATTGACTCTTGGTATGGCCTTCCTTTTGGCCATTATGGAATCGATGTACGTAATGACGAACAAGCAAATCTACAAGGACATGACCAAGTTCTGGGGTAAGCTGTTCGGTATTAACTTTGCACTTGGTGTGGCTACCGGCCTTACCATGGAGTTCCAGTTTGGTACGAACTGGTCTTACTACTCCCACTATGTAGGTGACATCTTCGGTGCACCACTGGCGATCGAAGCACTGGTTGCTTTCTTCCTGGAGTCAACTTTTGTTGGTCTATTCTTCTTCGGGTGGGATCGTCTATCTAAACGTCAACACTTAGCGGTAACCTGGTTGGTTGCTCTGGGTTCTAACTTCTCTGCACTTTGGATTCTTATTGCGAACGGCTGGATGCAAAACCCAGTTGGCGCTGAGTTCAACTTTGAAACCATGCGTATGGAAATGGTGAGCTTCGCAGACGTTGTACTAAACCCTGTAGCGCAAGTTAAATTTGTACACACAGTAGCATCTGGTTACACGTGTGGTGCAATGTTCGTTCTAGGCATCAGTTCTTACTACCTATTGAAAGGTCGTGATGTGGCGTTCGCTCGTCGTTCGTTTGCTATCGCAGCTTCTTTCGGTATGGCAGCAATCCTGTCTACAATCGTGCTAGGTGATGAATCTGGTTACGAGCTTGGTGAAGTTCAAAAAGTGAAGCTTGCAGCAGTCGAAGCTGAGTGGCACACAGAACCAGCACCAGCGGCGTTCACACTGTTCGGTTTACCAAACCAAGAAACAATGAACACCGATTACGCAATTAAGATCCCTTACGTTATGGGTATCATCGCGACACGTTCATTTGACGAGCAAGTCACAGGTCTACACGACTTACGTGAAGAGCACGTTGACCGTATCCGTACTGGTATGTACGCATATGAATTGCTTGAAAAACTGCGTGCAGGCGACAAGTCTGAAGCAAACATGACTGCGTTTGACGAAGTGAAGGGTGACCTAGGTTATGGTCTACTTCTAAAACGTTACACAGAAAACGTTGTTGACGCGACAGAAGACCAAATCCAAGCTGCTGCAGATGACTCAATCCCAACAGTATGGCCGCTATTCTGGTCATTCCGTATCATGGTTGCGTGTGGCTTCATCATGTTATTCGTATTTGGTGCATCATTTATCCAAACATGTCGTCAGAAGATCGAACAGAAACCATGGATTCTTAAAGCTGCATTGTTCAGCATTCCACTTCCATGGATTGCGATCGAAGCAGGTTGGTTTGTTGCTGAGTACGGTCGTCAACCGTGGGCAGTAGGTGAAATCCTACCGGTACACGTTGCGGCTTCAGCACTAACAGCAGGTGAAATCTGGACTTCACTATTTGCAATCCTAGCGCTGTACACTGCATTCCTAATTGCAGAAGTATACCTAATGGTGAAATTCGCTCGTAAAGGTCCAAGCAGCCTGAAAACTGGTCGCTACCACTTCGAGCAAAACGCTGACTCTGTTGAAGACAAAGTTAGCCGCCAAGTAGAAGCGTAAGGTAAGGAGACAACAAGATGTTTGATTACGAAATCTTGCGATTCATCTGGTGGGTACTGATCGGTGTTCTACTAGTTGGTTTCGCTATTACTGACGGTTTCGATATGGGTGTAGGCGCGCTTGTACCTGTTATCGGTAAAAACGACACACAACGTCGTGTAATGATTAACTCAATCGCTCCGCACTGGGATGGTAACCAAGTTTGGCTTATCACTGCTGGTGGTGCATTGTTCGCAGCATGGCCTTTGGTTTACGCGACATCGTTTTCTGGTTTCTACCTAGCGATGATCCTAACTCTAGCGGCACTTTGGCTACGTCCGATTGGTCTTGATTACCGCTCAAAAATCGAAGATCCAAAATGGCGTAACACTTGGGATATCTGTATCTCAATCAGTGGCTTCGTTCCACCAATCATCTTTGGTGTAGCGTTTGGTAACCTTCTACAAGGTGTTCCATTCCAGTTGAACGAATTCCTAATGCCAACGTACCACGGTTCATTCTTTGGTCTACTAAACCCATTTGCTCTGTTATGTGGTCTAGTAAGCTTGTTCATGATCCTGATGCAAGGTGCAACTTGGCTTCAAATGAAGACAACTGGCGAAGTACATACTCGTGCTCGTAATGTGGCTCAGCTAACAGGTCTACTAACTGTGATTGCATTTGTGGTTGCTGGTTTCTGGATCCAAAGCATCGAAGGCTACGTTATCGTAGGTGGTATCGACACAGCAGCAGCTTCTAACCCTCTAAACAAAGAGGTTATCCGTGAAGCTGGTGCGTGGATGAACAACTTTGAACGATACCCAGAACTGTGGGTTGCACCTGTACTGGGTGTTGCTATGCCGCTACTAGCTGTATTGGCATCTCGCCTAGAGAAGTGTGGTATCGCGTTCTTAACTTCAAGTCTTGGTAACGCTGGTGTTATCTTTACTGCTGGTATTGCAATGTTCCCATTCGTAATGCCTTCAGACCTAATGCCGAGCCAAAGTCTAACAATGTGGGATGCAACTTCATCTGAACTGACTCTGAACCTAATGACAGGCGTAGCGTTTGTTATGGTTCCTATCATCCTTGCTTACACGTCTTGGACTTACTACAAGATGTTCGGCCGCTTGGATGACCAGTTCATCGAAGAAAACAAAAACTCACTATACTAAGGAGCTATTACTATGTGGTATTTCGCATGGATTCTAGGTGTACTACTTGCTTGTGCATTCGGTATCATCAACGCTCTTTGGTTAGAGCACTCAGAAATGATGGATAAAGACAGTGAGTAATCTCGCTGACAAGGTAGCGAAACTTCACGCACCAATGGACAAGACTCTGCTGAGAGTCTTGGCCTTAATCCTCGGCTTTATGCATGTAGGGTTGGTGATGTGGGATCCGAACGCATACCATCGAGAAATTGGTGGCTTTAATGCGTTTATCGCACCAGCGCTGATTTGGGCAGTGTGCTCAAGCATGGTATATGGTGTGGGCTTCAAGCCAAGAAATTGGTACTGGCAGGTGCTGTTCAGTCCTTATTTCTCGCTCGCTATCTTAATTTATCTAACTGCACTGTATTTCATGTAAGCGTTACAGACTGAAATAAAGTCGGTTACTAAATCATCGAATAAAAGCCAGACTCATAGTCTGGCTTTTATTTTTTCTACAAATTTCAAAAATATTCCCTTAGCTCAGTACCAATTGCTGTCGCTTCAGTTATAGTAATTGCTTTAAAGAATTGAATATATTGGTACTCCCTTGCAAGGCACATCAAATTCCTTCCGCTGGCCAATCACGGTGTATTACGAAGACACTGATGCGGGCGGCGTCGTCTATCACTCAAATTATTTAAAATTCTTTGAACGTGCGCGTACTGAGTTATTGCGTGCAAAAGGCATTTCTCAAAATCTGTTGTTGGAACAAAATATAGGTTTCGTTGTCCGACACATGGATATCGATTTCAACCAAGGGGCTAGATTGGACGAGCATTTGACCGTTCTTACCCGAGTGTCAGAAATAAAACGTGCGTCTCTGCAATTCTGTCAAGAGTTAGTCAATGATGAAGGCAAAACATTGTGCAAGACAATTGTTAAGGTAGCATGTATCGATAATAAGATAATGAAACCAATAGCTATCCCATCTTTTATCAATTCGGAGCTAACAAATAGTGACTGCTGATATTTCCATTTTAGATCTCTTTCTTCAGGCCAGTCTGTTGGTAAAGCTTGTGATGTTGACACTACTCGGTATGTCTGTCGCATCTTGGGCAATGATCATCAAGCGCAGCAAAGTGTTGTCTCAAGCATCGAAAGATGCCGAGTCATTTGAAGACAAATTCTGGTCAGGTACTGATCTTTCTCAGCTTTACCAAAAGGTAAAAGCCCGTAAAGATGACATTACTGGCACAGAAGAAATCTTCTACGCAGGTTTTACAGAGTTTGCACGTCTACGCAAAAGCAATGCGAATTCTCCAGCTTACATCATGGAAGGTACGGGTCGTGCGATGCGTGTCTCCGTTGCTCGTGAAGTCGATGAACTGGAAACGAGCCTACCATTTCTTGCCACAGTTGGTTCAATTAGCCCGTACATTGGTCTATTTGGTACTGTTTGGGGCATCATGCACGCCTTTATTGCACTAGGTGAAGTGAAGCAGGCGACACTTTCTATGGTGGCTCCTGGTATTGCAGAAGCACTGATTGCAACTGCTATGGGTCTATTTGCCGCTATTCCAGCAGTAATGGCTTACAACCGTCTAAGCAACAAAGTAAGTAAGTTAGAGCACACTTACGCGACTTTCTCTGAAGAATTCCACAGCATCCTGCACCGTCAAGCGATGGCGGGTAGAGACAGCGCAAGTAAGGAATAAGGCATGGCGGGTTACCAACCTAAAAAGCGTAAAATGACAGCAGAGATCAACGTCGTGCCATATATCGACGTCATGCTCGTATTGCTGATCATTTTTATGGCAACCGCTCCATTTGTCACCCAAGGTGTTGATGTAGATCTTCCACAAACATCGACAGCTGAATCGATGCAAGATATAGCGGGTGATACAGACAGCAGCTTTATCATCATTGAAATTGATCGCGACGGTAATTTAGGTCTGAGCGTGAATGACGAAGAGGTTCAGCGCGGTCTATCACTACAAGACGTGATTGTACGAGTGAAAGCAGAACGCTCTATCAAGCCAGATTCACCTGTTGCGGTGGGCGGCGATGCGGCGACGCCATATGCTGACGTTGTACTTTTGCTTGACGAGTTAAGTCGTGCAGGCATCCCAAAAGTGGGTCTGATGACCGATATCAAGGAATAGACATCGTACATCTATGAAAGACAACAAGAAGAAACGCAAAGAATACACCAAGCCGATAGCGATATCGGTTGGTTTGCATGCGCTGTTAGTCGTTGCTCTGCTTTGGGGTACAGATTTCACAATGTCTAAGCCGGAACCTACGGGGCAAATGGTGCAGGCAGTGGTCATTGACCCTAAACTTGTTCAACAGCAAGCGAAAGAGATTCGTCAGCAACGCGAAAAAGCTGCAAAGAAAGAGCAAGACCGTCTTGATAAGTTGAGACGTGAAGCTGAGCAGCTTGAGAAAAATCGCAAAGCAGAAGAAGAACATATTCGTAAACTGAAAGAGCAACAGGCGAAAGATGCCAAAGCCGCTCGCGAAGCCGAAGCTGCTCGTAAGAAGAAAGAGCAAGAGCGTAAGGCAGAGGAAGAACGCACTCGTAAAGAAAAAGAACGTGCAGCAAAAGCAGAAAAAGAACGTAAAGCCAAAGAAGAGGCTGTACGTAAAGCTGAGCAGCAACGCATTGCTAAAGAAGCTGCCGCAGCAAAAGCGGAACAAGAGCGTGTAGCGCGCGAGAAAGCTGCGAAAGAAGCAGAAGAGAAAGCGCGTCGTGAACGTGAGGCCGCAGCAAAAGCAGAGCAAGAACGTATTGCGAAAGAAAAAGCCGCGAAAGAGGCAGCTGAAAAAGCGCGCAAAGAAAAAGAGCGTCTTGAGCGATTAGAGCGTGAGCGTAAAGAGCAAGAAGCAGCGTTGGATGACATCTTTGCTGGTCTAGAAAGTGAATCTGAACTTAACCAAGAAGCAAAGAATCAGCATGTTAATTCGGAAGCTGATCGTTATGGTGCGATCTATAAACAGCTAATCGAAAGTCGTATCATCAAGGATGACTATCTTGTGGGAAAGTCGTGTAGGTTGAACATTAAGCTTGTGCCAACAGGAACAGATGGCGTAGTGAGTAGTGTTTCAATTATCAGTGGTGATGCTCGTTTATGTAGCGCAGCAAAGAGCGCAGTTAATCAAGTTGGTAATTTCCCTATGCCAAAAGACCGCGCCATTATAGATAAAATTCGTGATGTTAACTTAACGGTTGATTATTAAATTAAGGAACTGAGACGTGATTAAACGCCTTTTACTAGGAATGTTTGTACTGCTTGGCAGTCTAACGAGTGTGGCTCATGCTGCACTAGAGCTGGTGATTACTGATGGTATTGATTCAGCACGACCAATTGCTGTTGTTCCATTCAAATGGGAAGGCAGTAAACCTCTTCCAACTGATATTTCAGCTGTGATTGCTTCTGATTTGCAACGCAGTGGTAAATTCAGCCCTGTACCAACGAGCAAAATGCCACAAACTCCATTCAATGAATCAGAGGTGAACTTTGATGCGTGGACTGGCCTTGGCGTTGATGCTCTGCTAACTGGTTCAATTAAGCAAAACGAGCAAGGTAACTATGTGGTTAACTACCAATTAGTGGACGTTGTTCGTGGTCAACTAACGGGCGGTCAGAGTAAAGCTCTTGGTGGTGATGGTGAGCTGGTACTTTCTAAAGATCATGTTCTTTTCAATAAAGTAGCAACGGTTGAAGCTCCACGCATGCGTGAATACGCGCACCGCATTTCTGACCTTGTTTACGAGCAACTTACTGGCGAACGCGGTGCATTTATGACGCGTATTGCTTACGTTGTTGTAAATGACAAAGATCGCTTCCCATACCAACTTCGCGTTGCGGATTACGATGGTTACAACGAACGTTTGGTACTTCGTTCTAAGCAACCGCTTATGTCTCCTGCATGGTCACCAGATGGCCAGAAGCTAGCGTACGTGAGCTTCCAAAATGGTCAGGCTGAAATCTTCATCATGAACATCTATACCGGTGAGCGTGAGAAGGTAACGTCATACCCTCGTCATAATGGTGCGCCAAGATTCTCGCCGGATGGCAGTAAACTTGCTTTGGTACTGTCTAAGACAGGTTCACTTCAGGTTTACACCTTGGATCTAAAAACACGTAAGCTGACACAAATTACGCGTGGCAGATCAAATAATACGGAACCGTTCTGGCACCCCGATGGCAAATCGCTGATTTTCACATCAGACAGGGGTGGTAAACCTCAGATTTATCAAGTAAATTTGGGCAGCGGTTCAACTAACCGCTTGACTTGGCAAGGCAGTCAAAACTTGGGTGGACAAATCACTCCTGACGGCCGATTCCTTGTCATGGTGAATCGCAGTGATTCGGGCTTCAACTTGGCTAAACAAGATTTGGAAACAGGTGCTCTTCAGGTGCTAACAAAAACGTTGCTTGATGAGTCTCCGAGCATTGCCCCAAATGGTGGCATGGTTATCTATAGCTCGATTTACAACAAGAAAAACGTACTATCGATGGTGTCAATTGATGGTCGATTTAAAGCTAGATTACCGGCAACAAATGGGCGTGTAAGAGCTCCCGCATGGTCACCGTTTTTGTAGTAAGAAAAAATTGATTAATAAAGGAAAATAAGATGCAACTGAACAAGGTTCTAAAAGGGCTACTAATCGCGATTCCTGTGATGGCTATGACAGCATGTAGTTCAAGCGATGACGCTGCTTCTAACACTGGTGCAGAAACAAACACTGGTGCTGCAGAAACAACAGTCGTTACTCCGATCGATCAAAACGGTCAGCTAACGGAGCAAGAGCTAAAAGAGCAAGCGCTACGTGAAACTCAAACTATCTACTTCGCATTTGATAACTCAACAATTGCAGGTGATTACGAAGAAATGCTAGCAGCTCACGCTTCTTACCTAAGCAAGAACCCTGCTCTAAAAGTAACTATCGAAGGTCACGCTGATGAGCGTGGTACTCCTGAGTACAACATCGCACTAGGCGAGCGTCGTGCAGAAGCAGTATCAAACTACCTACAAGCACTAGGTGTACAAGCTGACCAAATCTCTATCGTTAGCTACGGTGAAGAGAAGCCACTTCTTCTAGGTCAATCTGAAGAAGTTTACGCTAAGAACCGTCGTGCGGTTCTAGTATACTAATTCGAGGTAAACCTCATGTTCAGTAACACTAAGCGCGCTGTTACGCTTACGTTACTGGCAAGTGCAGCGAACTTCGCGTTCGCTGCACCAGCTCCAGTATCAGATCTCAACAGCACGTCATCAGTATCTACTCGATCTTCTTCAGAAACCGACATCGAGCGTTTAGAGCGCTTGCTGCAAAATCGCAACCGCGTTCAGCTTCAAATGCAAGAGCAAATTGACCAAATGTCACAAGAGATCAGTGATCTACGTGGTCAGTTAGAGCGTAATAGCTACGAGATGCAGCAAATGCTGAAACGTCAGCGTGAGCTGTTTGTTGAGCTTGATCGAGTGCGTGGCGAAATGAAAGCCGCACCTGTTAAAGAAACGAAACCAGCAGAGACGGGTGGTAAGTACACATCGAATGCCGATGAACAAACGGCTTACCAAGACGCGGTGGATTTGATCCTTAAAAAACGCGACTACACCGGTGCTATCGCTGCATTCCAACAGTTCCAAAAGGACTATCCTGATTCAACATATTCTGCGAACTCACATTACTGGCTAGGTCAGTTGTACTTCGCGAAGAAACAGGATAAAGAAGCTGTGAAGAGCTTTGCAGCCGTGGTTTCTTACAAAGATTCCAACAAGCGTGCAGATGCATTAGTCAAGCTAGGCGATATTGCTGAGCGTAACAACAATGCAGCGCAAGCGAAGAAATACTATCAGCAAGTGGTGGATGAGTACCCAGGCAGTGCATCGGCGAAAGTCGCTAGCTCTAAGCTGAAGTAAAACAACAAAAGGGAGCTCAGGCTCCCTTTTCTATTTCTGGTACTAGTAAAATCCCGTCAAAGCTTGGATTTACTAATAGATCCCTGCCTTTTGGATCGTATGCTGGTTAATTACTCCTACAAATACTCCGTCTTCGGTTAATACGGGGAGAGCAGTAATGGCGTTTTCACTCATCAACGCCAAGGCGTCAACGCAAAGGCTGGAATGCTGGACCGTGATTGCTCCCGGTTTCACCAAACTCTTAATAGCAGTACTTGGTGTTACACCTTTTGCGAACGCTCGTCGCAAATCACCATCCGTGAAGACTCCTCTTAAATTCCCTTGTTCAGCTATTGCAATTAACCCATAACCTGTTTGGCACATTACACTTACTGCGTCTTGTAATGTCGCATTGGGTGAGCAATGTGCGCTTTTGTGTTGGTCGTCTAACAGTTGTCCTACATTGGTTAATAGCCTGCTACCAAGTGATCCCGCAGGGTGAGATAGTGCAAAGTCATTTTGATCAAATTCTCGCATCGTCATCACTGTAATGCCGATAGCGTCGCCCAATAACAAGGTGTTGGTGGCGCTTGCGGTAGGTGCTAGACCAAGAGGGCATGCTTCCTTCTTAGCGGCGATGTCTAAGGTGATATCGCATTCTTTCGCTAAAAAACTATTGAGATTTGCGGTGACGCCAATAGTGGTAATTTTTTGGCGCTTTAGAAGCGGTACCATCATTTTAAATTCATTGGCTTCACCGGAGTTAGAAATCAGAATAACTACGTCGCCTTGGCGAGCCATCCCTAGGTCACCGTGTAGTGCTTCTGCTGGGTGAACAAAGAAAGCCGGTGAGCCCGTTGAAGCAAAGGTCGCTGCGATTTTTTTGCCGATATGACCAGACTTACCGATGCCCGTAATGATGACCTTACCTTCGCAATTGAGAATAGCTTTGCAAGCCTCTGCGAATGAAGTGGTCAGAGAGTCGAGTAGCAACCGAGCTTGGTCTAGCTCTTGTTCAATAACGCCGCGTCCTAATTGGCAAATATCTTCCGTGGAGTGCTGCTTATGCATATTGATTTCCTAACGTATTAAACATTTCATGCTGAGAAGGAGAAGAATAATAAAACTCTTGATGGTTTTCTGTTAAGAAAGTCATTTAGCCTAAGAAGGATTCAAGAGTTTCTATCACCAACAAATGGTCTTCGTACTGCGGTAACCCGGATACGGAAATACTACCAACAACACCGACGTTTCTTATAGAGAGAGGAAAGCTTCCTCCGAACGGCGCAAATTGTTTTGGATCCACAAGAGAAGCTTCTTCTATGCTTTTCCCCTTAGTTTTAAAGTACTGACCCATATACCAAGAGCTGTGTTGGTATCTGACCACAACATTACGCTTTCGAGCTATCCATTCTTGGTTGTCGATAGAGGTACCAGGCATCGCATATGAAAATAGGCAATGTCCGTTCAAGGTGATATCAATCGCAACGCTTGCCCCTTTATTTTCTGCATTTTGTTTAATTAGATTGCCTAGCTGCCATGCGATATTTGGGTTGAACTCGGTGAACTGAAGCCTGTCTTCTTGTGCGAGTAGTAAGTCTAAGTCTGTGATCATGCTACACCTCAGTAAGTTTGATTGTCCGTTGCTGTTGTGAGCTTGAGTAAGCTGCTTCTATGATACGAATTACGTCTAGTGCTTGCTCTAGTGATACAGGTAAATCGTCACCTTTTCGAATCGACTTCGCAAGTTGTTGATAGAAAGCTTCATAGCCACCTATCTGAGTCTCTATTGTGGAAACCTGCCCTTGATGACTGGTGATAGTGGCGAAGTACTCTGGTCGATCTTTACCCCAACCATATGTTTCTGGACCTTGTTTATTCCGCAAAAAGTCTTCTTGGGTGTCCATCCCATATTTAATCAGGCTCGTATCTTTAGCAAAGATTTGGAACCTTGGTCCTTCGGTTGTACTTAAACAGTTTCCATGCAAAATGACCTCGTGCGTGGGGTAATTGAGAATCAAATGGAAATGGTCAACAGCTTGGGAACCCGACCGTTGATTTCTCAATACTGCAGTGACGCTTTCCGGTTTGCCAAATAGGCACAATGCTTGATCAATGAGGTGAGCTCCTAGGTCGTAGAGAATGCCGGAGCCAGGTAAAGCTTGTTCGCGCCAACGGTCTTTGACTTCAGGACGAAAGCGATTGTAGCTTGAGTAAAAGGTATGAATGCCTGGAAGTTTTCCTTGCTCAATGAGTGCTTGAATAGTCTTGAAATCCCCATCGTAACGTCGGCTTTGGTAGACTGATACTCGTTGATCTGATTGTTTAGCAAGTGCGATTAGTTCTTTGCCTTCTTGGACTGAAACGCAGAAAGGCTTCTCGATAACTACATGTTTTCCCGCCGATAATGCAAGCTTGGCTTGAGGGACATGAAGGTTATTGGGTGTTGAGATAATGACTAACTCGATACTTTCATCAGCAAGCATTTCGTTAATCTCAGAATAAACTTTTACATCTGTTAGTTGAGTATGAACTTTTTGTGCATTACTTGAGACAACGGCAACAAGATCTAACTCTTTACAGAAATTGATGATAGGAGCTTGGAAACATTGACCTGAAATGCCAAAACCAACAATGGCGGTTTTAATTGGAGTCATGGGCAATCCTAAAAAAGGCAGCACCACCGGAGAAGTTGATACTGCCAAAATGCAAAATGGGGGAAGGCTTAGTTCAGTTCAAGTTCTTGTTTTAGCAAAGCCTCAATCTGATATGAGGTTTCTGCTGTCATGAGCTGATCTCGGAAATCAGCGTGCATTATCTTTCTCGCGAGTTTGGAAAAAATCTTCATATGCTGATCGCCTGCAGCATGTTTGTTGAGAGTGAGCATAATGACAAATTGTGCTTCTTCATCCCCCCATTCAATCGATTTTGCAAGTCGGCATACGCTGATCGCAGATTGCTCGATATGTTCACTCTTAGTGTGCGGAATCGCAAAGCCAAAGCCAAGTCCAGTAGAAAAGACATCTTCTCGAGCCCATAAGTCATCCGCCAGTTTATTTGGGTATCGGCAGCGACCGGTTAAGAACAAATTGTCTGACAGTGTTTTGATCACTTCCTCTTTGTTTCGTAGATCTCTATCCAGGCTAATACAATCGGCAGAAACCATTGGCGCTTCAGACTGAGTCATACGGAACTGAGCAAGCACATGCGAAACCTCTTGGATCGTTCGACATTGCATCGCTTTGTTGAGCAGTTGACGACATTCGCGGCTATCAAGTTTCGCAATGCGCTCTTTGGTTGCGGCAATACTTGGTGAGCTCATGCTTATTTCGTCGAGACCTAGACCAACAAGTAGAGGGAGTACCGAGCCTTTGGCACCAAGTTCGCCACATAGCCCAATCCATTTGCCGTGTCGATGAACTTCGCGAACCACATGATCCAGAGTGCGCAAAAAAGCAGGGTTGAGGCTGTTGTAACTAGCCGCCACTTTAGCGTTATCGCGATCCACCGCCATTAGGTATTGAGTTAAGTCGTTGGATCCAATGGAGAAAAAGTCTATTTCCTCGCAGCATTGATCAATGATGAAAGCGACAGATGGAACTTCTAACATGATGCCTAACGGAACTTTTTCAGCAAAAGGAAGGGCTTCTTTACGTAGCTCTTGGCGCACTTCAGCGAGAATATCTTTTACCCACAATATTTCTTCTAAAGAGGAAATCATAGGGATCATAATTTTGAGGTTTCCATGAGCAGAAGCTCGTAAGATGGCGCGCAATTGAGTTTTGAACATCTCAATAAACTCGGGGTAGATCCGTACCGCACGGTAGCCTAGGAATGGATTGTTTTCTGCTGGAATATTCAAGTAATCAACAGGCTTATCACCACCTATATCAATAGTTCGAACGATGATGGATTTTCCATTTGCAGCGTCACACGCTTGACAGAAAATGTTGTACAACTCATCTTCATCTGGCGCGCAGGTTCGATCCATATAAAGCATTTCTGTGCGGAACAAACCGACGGCTTCTGCGCCGTTTGCGAAGGCGGCTTTCGCTTCTACTGAGTGAGCAATATTGGCTGCAACTTCAAGAACTTTTCCGTCGGATGTTTGTGCTGCTACATCACGAAATTGTGCTTGTCGGCTAGAGACAATTTCTTTCACTTTTCTTTCTTGAATATAGTAACGTTCCACAGATTCGGTTATCTCTGTCACCACAATTCCGAGAGTCCCATCAACAATCACTTCCTCGTCTAGAAGATCAGTTAGGCGAGAACCTTCAACCCCCACAATCGTCGGAATTGCGAAAGAGCGCGCCAAAATTACGGTGTGTGAAGTATTTCCTCCATGAGAGAGGATTAAACCTTTCAAGAGAGACTTATCTAACTCAAGAAACTGACTAGGGGTAAGATCGTCAGCTAAGCAAACAGTAGGCTGTGTGAGCTTGTTTTGACTGCCAAAACGTTCATCACCATAAATGCTTTGCAGTAGCTGGTAGCACACATCACGAATGTCTAATTCACGTTCACGCATATAAGCACTCGATGAGTTCTTCATAACTTCACCAAAGTGTTTAGCAGTGGCAATAATCGCGTCTGCACTGCTTCGTCCTTCAACCAGGTTGCTCGCGATGGTTTGTCTAAACTCTTCATCTTTAGCGATTGATAGGTGTGCTTTGAGCACTTCGCCTTCAGTGTGTTCAGATGAGTTCAACTGAATCGTCAGAGATTTAACGACAGCCTCCAAGCCCGAATTGAGTTGTGAACGCTCTTCATTAAGAGATTTTGCTGGTGGTAAGTCAGTGAATGCATCAAAGTTAATCGCTCCTATTGCCTTTAATACGCCTTGACCAAAACCTTCGCTGACACTGCGACCTCGAATATGAGCCACATTTAAATTCGAAAAGTTCCTTGGAAGAGGATCAAGGTTTTCATCTTCTTGAGGCGTTGTAGCAAGTGGGGCGTCGCAATGAGGAAACTCGTTAGTAATAAACTGTTTTAGTTGCGTCAACGCGCTGTCTTCATCTTGACCTTCGATAGTAATCAAGCACTCATCACCTAACAGCGTATCGGTACTAATTAGAGAGAGTACGCTTTTCGCATTTCCACTCATCCCTGTACGTTGGTTTTGCCATGTAATAGAAGAATCAAAGCTATTACAAACCGCTTCAACATGACTCGCTGGGCGAGCGTGAACTCCATTTGGAAGTTCGCAAGAGAAAGAAAAAGATTTCATTTCATATTGTCCTTTTACTTTGGCAATGGTCACTGCCTTTCGTTATGCATTCACAATATCAAAATAGACAGTACAAACTATGGGACAAAACTACGAAAAACTGGATTTTTGTTAGGTTGAAAATTAACTGTGATATATCTCAAATTTATAGTTAAAAATGTGACTTTAAACATGGGTTAGGTTTGATTTTTACTTTTTATGTAACATAAGCATCTGTATTTGAAGGCTTTAATTGTTCTTGTTTCATTCTGGGTATTTTTCGAGATACAGATCAACTTTTCTTTTTAATCGAACAAAAATCCAGTAAATAGAACTTTTGTCCTCTAACTGAATAGTACTATTGCTCACTATATTAGATACCAAAGCACGGCCGGCTGAAGTTTTAACCCTTTACGTGAAACAGTTTAAAAAACTTATCCAAGGAGAAGTCTATGAAAGACTTAATCTCAATACTTAAGGACACTCGCCAACACTTGATGACTGGTGTCTCTCACATGATCCCATTTGTGGTTGCTGGCGGTATTTTGCTCGCAATGTCGGTCATGCTTTACGGAGAAGGTGCCGTTCCAGAAGAGGGCACGTGGTTACACGATCTGTTCTTCATTGGTGTTGCTGGTTTCCAATTGATGGTGCCGATTCTAGCCGCTTACATTGGTTACTCAATCGCTGATCGCTCTGCCTTAGCACCCTCTGCGATAGCGGCGTTCATCGGCGCAAATATGTATAACACGGGCTTTTTTGGGGCAATTTTTGCCGGTCTGTTAGGTGGTATCGTGGTGTTCTACCTGAAGAAGATCAAAGTTCCATCTTACGCTCGCTCTGTAATGCCGATCTTCGTGATTCCAATCATTGGTACTTTCATCACCGCTGGTGCCATTGTATGGGGGATTGGTGAGCCAATCGGTGCAGCGACTGCAGCTCTGACGGATTTTCTTAAAGGTATGCAAAACGAGAGCATCGTTCTTCTCGCTGTCATCATGGGTCTTATGATCGCCTTTGATATGGGTGGTCCTGTCAACAAAGTTGCGTATGCGTTCGTCATTATGTGTGTTGGTGAAGGTATCTATAACGTAGCTGGTATCTCCTCCGTTGCTGTGGCAGTGCCTTCTATCGGTATGGGTCTAGCAACATTCCTCAATAAAAAGCTTTACGACTACAGCGAACAAGAAGCAGGACGAGCTTCGATTCTAATGGGCACGATGGGTATTACGGAGGGGGCTATTCCTTTCGCAGCTGCTGATCCATTGCGTGTGCTACCGTCCATCATGATTGGCACAGCAATTGGTTCTGCAACAGCAGCAGTGCTTGGTGTGAAAAGTTATGCAGCTTGGGGCGGCTTGATTGTACTTCCTGTGGTTGAAGGTCGCTTTAGTTTCATTATCGCACTTGCTGTTGGCTCATTGGCTACTGCTTTGTTAGTCAACTTCTTGAAAGCACGTCGCCCTGTCACGCAAGAAAAAGAAGAAGAGTCCGATGATTTAGACCTTGATATCGAGATTGGTTAATCCGCAGAACAGACTTATAGCTTGGTGAGCTGAATAGCCGCCAAGGTAAATACAAAACAACGAAAAATTAAGAGTTCTCCAAAACAATATAGGAAACAAAATTATGACTTCTATCGTAGCAGTAACAGCATGCCCTTCAGGTGTTGCACATACATACATGGCTGCTGAGGCCATCGAAGCAGCAGCAAAAGCCAAAGGTTGGTCTTGCCAAGTGGAAACACAAGGTTCAATTGGTATCGAAAACGAGTTAGATGAAAGCACGATCAAAACCGCTGATGTCGTCATTCTTACCAAAGATATCGATATCAAAAATGTTGAGCGCTTTATAGGCAAAACCATTGTACGTATCGGTGTCAGTGATGCTGTAAAACGTGCATCTGCCGTGATGGATAAGATTGAAAAGCATCTTGAATCAGTAGCAGCTTAGCCTCCCACTAAATTACAGAGCAGAGAAATTTTGGTCTCTCTGCTCTGTATAGCTCAGTGACTCTCGTTAGGGTTTCTTAGCTATACAAAACCATTAAATCGCTCAACAACTAGGTATTCTCAGGAGTCTATATATGAGTACCCCACGCATAGAACGTCTTAAGTCCGCACTGTTTGCCGCAAAACGCGAAATCTCATTGGAACGTGCACTGTTGTACACAGAAAGTCATAAGCAAACAGAAGGAGAACCGACATTAATTCGTCGTGCAAAAGCAACTGCCTATGTGATGGACAATGTTGAAATCTCTATTCGTGAAGATGAGCTAATTGCTGGTAATCGAACGGTACAACCAAGAGCGGGTATTGCTTCTCCTGAAATGGACCCTTATTGGATTGAGAAAGAGTTAGATATTTTCGAATCTCGCCCTCAAGATAAATTCTTTGTTTCTGAGCAAGACAAAACAACCTACCGTGAGCAATTACTACCTTACTGGGCTGAACGGTCGATGAAAGACTTCATCAATGCTCAAATTCCGCTAGAGGTAAAATCTGCTGTTGGTCAAAAGATCTTTAGTGTTAACCAAACAGACAAAGGTCAAGGTCACATTATTATCGACTTTGATCGTCTGCTAGATAACGGTTTAGGTTCGCTTCTCGATGAGCTGCAAAGCTTGAGTTTTAGCCAGCCAGAGAACGAATTCTTCAAGTCAGTTGTGATCTTGTTGGAAGCGTCGATTCGTCATATTCATCGTTATGCCGAATTAGCCGAGAACATGTCGCAAGCCACTGATAACGAACAGCGTAAGCAAGAGCTGATTCAGATTGCGGCTATTTCTCGCAAAATTGCAACAGAAGCTCCAGATGGTTTTTATGAAGCATGCCAATTGTTCTGGTACATGAACATTATTCTGCAATACGAATCGAATGCGAGTTCTTTATCGCTGGGTCGCTTTGATCAATATATGTTGCCATTTTACGAGCAATCGTTAGCACGAGGTGAGTCTCCTGATTATCTTCGTGAGTTGTTGGAAAGTTTGTGGATCAAGACCAATGATATTGTTCTGTTACGTTCTTCAGGTAGCGCCAAGTTTTTTGCGGGTTTCCCTACGGGATACACGATTCTATTAGGTGGTTTGAGCGAAGTAGGGCGCAGCGCTGTTAATGCACTATCCACATTATGTTTGGATGCCTACCAAAGTGTGCAGCTGCCTCAACCTAACTTGGGTGTGCGCGTAAACGAGTTCATGGATCGTGGCTTCTTAATGAAAACCGCAGAAACGATTCGTTTGGGGACGGGGATTCCTCAAATCTTTAATGACGAAGTGGTCGTGCCTGCCTTCCTAAATCGTGGTGTGTCGCTAGAGGATGCACGTGATTATTCGGTGGTTGGTTGTGTGGAGCTGTCGATCCCAGGCAAGACTTATGGCTTGCACGACATCGCTATGTTTAACCTCCTGAAGGTCATGGAACTCGCGATGCAACGTCATGCAAACAACCCAGATATTACCTTTGACAGCTTGATGAGTGATATTCATCAAGACATTAAGCACTACGTTAAGTTGATGATTGAAGGCTCTAACATCTGCGATGTTGGTCACCGTGATTGGGCTCCAGTGCCGCTTCTTTCATCATTTATCAGCGATTGTATCGAGAATGGTAAAGACATCACATACGGCGGAGGGCGTTACAACTTTTCTGGTGTTCAAGGAATTGGTATCGCTAATCTGTCTGATTCTCTCCATGCACTTAAGCGTTATGTATTCGAAGAAAAACGCTGCACGTTCAAAGAATTTATCGCCACATTAGATAGCAACTTTGAGGTGCCAAACGGTGAAAAAGTCCGCGCTCGTTTGATGAATAAGTACGAAAAGTACGGCAACGACATTGATGAGGTGGACGCTCTGGGCTCTGAGTTATTGCGTTTATTCTGTAAAGAGGTAGAGAAATACGATAACCCTAGAGGCGGAAAGTTCACCCCGGGCTCCTACACCGTATCTGCTCACGTGCCGCTCGGTGCTGTTGTGGGCGCTACTGCTGATGGACGTTTGTCAGGAGAACAGCTTGCTGATGGTGGTTTGTCACCAATGTTAGGAAAAGATCAATTAGGTCCGACAGCCGTTCTAAAATCAGTGAGTAAATTAGATAACTACTTGCTGTCCAATGGCAGTCTTCTCAATGTGAAATTCACACCTGCAACGTTAGAGGGGGATCAAGGTTTAAGCAAACTGTCCGATTTCATCCGCGCATTTATGAAGCTCAAGTTACAACATATTCAATTTAATGTGTTGAACGCTGAGACACTGAAAAAAGCGCAAGAAAAGCCAGAGGACTACTCAGGGTTGGTCGTTCGAGTAGCTGGCTACAGTGCTTTCTTTGTCGAGTTATCGAAAGAAATTCAAGATGACATCATTCGAAGAACTGCCCATGAGCTGTGATCAAGCTAATGGAAGCAAAAGTAGCGCGCGGATATTCAATATTCAGCGCTACTCACTCCATGACGGGACAGGGATTAGGACTGTGGTGTTCTTCAAAGGTTGTCCTTTGAGTTGTCCGTGGTGTGCCAACCCAGAGTCACGTTCACACAAAATCACTTATATGCGTCGTAAAGCACTATGCCTTGAGTGTGATGAATGTGAAATGGATGTTGAAGAGTGCCCAAGTGGAGCGTACGAGCAAGTGGGCACGGACATGACTTTGAATGAAGTGATAGCACAAGTTGCAAAAGATGATGTGTTTTTTAATACCTCAAATGGCGGTATCACGCTTTCTGGTGGAGAAATCCTTACCCAAGCGCATTTTGCCATCGAGCTTCTGACCAAACTAAAGCAACTTGGTTATCGCACCGCTGTTGAAACTTCTGGTCATGGTAATAGCACGCAATTGAGTCGTATTGGAGAGTTGTGTGATGAAGTGTTGTTCGATTTTAAAATCATGGATGCACAAAAAGCTAAAAGCGTGATTGGGCTCAACGTGGAGAAAGTACTTGGAAACTTCAAGATGTTGGTTGAGCAGAAATGTAACGTAATTCCACGTTTACCACTTATCCCCGGTTATACCTTGGACTTAATCAATATTGAAAGTGTTTTGCGCTTTTTAAAACCTTTCAATATCAGAGAAATTCATCTGTTGCCGTTCCATCAATACGGCGCAAACAAATATGAGACTTTAGGGATGGAGTATCTAATGAAAGACATTCCCGTTCCTACTCAATCTGAAGTGGAAGCCATCCGCAGCCATATACAGGCTAGTGGATACCAAGTAGTCATTGGAGGCTAATATGAAAAAGAAAATACTGATCACTGGTGCGAGAGGCTTCTTTGGGACGCGTTTTATCAACCGTTATCGCAATGAGTTCGATATTTTGGGGTTAGACGTTGAGCAACTTGATATCACCAATAAGAGTGCGGTCGATACAACATTCGCTGAATTTAAACCTGATTTCGTGATTCACGCTGCGGCAATTGCAGTCACGGATTTTTGTAACCAACACCCAGACATTGCGCACAAGGTGAATGTTCAAGGGGCAATTAATGTAGCGAACGCATGTAAAGCAAATGGTTCAAAACTCGTGTTCATCTCTACTGAACAAGTCTTCAATGGGAATATCGAAGCAGGACCATATAGTGAGCAAGATACGCCAGTACCAGACACTGTATATGGTCAAAATAAGCTAGAAGCAGAAGGTGAGTTGCGTTCTATTTTGGAAGACATGTGGATTTTGCGTTTTACCTGGCTATTTGGGTTACCTGAGCGAAATACCACCATTAATCCAAATGTGGTTTGGAATGCGATGCAAGCTTTAACAAATGGTGAAGTGATGCAAGAGCGCAGAAATGAGTTCCGTGGATTAACTTATGTTCATGAACTTATAGAGCAGTTTCCAAAAATCTTCACCATTCCATACGGCACTTACCATACGGGGGCAAATAACCCGGCAAGTCGTTATGAGATTGCTGAGCATATTTTGACCGAGTTGGGGCAACAAAGTCGCCTCGATCATCTACTTCAAGTGAATGACGCGCGCAAAACTCGAGATGTCAGACTCAACACCAATAAGTTGGCTGGGCAAGGAGTCGTGTTTACAGAGAGCAAAGCCGCAATCACTAAATGCTTACAAGAATTTCATTACATTTCTGCCTAATGGGCGGGAATGTAAACGATTTATAGACATTATTCTTCAAGAAAAAGATTCAGGCGAGTACTCCAAACAATTGAGTGGTCGCTGTTAAATTAGGAGTAGTACCATGATATTCATGCTAGATACGGCAAACATTGCTGCGATCAAAAAAGCAGTAGACCTTTATCCGATCGAAGGTGTAACGACCAATCCGTCAATTATTGCGAAAGAAAAACGCCCACTGAAAGAAATCTTATTAGATATCCGTGAGATAATTGGTGATGAGCGTATGTTACACGCGCAAGTTATGGGTAAAGATGCGGAAACTATGCTGAAAGAAGCCAGAGCACTGCGTTTAATTGATCCAGAGATCATCATCAAAGTGCCGGTAACGCCGCAAGGTATTAAAGCAATGAAGTTGATTCATGAAGAAGGCTACCGCATAACAGCCACTGCGATCCTGACTCCGCAACAAGCGCTTATGGCAGCGAAAGCAGGAGCGGAATTCCTTGCTCCTTATGTGAATCGTTTAGATAACATTTGTGGTGATGGTGTCGCTGTTGCGGCGGAAATGGCACAAATCATCGATAACTACCACCTTGATGCGAAAGTGCTTGGTGCTTCATTTAAAAATGTTCAACAAGTCCATCAATTGGCGCTGGCTGGCATTCACTCTGTGACCATTGCCCCGGATGTTTTTGACCACCTGCTTGTGCATCCATTAACTGACTCGGGGGTATCGGGGTTTGTTTCAGATTGGGAAACGGTTTACGGCGAGGGCACTAACGTTCTTGATGTTCTTTAATGTGATCCAGTACACGCTCTAATAGTTTGTAGACTTGGTTGTAACGTAAAAGCTGACCAAGATTAATAATGACCATGCTTAATGAGATTAAACTCACTTATAAGCTTGGTCATTTTTGTTTTTATATTATGGAAATAGTTGGTGTAACCGCATGTATTAGCGGTGTAGCGCATACTTATATGGCAGCTGAAGCGCTCGAAAAATTAGGGCGTAAGCTCGGTCACAAGGTGACAGTAGAAACCCAAGGCGCTTTGGGTAGCGAAAATCAGTTAACGCAAGATCTGATTGATGGTGCAGATGTCGCAGTGATCGTTTCTGATATTAACATTGAGGGCGCGGAACGATTTGAAAACAGTCGAGTTGTGCGTTGTTCTATTGCTCATTTTCTACGTAGTACGGAAGAGGTGATGAGCGCTATCGATAAAGTTCGTCAAGCGCCCCGAGGTGCTGAAATTAGTTTTTGAACATTAATCTTCTTCAACATGAGCGCTGAGGTATTGCGCTCGATACTCTGATGGCGAGCGCTCGGTTTGCGCTCGAAACACACGACAAAAATAGTTACTGTCTTTAAAGCCACAACGGTGCGCGACTTCTTTTACCTTCATATCGTATTCGACCAACAAAAACTTAGCGCGCTCTAAGCGAATGTGATTCAAATATTCATTGAACTTAATCTGTCCTTCCTTTTGGAACAGTTGTGAAAGGTAGTTCGGTGACACATAGAAGTGCTCGGCAACCGATTCACGAGTCAAAGGCTCTTGATAATGTTGTTCTAGGTAATCTCTCACCGATTCAAATAGCGCATGACTTTTTGAAGGCGTTTCAAGTGGTTGTTCGATAAGATCCACGATGTGGCTAAACAGCGAACTAACCAATAGTTTCATTGTTGCTTGTGACTCTATCTGTCGAGTCAATTCTTCTAGGGCATTAAGAATAAACGTGCCGACACGAGGTCCCCGACGTAAAACCGTTTCTTTGATCGCGGAGTCGAACTTCTCACCATCCCAACTTAACAAACTTAAGCCAAAACTTTGCTTACCAGCCATCACAGTCATAGTGACAACGGGTTTGCTTCCCCAGCTTGGTTGGTTCCAACTTTCTGCTGGTAAGTAAATCACGTCACCTTGCTTGAATACTCTTTTTTGTTCTACGCCGGTTTGGCTCCCTAGCTCCATCTCTAGCTCACCGAATAACACCATTTCAATACGAGGAAAATGGACTTGAAAGGCGAGTTGAGGTGGCTTAGGCAAGTTGCCTGCGCAAACCACATTACTGATTTCCCCACTGAGGTCTTTGTAATGATGAAGAGATTCAAGCAGGTAGTTTTTGTCGAGCATCAAGAGTAACCGAGTGAGCAAATAACAACATCAGTGTATGTCATTCAAGTGTGTCGCTGCTAGATACAATTTTCTCTATTTGTGAAGCGATACTGCTTTGAAATAACAAGAGGTAATAATAAGTGGCTTTATATAACCTCATTAATTTTTAATAACTTAGGTGGTTATTTGTATCGCCATCACAATTTGACTTTCTAAAGACAAATCTCCAGTTAGACGAACAAATATGCTATGTGATGAAGAGGTTTTGCTTGCTATTTTGAGGTAATTCCAAGTCGAGATGTGCTCTCGAATACAGCAAAAATTAAATCAGTTATCTAGGAGTTACCATGCTAACAACAACTATATTTCCAGGTCGTTATGTTCAAGGTAAAGATGCTCGAAAACAACTCGGAGCAGAACTCAATCGCTTTGGCAAAAAAGGTCTGATGATCTGTGACCCATTTGTTTATGACACATTACTTTCTGAGTTTGAACCTTATCTCGAGACCGTTGAAGTTGAGGTGGTCCGGTTTGCTGGTGAATGCTGTGACGAAGAAATAACACGTCTGACAACCATGTTGAAAAGCTTTGAGGGTGAGTTTGTGGTTGGCTTAGGTGGCGGTAAAACCATTGATACCGCGAAAGCAACATCCTATGAAGCGAGAGTTCCTGTGGCTATTGTACCGACATTGGCGGCGAGCGATGCGCCATGTAGTGCGCTATCCGTTATTTACACTCAAGAAGGAGAGTTTAAGCGTTACCTTATCCTTCCTCAAAACCCGAATCTTGTCTTGGTCGACACACAAATCATTGCCAAGGCACCTGTTCGACTACTCATCGCTGGGATCGGTGATGCGCTAGCAACATGGTTTGAAGCAGAATCATGCCAGCAAAGTTTTGCCTCGAATATGACAGGTCACGTCGGTTCTTTATCTGCATACGCGTTAGCGCGTTTATGTTACGACACTTTGCTTGAATACGGCGTAATGGCTAAAACATCGAACGAACAAGGTGTGGTCACTCCTGCGCTCGAACGCGTTGTTGAAGCAAATACGTTGCTTAGTGGATTAGGTTTCGAAAGTGGTGGTCTTGCTGCCTCTCATGCGATTCATAATGGCTTAACAGTATTGGAACCAACACATGCGTTCTTGCATGGTGAAAAAGTCGCATTTGGTGTGCTCTCTTCTCTATTCCTTACTGACAAATCGGCTCAGACCATCGCAACTGTTTATGACTTCTGCGAAAAAGTAGGCTTGCCCACGACTCTGTCTCAAATCGGTTTAGAAAATGTATCCGATGAAGATTTATTGGCAGTAGCTGAAGCCGCATGTGCAGAAGGGGAGACTATTCACAACGAACCTCGAGCTGTCACTCCAGATATGGTGTTTGCAGCGATGAAAGCGGCAAATGCAGAAGGGTTACGTCGCAAGATCTAGCACTGCTTATCATTACATTCAGCCCCGCTTTTTCCTGCAAATCAGTGGGGCTGATTACTATTGGAGAACATAAATGATCACGATTCCTTTTGCGGGTTTATTGTTTGATCTAGATGGTACGCTAGTGAATTCTATTCCCTCAGTAACCCGCTCTTGGACGACTTGGGCGATCAAAAAAGGCTTGGAGCCTGATTACGTTCTGTCTCGTATTCATGGACGTCCTGCTATCGATTCTATCTCTGAACTTTTGCCGAATGCATCTAGACAAGAAATTCAAAATGAAGTGATTTGGTTAGAAGAGTTGGAAGCTAGAGATACGACGGGCATTGAAGTGATTACTGGCGCTCAAGAGTTGCTTCATCAACTTAACGAATTTGAGGTGCCTTGGGCTATTGTGACATCAGGAACCATTCCTGTTGCCAGTGCTCGCATCAAAGCCGGAAAGCTGCCGATGCCCAACGTACTCATAACGCCGGAGCGTATTAGCAAAGGCAAGCCAGATCCAGAGCCTTATTTAAAAGGAGCCGAGGAGCTCGACTTAAACATTGAAAACTGTATTTGTTTTGAAGATGCCAGTGCGGGTATTCATTCTGGAAAAACAGCAAAAGCAAAGGTTGTCGGTATGTTTAGTCATGGTGAAAAGGATGCACTCATTGAAGCGGATTACATCGTCGACAATTGGCGTGATGTAAGCGTTATTAAAAATGAACTTGGCGAGTTTCAGATGATCTTAAGTCGGATGTTATGACGCCAAAACAATCCAAGTGTTTATGAAGTGAGGTCGTTTATGTCGATTTCAAAGCTCGATACTGTTATTCAAAACTATCAGTGGGGGAGTTTATCTTCTATTAACCTTATGTTCGGAATCGCAAATCCCAACGTAGAGCCTCAAGCAGAAATGTGGATGGGCGCACACCCGAGTGGTTGCTCTAAGATAAAAGATACAGGAGAGTTGCTCTCTCACGTTATCGGCGAAAATAGGACCGCAATACTAGGTGATTACACCAGTGCTCGGTTTGGAGAACTTCCTTTTTTACTTAAAGTTCTTGCCGCAGAGACACCGCTTTCTATTCAAGTTCACCCTAACAATGCAAAGGCCCAAGCTGGTTATAGAAGAGAGAACGAGCTAGGCATTCCGATTGCTGCTGATACTCGAAATTACAAAGACCCAAATCATAAACCTGAGTTGGTATACGCACTCACTTTTTATGAAGCGATGAACGGTTTCAGGCCCATTGAGCAGATCATCGCATTATTTAGGGCTGCACAGCTTTCAGCGCTTGATAAAGAGTTGAAACATTTGGAACGCTGCCAAAACGCAGAAGGACTTAAGGCATTCTTTAGTGCTATTTTGTCGTTAAGTGGAGATAAGAAGCAGCAAGCTCTGCGTGAATTGTATGTCGCACATGAAGCAACTCAGATAACGGCTCTTAGTCGACAAGCAATACATTACAGTCGGTCATTTAAACAATACTATCCCGATGATGTTGGGTTGTTTGCGCCATTAATGCTTAATCTTATTGAGCTTGCACCTGGTGATGCGATGTTTCTTCATGCTGAGGTACCACACGCCTATATCCGAGGGACGGCGTTGGAGATCATGGCAAATTCGGACAATGTACTAAGAGCTGGTTTAACGTCGAAACACGTCGATATTCCAGAGCTGATTGATAACACAAACTTTGTTCCGACTTCTTCGGAAAATTTACTTATAACACCACTGTGCAAAGAGAATCGAATAACTTATCCCGTGCCAGTTGATGATTTCAGCTTTGACATTATATCAGTCGATATAGAAGCCTCTCCCCAATATTTAAGAAGTGCAGAAATCCTCTTTTGCATAGAGGGTGAGGTAACTATTTGGTCGGATAAAGAAAGTATCCAGCTCCGAGTTGGTGAATCGATGTTCATTAGTCATGATACCAAGAGTTATCAATATAAAGGAAAGGGGAAATTGGCTCGCGCATATAATTAATCAAAAGGCTCCAAGATTTTGTTACAAATGATTTAGCCTAAATCCTCACTATAAACACGGCAGAAAATCATGATCGGCTCGCTTGCCGATCATTGATGTAATGAATGCTTCGCTGCAACAATCAGAATTGTCACTCACAACAAAGATATACGGCTAGACTGCTATAAATTCCGGTTACGGGTTGGTTTTTGAAAATCAACAAGGTTACAATACTCGGATTAAAGGAAGTTGCGTAGAGCAAGAGCAATGAGCCACATATTAGATAAAATCGACACAGTTTACCCATTCCCACCAAAACCAATCCCATTAAGCCAACAAGAAAAAGCCGATTACATCGAGCGAATCAAAAAGCTGCTTAAAGAAAAAGACGCGGTACTTATCGCCCACTATTACACTGATCCTGAAATCCAAGCTCTGGCTGAAGAGACTGGCGGTTTTGTTGGTGATTCGCTAGAAATGGCAAAATTTGGTAACCGCCATCCAGCAAGTACACTGATCATTGGTGGGGTTCGCTTTATGGGTGAATCTGCAAAGATCCTGACACCAGAAAAACGCATTCTAATGCCAACGCTAGAAGCAGAATGTTCACTGGATCTTGGTTGCCCGGCGGACAAGTTTAGCGAGTTCTGTGACGCTCATCCTGACCACACGGTGGTGGTATACGCAAACACATCTGCGGCAGTAAAAGCACGTGCTGATTGGGTTGTGACTTCTAGTATCGCGCTTGAAATCGTCGAGCATCTAGACGCAGAAGATAAGCCAATCATCTGGGGACCGGATCGCCACTTAGGTTCTTACATTGCAAACAAAACTGGTGCAGACATGTTGCTATGGCAAGGTGAGTGCGTAGTTCACGACGAGTTTTCTGCAGATGCGCTACGCAAGATGAAGAACGTATACTCGGATGCGGCAATCCTAGTGCACCCAGAATCACCTGCAAGTGTTGTAGAGCTAGCCGATGCAGTAGGCTCGACAAGTCAGCTAATCAAAGCAGCGAAAGAGCTGCCTCAAAAGCAAATGATCGTCGCAACAGACAAAGGTATCTTCTTTAAGATGCAACAGTTAGTGCCTGAAAAAGAACTGATTGAAGCACCGACAGCAGGGGCTGGCGCGACATGTCGTAGCTGTGCACACTGCCCTTGGATGGCGATGAACGGTCTTAAAGCAATTGAGCAAGCGCTGCGTGAAGGTGGTGAAGAGCACGAAATCTTTGTTGATGAAGCACTACGTGTGAAGTCACTGATTCCGCTCAACCGCATGCTAGATTTTGCCGAGCAGTTAAACATGCAAGTTAAAGGCAACGCATAGTCATTCCGTCTACTTAGACTGTAGTTTGTTAAATTAAATCTCAAAAACCAGCCGAATGTGGCTGGTTTTTTTATTTCTTACAATCAATAGGTTAGTATTTAGTTATAGCAATCAGAAAGGAATCGGAAACTTATGGCTGTATGGCTAGTACTGAAAAAGTGGCTAAGCACCCATCTTTTCAAATTAAGCAACCGAAACCTTCTCGTCATTAGTGGCGCATATATTGCCATCTCGTGGTTATTGTTGGCTCTTGCAGGAGAGCATGCACTGACCGAAAACTTCTCTAACTTTATTTACTACCTCATGGTGACTGCTTCAACGGTTGGCTATGGTGACTTATCACCCTCAAGTGATATGGGTAAGTGGGTTGTGGTTCTGTTTATTATCCCTGGTGGTTTGAGTTTATTTGCTGCCATTTTGGGGCGAGTGGCTGGTGGCGCAATTGACTATTGGCGAGCAGGCATACTGGGTAAACGGAGAGTAAGAGTGGATAACCATATCGTATTATTGGGTTGGAATGGCGCACGAACCATGCACCTTATCCGCATGTTACAGCATGAAGAAGAGGGCAAACGCCCAATTGTGTTATGCAGTCGTTCAGACATTGAAAACCCATTACCAGGTGAAATTGGTTTTATCAAGGTGAACAGTTACACCGACGCGCAAGAGATGAAAAACGCCAACATCACCGATGCTAACTGTATTATTGTCGATAATCTTAGCGATGATATTACTCTCTCTGCCGCATTGTATTGTGCCTCAGTGAATCCTGATGCACACTTGCTGGCTTATTTTAAAGATGAAGCGCTAGGTCGACTGTTGAGTGAGCACTGTCCAAAAGCGGAATGCATTCCAGCCGTTGGCGCGGAGATGCTTGCGAAAGCGGCAGTAGATCCGGGTTCGAGCGCACTTCATCAGGAGCTACTTGCTTCAACTCGGGGTATGACACAGTACTCGGTGATTTACCCACAAGATCAACCGACAACCAGCGTGGAAAAGATCTTCGGATTTATCAAGAAGCATCACCAAGCTACGTTGATCGCGTTCGATCTTGGTGACGGGATTGAACTCAACCCAGATTTAAATGCTCAAGTGCCACCAAGCACTAAGCTGTTTTACATTGCCGATGAGCGAATTGATGACTTCGCTTGGACAGACATGAACAAGGACAAATAATGCATATGATTGCCGACCTGTTGGCAGGTTTTCCCAATTTTCTTCTCTACTTTTCTGTTTCGATCGTTTTCGTGCTGGCGTTTAAGTTCGTCTACGTCAGATTGACACCTTATGACGAATGGCATCTGATCAAGGAAGAGAAAAATACCGCTGCGGCAGTTGCGTTAAGTGGTGCTTTTCTTGGTTACTGTCTGGCTATTGCCGGCGCTGCGACTAACTCAGTCAATATTGTGGATTTCATGGTATGGGGCGTTGTAGCGATGCTGGCACAGATCATTGCGTTTGGTATTGTGCGTTTTATTCTGCTGCCGAAAGTATCGGAGCGTATTGAGAATGATGAAGTACCAGCAGGCATTGTTTTAGCTGCCGTCTCTGTGTCTGTCGGTGTGCTTAACGCAGCTTGCATGACCTACTAGGAGGAACGATGAAACGCAGTTCCAATGTAAAACGCTCCTCAATGGACAAGAGTTTTAAAGTCGGACGAATCATTCCATTCGTTGCTTTTGGTGGGGTTTTTTTCCTCGCAACTCAAGAATCAGAAACGGAAGGCTATATCTACGTCGATGCTGACGAGTGTAAATCTGCCGCGCCTGAATTCAGTGAGCAGTGTGACATCGCCTACCAAGAAGCAATGGCGCGTGCAGAAGAAAATGCGCCGCGCTACAACAACAAATATGAGTGCGAAAATGACTTTTACGAGGATGATTGTTACTACAGTTCTCGTCATCACTCATATGTCCCATTTGTTGGTGGTTACTTCTTCAGTCGCGCGGTGAGTGGGCTTAAGGGTTACAACAAAAGTTATTACTCAGAGCCGATGTATCGTTATAAATCGAAGTATTACAACGGTGCAGGACAGTTTTACGGCTCTTACCGTAATCAATCCACTAAGGTCGCTACCAGTAACCTAAATAAGCGCGGTGGCGGTACGATTGGTCGTGCGATGTCTCGCGGTGGCTTTGGTAAAGCTGTGTCAGTCAGCCGCGGCGGTTAACTGAAATGTTTCGACGAGAAATACAAGAAAGAGAAAACTGGCGTGAATTGGCACGCCAGTTTGGTTTTGGCTTCCATTCTATGTACGACCAACCGTATTGGGATGAGAGTGCTTACTATCAATTTACCCTTGAGCAGATAGAGAAAGACATTGAAGACCCAACGGAAGAGCTTCATCAAATGTGTCTTGAAATCGTCGATCAGGTTGTGCGAAGTGAGCAGTTACTGACACAGTGTGCGATTCCCGAAGCAATGTGGTCACAAGTCGCTTCCTCTTGGCAACGAAGAGAGCCTTCTCTCTATTCGAGGATGGACTTTGCTTACAACGGCTCCTCTCCTGCAAAGTTATTAGAAAACAACGCAGACACACCAACGTCATTGTTTGAGACTGGCTTTTGGCAGTGGGTGTGGTTAGAGGATGTTGTCAATAAAGGTCGCATTCACCAAAGTGCGGATCAGTTTAATATTCTGCAAGACTTTCTGATTCAACGCTTTGCCGATATTGCCAAATTGCAGCCGGGTCAAACGCTGCATTTTAGTTGTTGCAAATACACCGAAGAAGATAAAGGCACGGTGCAATACCTCGAAGACTGTGCGCGAGAAGCTGGGTTAGCAACCGCCTTTGTTTTTGTCGAAGATATTGGCGTGACGCAAGATGGGCAATTTGTGGATGTCGATGGCAGAGCGATTCGCTGGATGTTCAAACTCTACCCTTGGGAGTTCATGTTCGAAGAGGAATACAGCCAGTACTTGGCAACTGCGAGTGTGAATTGGTTAGAGCCGATGTGGAAATCGATTCTGTCTAATAAAGCGTTGTTACCCTTGCTTTGGGAGAGGTTTCCAAATCATCCGAATCTTTTGCCCGCGTATTTTGCCAATGATCCAAAAGCGGCTAGCTTAAAAGACTATGTCATTAAACCTCTGTTTTCTCGCGAAGGTGCCAATATTGAGATTGTCAAAAATGGTCAGCGATTGGTGAAAACACCGGGTCCGTATGAATCGAGCCAAAACATCATTCAACAATATCATCCGCTACCTAAGTTTGGCTCAAGCCATACGTTGATTGGCAGTTGGTTAGTGAATGATAAAGCAGCCGGGATCTCCATTCGAGAAGACAGCAGTTTAGTTACCCAAGATATGGCGCGATATATCCCCCATGTCATTCTAGATTGATCAAAAAAGCTCTCCGGATTGGAGAGCTTTTTCATTCTGTCTTATGTATCTCACAGGGTGGTGAGTTTATTCTTGCTCAGCTAGCATTACGCCACGTTGAGTCAGCCCGCAAAGCATCATCGGCATTGCGTTGAAGATCTCTTCAAACTGCTCTAGACCTTCCATACCTTGCTCTGCAAGTGTCGTGATTGTCGTTTCTGGATCGTAAAGCATAGTTAGAGAAAGCAGTACGCCACCAAGCAATGCACTGTCTTCACTGTCATCAGGCATCAACGTTTCCCAATCGTCACGAGACAATTGCCAGCCTTGAAGTACACCCTCACAGAAATCACGCGTGTTTGCAGATACGATATCTTGATCATCCAGCTCGCATCCTTCAGGCCACAGCCATGCACCTTCCAGAAGCGCTGGGCGTGTTTGGTTCCACATTTGAATGATCTCATCGATGTACTGTTCTAGTTGCTCACCATCAGAGAAAGGTGCTGTTTCTTCACCGCCCCATAGGAATGGTAGCCACTCTTGAGGATTCAACACGTTTGGCGCACATGCCATAGACGTAACAAAGCCTTGAGTTTTCGCTAGGTTTAGTAGTTTTCCATCAAGTTCTGGAAGAGAAAGGATGTCTTGTAGTTTCAAAATAGAATACCATTTGTTAATGGGCTGGTTGGTTGGCTAATCTTACCAATCAATCAGTGATAAATCGATATTAGGGAATGATTCGTCTACATCTATGGAAATTCGTTCGTCACTCAGAAACAAAAGCATTCTCGCCCTGACACTTTATTTGTGTTTCTTCATCGCGACCATTGGTTCTGTTGTTTACCTTGTTGTTGAGCCACCAGTGCGTGAAAAGCTTGAGCGTAATTTGGATTTGCGAACTCAATTGCTCGCCTCACAGATTGAAGGACCGCTAACCAGTTCCGTTGGTTTGCTCAATAGCCTTGTAGGGTTAGGGCAGACGCCAACACCAAGTATTTCACTTCAAGATACGATTCCCCAGTTACTCGCGGTGAGCGACGACATCATCGTCAGTGGCGGATTATGGCCAAAACCAACATTGGAAGATGAACGTTGGCAATATACAAGCTTATTCTTCAATAAGAATGACAACGGCAGCTTGGATCAAATCCATTCCTACAATAATCCAGAGTCTGGTGGTTACGACAACGAACCTTGGTACCAGTCTGTTGCAAACAAACCTGCAGGGGCAGTGAGTTGGTCTGGCGTGTATATCGATACCTTCACGCAAGTTCAGATGATCACGGCTTCAGCGCCTTACTACAAAGAGGGTGTTTTTGCCGGAGTGGCAACCGTAGACTTGTCTTTGGAAGCGTTATTCCAGTTCATTCGTGAACATACAAATCAATACTCATTAGGTGTTGTGATTCGCGATGCCGATGACCAAGTTGTGATTGAGCACAACTTTCAGCTTACTAAGAACATATACATCAGCCAGCTCGGGTTTGGTGGCTTTAATTGGCGCATGGAGGTGGTGAATGCCAAGGTCAAAGTATCGGATCAAGTCTTTAATCAAGTAATGAGCGTTGAGACTGGTGTTATCCCATTTCTACTGCTCTGCGTGTTGGTGGGTTACTACCTATTAAACCGATACATTGTAGAACCGATTGTTCGAATTGCTAAGAAAGTGGATGACTCCAAAACGGGTGGCATTATTGATATCGCCTATGAGAGTGAAGATGAAATCGGGCACTTAATCACCAAGTTCAATGAAAAGACGGTTTACCTTGAGCGTGAACGGGTTAAGGCGCAGGCATCTACAAACGCAAAAACAGCCTTCTTAGCAACCTTGTCTCATGAAATCCGAACGCCGATGAATGGGGTGTTGGGAACCGCACAAATACTGCTGAAAACTCATCTAACTGACGAACAAAGAAAGCACTTAAATACCTTGTATGATTCTGGCGATCACATGATGACGCTACTGAATGAAATTCTCGATTACTCGAAAATTGAGCAAGGACACATTGAGCTCGACAACACGCCTTTCCCAATCGAATCGATTCTCGGTAGTATCAACAGTGTGTATCACACTTTATGTGCCGAAAAGGGGCTGCAATTTAGAGTTATTTCTAATGTTCCATTTGGACGTTGGTACAACAATGACAAAGCACGCCTGCGCCAGGTGTTATTTAACCTCCTCAATAACGCAGTGAAGTTCACGGATCGTGGCTTTGTTGAAGTCGAACTGACCGAGCATGTGAAAGATGGCATAACCAAACTAACCATTAGTGTAAAAGACACAGGGATTGGTATCAGCCCTGATGCGCAGAAACGCATTTTCCGACCATTCGAACAAGCAGAATCGTCGACAACACGTCGATATGGCGGCACGGGTCTTGGGTTGGCGATAGTGAAGCAGATTTCAGAGCATATGGGCGGGAGTATTACTGTTCAAAGCCAAGAGTGTATTGGCACCAAGTTTATTGTCGAACTTGAGCTCAACCCTTGTGAGGCTGGGGTGTTAGAAGCATCTAATACACATAAACTTGATTGCCAAGGCTTACGTGCGCTTATCGTGGAAGACAACCGTACGAACACCATCATTATGGAGACCTTCTTGCGCTCTAAAGGGTTTGTATGCGTTTGTGTCGAGAATGGGCAGCAAGCAGTAGAGCAGGTGTCGAAGCATGAATTTGATTTGGTGTTGATGGATAACCACATGCCAGTACTTGATGGCGTAGGAGCGATTGCTGTTATTCGCTCTATGGATGCACCAGCTCGCTCGGTTTTGATCTTCGGCTGTACTGCAGACGTCTTCAAAGAAACGCAGGAGCGTATGTTAGATGTCGGAGCAAACCATATCATCGCCAAACCGATTGTTGAATCAGAACTCGATGATGCTTTGTATCGTCATGCGTCGATACTTTATCAATACCAAGACAAGCAAAGCGGAGAACAACCTAAACCTCAAAACGCCGAGGCATTGTTGCTGAACTTCTATATGGCATTAGATGATGGCAACTTGGAACAAGCAATGACGACACTTTCTCACATTTTCGAAAGTGCCAAACCAAATGTTTCTGATGAACTGAATAAAGTTATCCAACGCATCGAAGACTATTTGAGTAAAGCACTTACCCCTGAGCAAGAGGACATCGACCAACTGACGGTACTGTTAGCAGAACACTAACTCCGTGCATTCACTAAGTAGTGTAGGGCACTTCCTATACTACTTATACCCAAGTGATTTCAAGATGCAGGACTCAGAGCGTTGTCATTTCTCGATTTAGAGTAACTAGATCTTTAAATCGCCGCTGCGCCTACAAACCAAGTCATCCTTGCTGAACCTAGCATCTCGATGTTACTTGGGTATAACCTCCATCTTCACTTCCCATTCTATAAACTTCGTGTTTACTCTGAATTTGCTTGATCCAATAGCATAAGACGATCTTTTTGAAATTCATTTGCCAGATATTTCTCTAGTTTTCTGTGTTTTCTCGCGAGCTAACTGGCTTAAAAGTAAATAAATTACGTTTTAAAACTCCATTTTGAAGTGTTTTATGGGGCTTTTTACTGATTTTGGTGAAAGCTGCTACTTTTGCTTTGAAAGTTAGTTATTAATTTACAACTCATATTTTAAAACGGAATCATAAACTGAAAATTATGTGATTTAATAGTGTCATTAACTGCTATGTGGTTTTAAATGCAGTAAATGATTTTATAGATGTTGTTTTTATTAGTATTTGATTTTAGAGGTTGTAAATGAAGTCTCGTGGACCATTTTGTATTCGCAATGCCGCAGCGGATACTTTTGCTATGGTGGTTTTTTGTTTTATTACAGGGATGATTATCGAGATCTTAATTTCGGGTATGACGTTTGAGCAGTCTTTAGCATCACGCACATTGTCTATCCCAGTAAACATCGCGATTGCATGGCCTTACGGTATGTTCCGTGATTGGGTATTACGCCAAGGTAACAAACTATCACCCTCTTCGTTTATGAAGAATGTGTCTGACTTGGTGGCGTACGTATTGTTCCAATCTCCAGTCTATGCGGGCATTTTGCTGGCAGTAGGCGCGTCAACTGACCAAATCATCACGGCAGTAGCAAGTAATGCAGTTGTGTCATGTGGCATGGGTGTCCTTTACGGTTACTTCTTAGATCAGTGTCGCCGTTGGTTCCGAGTTCCAGGTTACTATCAAGAAGCCTAATTGCCCCAGTTTTGCGCAATTTAGCTAGATAGTGAGCAAACAAACGCAAAAGGGCGCTTTTTTTCGTGTTTAGCCTTGACCATCAGGAACATAATCATTAAATTAGCGCCTCGTTAGCCAATGATGCTAACCACAATTTGATTCGGTGAGTTGTCCGAGTGGCTGAAGGAGCACGCCTGGAAAGTGTGTATACGGCAACGTATCGAGAGTTCGAATCTCTCACTCACCGCCACATTCGAGCCCCTAGAAGTTTCTAGGGGCTTTTCTCGTTTTATAACTCTCTGTTTTTGAACGAATCAACAGTTTCACTACGTATCACCCGTCTTTTACTATCCCAAACTTTATTGTATGCCAAAGTGTATGCTTCTAAGCTGTGAGAAAAATCGGCATACATTTGCGTCGAAAATTCAGCATACAGGTTTGTGGGGAGCAGGATTGCCAAGTTTCTTATCCCACCTTTTATCTCATTGAAAAATCATCATTCACCTATTTTGCATACCGAAAATTTCAGGGAGCAGGATAGGTCGAAAAACTGCATACAGTTTGGCTAAATTTCAATTCTAAGGAGGGGATGATGGCAAAACTAACGGCAAAAGAAGTATCGAATGCAAAACCTCGCGATAAAGCCTATCGACTGGGAGATGGCGGAAACCTCTATCTTCATATAAGAAAAAGTGGGGCGAAATCTTGGGAGTTTAGATACACCAAACCCTCAACAGGCAAACCAACATTTGCAGGCATTGGCTCTTTTCCAGATGTCTCATTAGCTGAAGCTAGATCAAAAGCCACAGAGTTCAGAAAAAACATTGCTGAGGGTGTTGATCCGCAACTGCTCAAAATTGAGCAAAAAGCGAAGTTAGCCACTGAACAGTCTAATACCTTCAAAGCAGTTGCCTACTTGTGGATGGACACGAAACAAAACCGTATCTCGCCTAAAACCATCGAGGGTAACTGGCGAAAGTTGGAACTCTACGCTTTCCCGATGCTTGGCTCGATCCCTATTACTAAGTTATCAGCCCCAATGGCAATAGCGGCGCTTAAACCTGTCGAGGAGGCTGGTTATTTAGAGACCGTAAAGCGCACCGCGCAGTTGATCAACGAAGTGATGACGTACGCTGTCAATGCTGGACTTATACATTCAAACCCACTCAGTGGTATTAGAGAAGTTTTTAGAAAAGCGAAAGTCACTCATATGAAAGCCTTAAGCCCAGATGAGTTGCCCGAGTTAGTGCGAGCAATAGCCAGAGGAAACATGGCAATTACAACAAAATGTCTTATTGAGTGGCAACTGCATACGATGACACGCCCAATCGAAGCGGCGGCGGCACGTTGGTGTGAAATCGATTTTGAACAACGGTTATGGATTCTTCCTGCCGAAAGAATGAAAGCAAGGCGCGAACATATAATCCCATTAACAGCGCAATGTATGGCTATATTGGAAATGATCCGACCAGTGAGTGGACACAGAGAATTTATTTTTCCCTCGATTCGAGACCCTAAAAAGCACACGGATTCTGAATCTATCAATAAGGCGTTAGGACGTATTGGATTCCAAGGTCGAACGACAGCTCACGGATTACGCTCATTGGCATCAACAACGCTTAATGAGCAAGGGTTTGATAGTGATGTTATTGAGGCTGCTCTGTCTCATTCAGATAAAAATGCGATTCGGAAGGCGTACAATCGGACGACGTATCTAGAACGTCGTCGCCCCTTAATGGAATGGTGGAGTCAAAGAATTGAAGAAGCGAGTTACGGCAGTGTTTCTGTAACAGGCTATCGCACTTTAAACATGGTGCCGCATTTAGAGTTTGGGGAGAAAGTGAGAAAAATATAATTAAACGTAAGAAAAATGCGTCATTAATTTCGAGTGCTTTCGTTTTCTTAACCATATTCATAGTGATATGTAATTAAATACGGGAGTGTCGCTATGTCTCTACGCATCATTCGCCTCAAAGAGGTTATTGCCTTGACTGGCTTATCAAAAAGTTCGATTTATCGTTATGCAGACGGAAAAGCATTTCCTCAATCCGTTCAATTAGGCGCGCGAAGTGTTGGATGGATTGAGGAAGAGATTAACCAATGGATGCAAGGGCGTATTGATGAGCGCAGGGTTGAGTAAGATGTGCTTCTTTAGCTTGTATAATGTGTGGTGTGCTGAGTTAAGAGCCACCACACACTGTTAAGTTGGTTTACAGCATAATTGATCAAGTGTTTACTGAGATAAGAAAAGTAGAGTACGACCGAATCGTTTGGTGTTCACAATGCTGATGTCGCTGGATTAGCTTATTTGTGGACAAAACTCATTTAGAGCACCTAATTAAATTAGCAATTCACAAATTACTTTTTGTATGGGAACTTGAGTTAGGGAGAGCTAGCGCTTCGGTTGAATGGCACTAGCTAAAAGGGTTGGCTTAGATTAGGGCAGGTGCGCACAACGAGCGATATCTTAAACCAAGCCCTTCATTAAGAGAGAATTAACAGCCTCGAGTGAAAAATAAGTAGCTATGATTTAGAGTTTGGACCAACGTCTAAAACACCGTACATTTGATAGTGCTTTATGAGTTCATCCTTACAATTTAAAGTGAGGCATTCGCGAGTAGCAATTAATTTCCCTTGTTTATCATAGTAACTCGTTTTACTTTTTTTTCCCTTTACCTCTCTCACTCCTGACCACCTATTGCCGAGCACATCTACACCGTAAAGATATGTTTTATTACCAACACCAGTGGAGTTTTTCTGCCAAATATTATCATCATAATCTCTACATACTTCATAATGAGTGTTGCCAGAGAAAGACTCACTACACATCGGCGTATACGGATGTGTCATCATACCTTCGCCATAGGATTGCTGAGAGAGGATTGAAAGCCCAACAATCATTAAGAACCTAGCCATTTTAATTCTCGTTTTTATTCTGTGCATACAGAAAACCACGGGGTTACCCGTGGATGAATGCCAATTTCAAAATTACAGCGTTAGCTGTTTGTAATTTTGGTCAACGCTTTAGCGTTGTAACCAGTAAGTACCCCGGGCATGCCCGAGGGTATCTACTTGACGATTAACTATACACTTAAGTGCAATGCCAACTAATGACATGCATCAATGTTGGTTGGTGTTTCATTGAGCAGGAGAATCAATCGTACAAAGATTTCTTGGTGATGATTATTCCTATTTTGGTAAATAGACGAGTTAGCTATCCAAAATCAGGTTTCCTTCGACCGAGAAAACGTTAATAGCGTTTAAAGAAGAAATCCATACCCAGAGAGTACAAAATCGCTTTGAAAGTTTGTGACGCTTTGATCTCGATTAACAGGGCAAAAATGTGTTTTCTATAGCCTATTTACTTAGAATTTAAAACTAAAATCAGAAATTTTGAATAGCAGGTGCAATCTAAAATCCCAAGAAATGCTACGCTTCTAGATGAATTACATTTTGATAATTTATTGTAAGGTAAAAGCCCGATTAATGAGATATGAATAAATAAAGCTACTAACGAAAAAAGGGCACTTCTGAGCGGCGTTTTTCAAGGTTGTTGTCATCATTCGCTTAGTTATTAAGTGGCTTCTCTTTCTGGATTTTGATGAACCTCACCAACGGGTTCACAGTTCCTAATCTTGCCTGACCAACGCGCAGGATATCGTTCTCTTGCTACCAACAACACTTCAGAACGACGTCTTAAAATCTCGCTATCTTTGCCATTGTGACGCTCTGATGGCGTGACGTAATTTAACTTACTGTGTTTATGCTCGGTGTTATACCAACGTACGAATGCCTCAACCCAACTACGACTTGCATCGAGTTGTTCAAAGCCTTTTGTTGGCCAGCTAGGCATGTACTTCACGGTACGGAATAGCGACTCAACATACGGGTTATCATCACTGACTCTGGGGCGACTGTATGATGAGGTGATACCAAGCTCATCCATTTTCGCTCTGAACGTCAGTGACTTCATTGGCGCACCATTGTCCGAGTGCAGTACCAGTGGCTGATTAAAGCATTGCTCGCGCATCAGCGTCCGCTGTAATAACTGTGAGGCTAACTCACCGCATTCACATTCGTAGACATCATAGCCAACGATTTTTCGGCTATAGATATCTTCAATCACGTAGAGATAGTAATGCTGACCGCGAACCCTAGATGGCAAGTAAGTAATGTCCCATGTGTACACTTGATTGGGACCTGTTGCCGTATAACTTGTTGGCTTAGCCTGCCTTTCTCGCGACAATACTGACTGAGTTCATTCTCCGTCATCGAGTAAGTTTCAGCGACAATGGCGAGTTTAGTTTGAGCAGACCACTGCTCTGATGAAGTATTACTATTTGGCACAGCGGCTCCTGAACGTCTAAGTTGCTGCCGCCAATGATACAAGGTTGCAGTGCTAATACCTTCCTCTTTTGCTACTTGGCTTACAGACATTGAATAAGGAGGCTGTAGCTTCTTCAATATGGCTTCTTTTCTTTCTGTTGGAATGCGATTCAAAATCCACTCATTACCACCCAAACTGGTTAAATTTTAACAGTGACAACAATCCTGCCAGAGGGGGTGAGATAGAAGTGCACAATTGATTTTTCTATGGGCTAAAATACTTATGGACAAAACTCATTTAGAGCACCTAATTAAATTAGCAATTCACAAATTACTTTTTGTATGGGAACTTGAGTTAGGGAGAGCTAGCGCTTCGGTTGAATGGCACTAGCTAAAAGGGTTGGCTCAGGTTATGTTATGTTAGGTTCGCACAATGAGCGTTACGTTAAATTACTCATTACTTTCTTTTAAACCAAAGCAATCCCACTCTATCAGCAATCGACTAAAATTATTTTTTGAAAGATATTTTGCATCCAAACACTCACCATCATCATCGCATAGCACAAGGAAAAAAGAGCTCAATTCTTGTGTGCAGCCTAACGAAAACCACTGAGCAACAATAGTCTCGTAATTTTCTTGATATGAAGCGATTTCAAAGGCGTTGTTATTACGTGTTTTAAAATAAATTTTTAATTTCACGGTTTATACCATTTATCTCATACACATCATATTTAAGACTACGTTGAGTGAGTTACTGAACATTCTTAATAAACTGAGACCAAAAGCAACTACATCATATGCAACTAAGTGCTAATGTAAGACTGTGGGTACATAACTATGGGATGGTGTTATGAGTTTGAATGAAATAAAAAAGTACGATGCTTTAGAAGTTGCTCTACAAGTCACTATTTTGTCATTTGAAAAACTTTAGCATCAAATGGAAATGCATGGAGAGCCAAAAACACATTTGAATGGCTTCAAATCGAAGCAAAGAAGCTCTTAAGTTAAAACAACATAAAGTTGTGGTTGTCAATCCCCGATAGAAATGTCCTCTTTTCTCCCCATTAGAAATGT
>NZ_CAWMYL010000117.1:0-2823 GCF_963871815.1 Vibrio sp. L85
TTCAGGATTGAAGCGATATCCTTGCAGATAGGGGCTTTAGAGCTTCACGCCCTGGGAAGGCACTTGTGACTTTTCAGGGAGATGAAGATCTTAGCCCATAGATGGAAGATTCTAGCGAAAAGCCCTGCCCGAAGGGTAACGCCCAAGTCGAACCCAATATCGAGCATCGGTTGCAACTGGAAACGGCGCCAACATAGACCGACCATCACCAGCAAGGCTGAAACCAGCACACTAATTTAAACCCAGCTAAACAATACCCCCTGGGTTCAAAAAAGTCTGCCGTGGTACATCAGTCAATTAAAATACTTTCTTGACACACCAGAACAACAGCACCGTTTAGTAAGATAAATAATTCACCTCTTATTCGTATGAATATGATTAAGAGGTTAATTATTAAAGTGTGACAATATTTTAAGAAACTGATCATTTTGGGGATTAGGGAGCAATTTCTTGAGTATGGACTCTTTGCTTTTTGGAGAATAATGAGACAAATGAATTCTACTTACGCCCTAACTAGTTAATTTTTAACCGTTATAACTATCCTGCCATAGGGTTGGGGAAAACTTTGAAATAACTAAACATCAAGCTCATGGTGGTGATTACTTCTATAAAACTGCCAATAAACCTGCATAATACAAATGTTTTAATCGACGCCAAATATAATTTATGATAAATGAGTTGCATAAAAAACATAGACAGGAAAACAACTGTTGGCGCAATTAATACCTACGTTTAGCACAATAGATAAAAACTCTCATACAACAACGGGTGAACGTCGATTAGCAAGACGTTTGGAAAGCCTGTTAGATGACACATGCACTTGTTGGTATGACATCCCTGTTGGTAGTAACCGACGTTATCCAGATTTTATAGTGTTGAATCCAAATAGAGGGGTTTTGTTTCTTGAGGTGAAAGATTGGAAGATCTCTTCGTTGAAAAAAATCACACCTACCACGATAGCGTTGCAAACTAATAAAGGCATAAAGCACTGTTCAAACCCTTTGGAGCAAGTCCGCCAATGTGCTTATGCTGTAGTCAATAAACTAAAGCAAGATATACACTTACAGCAGAAAGGTATGCATTTAGGAAAATTATGCTTTCCTTATGGCTATGGGGTTGTTTTACCTTTCATTACAAGAAAACAATTAAATGAAGCATTGGCTGAAAATGTTGATGTGTTACAACCACATCTTGTCATTTGTAGCGATGAGATGACAGAAAATACAGATGCGTCACAATTTAGCTCTCGGTTGTGGGAGATGTTTCACTACCAGTTTGGTGATGGGTTGTCAGAAGAACAAGTGGATCGTATTCGATGGCACTTATACCCAGAGATTCGGATCACCTCCCAACAAGAAGATTTGTTTGAAGAAGAATCGAGTTATTGCTATCCAGATATAGTAAAAATCATGGATATGCAACAAGAACAGTTAGCAAGAAGTTTGGGCGAGGGGCATCGGGTAATTCATGGTGTTGCTGGTTCTGGTAAAACCCTGATTCTTGGTTTTCGTAGTCAATATTTAGCAGAGTCATTAACCAAACCAATATTAATAACTTGTTACAACATTACTTTAGCCGCTCGATTAAGGGCTTTTTTTGCAGAAAAAAACTTATCCGAAAAGGTTCATGTTTTTAGCTTTCATGCTTGGTGTTACGATTTACTCCGAAGAAATAACTTGATAAAGCCTAGCTATGGAGCATCAACATCATTTGATGATTTACCTAGATTGGTGTTAGAGCATCTAGAACAAGATACTTTAGCCTCTGGTCAGTATGGTGCAATTTTAATTGATGAGGGGCACGATTTAGAAGCTGATTGGTTCAAGATATTGATAAAAATGTTAGATCCTGATACAGCGTCTCTTCTTCTTTTGTATGATGACGCACAATCTATTTATAAGAAGAAGTCATCTCTTAATTTTTCATTAGCGAGCGTAGGAGTCCAAGCACAAGGTCGAACAACAGTTTTGAAACTCAACTATCGTAACACACGAGAAATATTAGAATATGCTTATAAGTTTGCTCATAAATATTTCGAAGATTTACCAGATACCGAGATACCAATTATAAAGCCTGAAAGTGCAGGTATTAACGGTTCAAAACCTGTTTTGAAAAAATTTGACACCTTATCTGACGAAGTGAAGACCATATCTCATTACATTCTCAAATGGTTAGAGAAGGGACATAGTTTGAAAGATATCGCGGTTCTTTATCCGGACTTTAAAGCAGGAAAAGCAATGCATAATCAGCTTTTGGCAAGTGGTATAGAGCATTTGTGGTGTGCTAAACCCGTTTACAAAAAACAATACTCACCACTAAATGATAAAGTCACGCTAATTCCATTCCAGAGTAGTAAAGGTTTAGAGTTCCCCACCGTTATAACAATAAATAGTAGCTTTATGAAAGAAGAAAGCACTAACGAAGAGCTAATAAAACTACTATACGTGGCATTTACGAGAGCAACTAAGAACTTGCTTGTGACATACAATGAAGAAAATGAGGTTGCTAAAGCTTTAGTTGATTCACAATAGATTTTTACCGCCAGCCAACTGACAGAAAACCGATCATTTTGAGACTTAGGGGACGAGATCGAGACGAAATGAAAACGCATCACAAACGTTTAACATTTGGGAGAAAAGTGTAATTAACTTTCAGAATAGAAATCTAGGGAATAGAAAGAGAAGAGGCTGACTTTCGAGCGGTTGTAGCAAGAGTCGTCCCTTACCACGCAAAAGTCAGCCTAATTTTGTCAATTTAACATATGATCCATAACATGTCATAACAAACAACAACCTTATCTAGCTATGTTTAATTTGATATTTA
>NZ_CAWMYL010000118.1:0-631 GCF_963871815.1 Vibrio sp. L85
GCGTATGAGTATGACCAAAACCAATACGGAGAATCCGTTAAACGAGTGATCGGGATTTCTTGGTTAGGTCAAATCATTGAAACCTGTAGCGCGCGCTTTTCTATCGTTTCGAAATCGGACGCCAAAGCGTGGAAAGCGGAGCGCAGCGAAGCAAAAAGGGGCGGAGCCCCTTCTTGGAGCACTGAAAATAAGTGTAACCACCCTCTCACTGAACCACTAATGAGGCTTACAGGATGGAGCTCACAAGGGATTCAGTGCTTGATTTCGCCACTCATGCGAGGGGCGAAAGTTCAAATTGACCGATACACGACGGTCAGTTTCAAAAACAATCGTCTGATTGTGTATTAAATCAATGCCAACGTTGTGAAACAGGGGCGCTTTTTTAACTAACAACCAACGTCGAGAGACAGGGGACAACTATGGAAACACTATCTAAAGAAGAATGCCAAGCCGAGCTAAAACGCATTGAGACCATTGATGCACTAGAGCAAGAGCTTGAAGTGGCATTTGATAAGGTCAAAGACCTATCACCAAGTGACCTGTTGACGCTTGCGCCTAAGCTACTCGTGGGTAAAACCAATCCGCTCACTGAGCTAGGGCTTGATCCTAAACTGGTGGACAAGGCAAAGCT
>NZ_CAWMYL010000119.1:0-1027 GCF_963871815.1 Vibrio sp. L85
TATCCTAGTTATCCTAGTTATCCTAGTTATCCTAGTTATCCTAGTTATTTTGAAGAGAGCCTATATGAAAATAATCAGTGTCTGGAATGAAAAGGGCGGAGTTGGCAAGTCAACTATTAGTTGGAATCTGGCTGGGGCCGCTGCTGCTAGAAACTTAAATGTAATGTTAGTTGATGATGATCCTCAAGCTAGTTGCCATTGGTTAAGTGAAGATGGTTTTGCTCCATTTGAAGTTGTTCATCATTTTCCTGATAGCGCCCCTGATGTTGACCTATTAATTGTAGATATGACGCCTTCTACAACGGACGAACCTCATGGAACAGTTGTGATTCCTTACCAACCAAGTCGATTAGCTTATGGTGTTGTGTCAAAGCATTTACCTAGATTGAACGAAATCGGAAGAAATGTGATTGAAGTTATTAGTATGGCTGATACTCGAAAAATGGAGCATCGAAACTTTATAAAAGCCAAACAGAAATCCACGCCTACGATGCATGTCATACCTTCCCGAAGTATTTATGAACGAGTCGTCGGCATGGGGAGAACTGTGTTCGATCCTGAGTTGAAAGGAATGTATGGGTTGAACTTGGCTCAAAAAGAAATTAATGAATTGCTTGATAAGGCTTTAGCATATGAGTAAAGCACCATCTTGGTTAGACAAAGCTAATCAAAATAAAGCGGGTAATACGGTTGGTAATGTCGCAGAAGTCGGCCAAATTCGAAATAAGCCAGGTCCCAAAAAATCAGTAGTAGCCAGAAAGAGTGTGGGACTCAAGTTTTCAGATAATAGAAATGACGATATATCTAAACTTGAGAATCAGCTCAAACAGCATGGCTTTGAATTAACTCGTGGTCGTAGTGAAGCTGTAGAAGTTGCAGTTTCAGTTTTGCTTAAGATTATCGATTCTTCTGATGAGTTTTCAGAATGGAACGATTTTCTAGAAGACACTATTGGCAAAGAGGAAAGAGATATTCAAAATAGATAACCTAGATAACCTAGATAACCTAGATAACCTAGATAACCTAG
>NZ_CAWMYL010000120.1:0-341 GCF_963871815.1 Vibrio sp. L85
AAAGCCCCTATCTGCAAGGATATCGCTTCAATCCTGAACGCCTCCGCTACTGCGTAGCTGCGCCTCGTCGTGCCTCCTCGTTGTCTTTCACTGCCTGACATTAAGTTCGAGTAAGGGTTGGTTTTTTATGCGCCGATTTTCCTTTCTACTCGCATCACATTACGGGCTCGCAAGCTGTTTAACCTTCTCTCAACACAACCTGCCTTGCAAGGGAGGCTTCGCGCTGTATCCCTAAAGCAGCAAGCTGCTAAGGGCTACTAGCCCCTTGTCAAGCCAGAACGATGTTGTGAGTGCGGACAGCTAAGCGGCTCCGGAAAGTGATACTCAAACAAAAAGGAAAC
>NZ_CAWMYL010000121.1:0-476 GCF_963871815.1 Vibrio sp. L85
CTTTTCGACTAAAGCACTCGCATTACTCTCTGGCACGATCATGCCAAAACCAAGGGAAACGTATTTGATCCCCTCTTTTTTTGCTGCTGCAAACTGCTCATTAGAAAAGGCAAAGAATGCGCCGAACTCGTCAAAGGCTCGGGTTTGTTTTTCACTTGTGTAATCTGATAGATATTTCATTGTTATGCCTCTATGGAATGGTTTGATTAAATACGATTAAGGTCGATACATGCGGTAGCGGTACAAACATAATTCAAAGGGTTACATCTAATATGGCGAACAGGCTTTCTCTTCAATCCATGAATTTCTCTTAATCGGTCTAAAATTTTCAGATCACGTTGACGCTTGCGCTGAACCAAAGAGAAATCATTTTTAGGAGGGCTTTCGCGCTCCAACGGCGAGACGTTGGTCGCTGTTTGGCATTTAGAGAGAGTTAGGGTTGAGTTTTGTTGCGCCATATCGAGTTTCCTTTTTGT
>NZ_CAWMYL010000122.1:0-74248 GCF_963871815.1 Vibrio sp. L85
TACGTTAATAGCGTATCTAGGGTTCAAATCCCTATCTCTCCGCCACTATTAAGAAGCCTCGCTAGAAATAGCGAGGCTTTTTTCATTTCTGACGTTTGAGAATTAGACGGGATTTGCATCAAATCTCAAGTCAGTCGCGACTTAGGATTAGTCGTCCTCGAACTCAGTCACTACAAAGAAAGCCTGTTGAGAAAACAACGGGCTTTTGTCGTTTCTTATTCTTGGAAAGTAGCTTTGAGGCGTCTGAATCAACCTCCCAACCGAACACGCTCCAAACTAAGCGCCTTTACTCTTCGTCTATTGAGAAGTCTTGTGCTACGCGTACCTTGAGGCTTTCTGCCATCTTCGCCTCGTAGGGTTATAGAAACTGTCCTCCAGAGAAAGTGATTGAGCTTTCTCCTTGCCATTCCTATCTCTATTGCATCAGCAAAAGAGCGTTTCTACTCGCAGCAGCATTCAATGTGTATTAGCGCTTCTGAGCCTCCTCTGATGATGAATATGACTTTGCTTTAGCTTTTACAACAAACGTTACCCAAGCGCTATATGGGGTTCTCACATCGAATAAGTGCATAACATTACTCCTAGTTACTTCTTTGCCCATCACTACGCTTTACTGTGTTCTGAAGGAGGTTTTCCCTCCTAACCATTTAAAACCAGTCGCTATGTCTTGCAGAAAGTGATCGCGGTTGCTTCACGTGGTTCTTAGTGACACGAAGAAGAGCAGTTTGGAATGAACGACAGAAGCTTTGATGATTATTTCTAATCAGGTGCAGTCAGTAGAGAGAACCCTGCTCTTGGGGGAGTCAGTCGTACGATGATAGGGCAAGAAGAATTGCAGGCAATAAAAAAGCCGACAGTAATCTGTCGGCTTTCTACTTTCGGAACCGCTTAGTTGGTTTGAACTAGCGTTAGCGCTTTACGAGAGACCTCGTGAGCCGCTTTTGTTAGGTTTTGCTTCTCTAGTGTATCGGCTAGGTAAGCATAGTCAGAAACGTCTGAGCGAAGTTTTAGCGCAACCTCAAAGTGCTCTTGCGCTTCTTGCCATTTTTCTTGGCGGAAGAAGAAGTGCGCTAATGCACTTTGCGCCGCTGCGTTTTCTGGTTCACGCTTCAAGACACCTTCCAAGAATACGATGACTGGGTGGCTATCCGGTAAGTTTAGCTCTGGCAGTAACTGGTACAGCTCTGGTGTTGGGCTCTTCTTCAGTGCTTCTTTGATTACTGTGAATGCCTCGTTATCTGCTTTACGTGAGATGAGCTCGTGAGCAAAACAACCGATCAAATGAGCGTCTTGTTTTACCTTACGTGGCAAACCGTTCCAGTGTGAGATAAGACCTTCGCTGCCTTGTTGCTGAGCCACTTCGTGTAGCAAGCCGCATTGTGCTTTCTGAATCAGTTCCGCTTGCTCTTCTTCAGTTACCAGTTTGGCTTTGCTTAACTGAGGCATCAGATCGATCAGCGGTTGCCACAGCTTAAGCTGCATGTAAGTGGTCTTTAGCAGGTTAAGAACAATCGAGTTATTCGCGTACTGACCTTTCAATGCTTGCAGTGTATCGAATGCAGATTCGAATTCGTTATCACGAATGAACTGTTTCGCGCGAGTCAACTCTACCGCTAGGTGCGCGTTTTCTTGCTGGCTTGCCAGTTCTAGGTACTGGTCACGCTTCGCTTTGTCACCTTGACCTTGCGCAGCTTCAGAAGCCACTAAGTAACACAGAAGAGGCATGTCGTGGTGGTTTGCCCAGCGTGTTACTTTCTTCTCTGCGCCTTTCCAGTCACCTTCAAGTAGCTTGATGATGCCTTCGTTGGTGTAGCGACGAGAGCGACGCATTTTGCGCACGCTAAAGTAATTCCATGTGCTTGAGCTTGCGTAAACCACTTTCTTGACCACGTATTCTAAGAAGAACAGTGCCGCCAAGGTCGCAATCACGAAGATCACTAAGGTGGTTACACTCATCTCAATGGTTTTGTTGGCAATAGAGATCAGGACATAACCTTGCTGACCTGAGAATTGAGTGCCAACAAATAAGCCGGCACCAAGAACAACAAATAGGAAAATAAGACGAACCATTACTTATCCTCCGTACCTGTCATTGTGGTCACTTCACGACGTAGGCGCTCCCGAATCACGTCAGAAAGTTGGTTTTGGCTTTCTAGCTTCGCAGGGTATTCAACTTGAATGTCTTGCTTGCTCAGTTGGCTCAGTGTTTTGTTGAATTCTTTCACCGAGTTGTCGTCTTGATTGAAGAATGCCATTGCCCATTTGTCTGCCGTTTCCAAAGAGGTAGTGTAGATTTCACCTTGCTCTTGGTAAACCGCTTTAATTGCCGTCTCTAACTTCGCTTTGATGTTTTCTTTCAAGTAGAAGTGTTGTTGTGGTGACAATAGAGGGATTACGTTGCCGTCACGAGTGCGGAAGGTGATGAAGTTTTCTGAGAAGTCTTTTAATGACGTCATCAGGTTATCTTGCCAGTTTGCAATGTCTTCAGACACTTGTTGTTTCTCTACCGCAGCTGCTTCTGGTAGCAAAGCATTCGCAAGTGGCAGTTTGTCGACTTGCTGCTGTAGCGCTGTGAGGCGCAATACCAAGCCATCACGGTCTACCAAAGGAACAACACGCAGCTTAGTAATGTCATTTGCCATGGCTTTACGCAGACCGACCAAGCTTGGATCGTTCAGCGCAGCGATACGTTGGTCCGCGCTTTCCATCAATTGAGTCGCGCTTTCTACATCGTGCTCTAAGAACAATTTACGACCTGCCAGTTTTACTAGATAGTCAGCTTCTGCCAATAGCCAGTCGTTTGGACGACGACCTTTCACATCAGCGACTGCTAGTTGCAGGCTTTCGATGCTCTTTTGTTGCTGACCCAGTACCACTTCTGCTTTGTGAGTGACAGTGGTCGCTTTTTCAATGGTTTCTTCTTTTACTTGGCTAAGCTCTTGCTTCATTGCTGATTGAGCTTGTTCAAGTTGGCTTTGCAACTGAGCGATCTGAGTTTGGTATTCAGATTGCTGCTCAAGCATTTTGTAAGTAAGACCGCCACCAAAAATCAGTGATAAGACGATAGCGACAGTACCCAGCTTCACGCCGCGTTTACCTTGCTTCTCCTCAAATTCAACTTTGTTTGGTTCTGCAGGTTTGATTGGCTCAGCAGGCTTTGATTCTGCCTTGCTTGGCTCAGATTCCTTCTTAGGCGTGTCTTTTTCAGCTAGCGGTGCCGATGTAGTTTCTTCGGAAAGGTTTTTATCGTTATTCTTTTGGTCGTTATTTTTACTTGTCATGCCTATATCCTGTGTAGCTAGGGCTGGAGAGCAGCCAGTAATTCTTGGTTGGATGCGCTTCCTGTGCACCTGACCTGAGTGAAGCCCCGTTGAATTGCGATGTCAGCGATTCGCTGACTGGGGATATACAACTCTTGTTGATTAAGCCAAGTCAATTGCTCTGACGTCAATTGGCTGCACAAATAATCCAGTTGTTCACCACTGGTGACGATAATCTGGTCGATTTGTTGGGTTTTCCATAGTGAGACACAGCTTACTGGATCGAATGGGATAAATTCTCTCTTATAAGTCTCACTATAGTGAACTTTTGCTCCACGTCTCACCAATGCATCTTTTATCAGTTCTCTACCACCGTTGCCACGGAGGATCAGAACTGTTTGTTTTTCTACATTGTTTAGCTCGGGAAGCTGCAACAAGTGCTCACTATCACTGACTTGTGGATAGTGTACTTTCTGTTGGGTACATTTGCTCAAATAGTGTGCTGTTTTTTGACCAACGGCAAGGTATATAGCCTGCTTAGACCATGATTTAGCGTGGTTCTGCAAGATTTGCTCTGCGCATTGCACCGCATGTTGGCTAACAGCAATGATGATTTGAGCGGTTTCAATGTATTTGGAGAGTTGTGTGTCGCTGAGATCGGCGACGATGTCGATCAGAGGATGATGAATTGCAGTTTTGCCGTGCCTTTCGAGCAGAGAGCAAAGCGCCATGCCTTGCTCTCCCGGACGAGTGACCAACACTGCCATGATTATTCGTGGTCTGCGTACAGTTTGGTTAGGATGTCGCGCGCACCGTTTTCAAGTAGCTCGTTAGCCAGTTGAACACCGAGTGCTTCGGCATCATTGCGGTGACCGCGAATTTCACCACGCACAATTAGGCTGCCGTCTGGTTCACCAACCAGTGCGCGTAGCCAGATGTTGTCACCATCAAGCAGTGAGTAACTGCCGATTGGCACCTGACAACCGCCTTCAAGGGTGAGGTTCATCGCGCGCTCACAGCGTACGCGATCTGCTGTGTCTTGGTGGTTTAGTGGCTCAAGCAGTTTAAGTAGACGCTCGTCATCCACACGGCACTCAATACCCACCGCACCTTGACCTACTGCTGGTAGTGATTGCTCTGGCTCGATAAAGCTACGGATGCGCTCTTCTAGCTCAAGGCGTTTCAGACCTGCCGCTGCAAGAATGATTGCATCGTATTCACCTGCATCTAGCTTACCTAGACGAGTACCTACGTTGCCACGCAACTCTTTGATAACTAAGTCTGGGCGGTATTCTTTTAACTGACACTGACGACGCAGGCTACAAGTACCTACAACTGCGCCTTGTGGCAGTTCATCAATGTTGTTGTAAGTGTTAGAAACGAATGCATCACGTGGGTCTTCACGTTCACAAATCGTCACCAAGCCAAGACCTTCAGGGAAGTCTACTGGAACATCTTTCATTGAGTGCACCGCAAGGTCCGCACGACCTTCAAGCATTGCCACTTCTAGCTCTTTCACAAACAAGCCTTTACCACCGACTTTGGCTAGCGGTGTATCCAAAATGATGTCGCCTTTGGTCACCATAGTAACCAGCTCAACTTCCAGACCTGGATGAGCGGCTTGAAGTGCGTCTTTTACATAGTGAGCTTGCCATAGGGCAAGAGGGCTTTTTCGAGTTGCAATGCGAATTGGCGTAGATTGTGTCATGGTCTTCTCAATGCTGTTTTAGTTTTGCCTAATCCTACCACTCAACGCGTGAAAGTCTTAATGTTAGTTAGGCTTCTCTTGGTGTCATGAATCGAATTACATGACGTTATGAAAATAGTGTGACTGGATTCTCATTTAGGCTAAGGACTATTATTAGTTATAGGTGAATACAAGCGACACTACTGCGCTATCGATTTTTGCGACTAGTGTGGGGTTTTCAGACCACAACTATTTGCGGGTGGAAATCTTTACCAACCCTGATGAAAGTGTTAAATTGATCACGTTTTTACACCATTTTGGTTTAAAACATCAGCAGATTTTCGTGATTGTTCAACCAAGGAACTTCCCTTGCAGGCTTACACCCAAAAACTTATTCAGCGATTAGATAACCTGAACCAGCAACGGATCGACCGTGCGCTGGCGCTTATGGATTCGCAAAGCCAGCAAGTCTTCCACTTGATTCCTGCCTTGTTGAACTACAACCATCCTGTTATTCCCGGCTACTACGATGCAGACGTACCTTATGGTGTGTTTGGTCTAGAGCTGAACGATCTCCAGCAACAATTCCTTGATGATACCCAACTGACAATCGGTCAACCGCTTAAGACAGCAGAGCAACCTGCGATCTTAGGTTTGTATACCATGGGCAGTACCTCTTCTATTGGTCAAAGTACTTCAAGTGATTTGGATATTTGGGTGTGTATCTCACCGGAGATGGATAACGACCAACGTGAACTGCTGACCAACAAATGCTTGCTGATCACCGATTGGGCACAAAGCCAAGGTGTAGAAGCGAACTTCTTCTTAATGGATGAAGAGCGTTTTCGTAGCAACCGTTCTGAAGAGATGACCGGCGATAACTGTGGTTCTTCTCAGCATCTATTACTGCTGGATGAATTCTACCGTTCTGCGGTTCGTCTGGCAGGACAGCGTTTGTTGTGGCAAATCGTGCCACCAGAAATGGAAGAGTGTTACGACGAGTACGTTGCACAGCTTTGTAAAGATGGCTACATCAACTGTGATGAGTGGATCAACTTTGGTCAGCTTAACCGCATTCCTGCTGAAGAGTATTTCGGCTCGAACTTGTGGCAGCTGTACAAGAGTATCGATTCCCCTTACAAATCCGTGTTGAAAGCGATCTTGCTTGAAGCTTACTCGTGGGAATACCCGCACACACAACTTCTCAGTATCGACACCAAACGTCGCTTCTTTGCCCACGAGCCTGACTTGTACGGCATGGATGCGTACTACTTGATGCTAGAGAAAGTAACGCGTTACCTAGAGCGAATCCAAGACGACACACGTTTGGATTTAGTTCGTCGCTGTTTCTACCTTAAAACCCATGAAAAACTGTCTCGTGAACCTGATGTAGGCTCTGTAGCTTGGCGTCGTGAAGCCTTGAGCGACATGATTGCGAAATGGGATTGGGATGAAGTGGTATTGGCAGAGCTCGACGATCGCCGTAACTGGAAAGTAGAACAAGTGAAAGTGGTGCACCATGCACTGTTGGATGCTTTGATGCAAAGCTACCGTAACTTGATTCAGTTTGCGCGTCGTAACGACATTACTTCAGCGATCAGTCCGCAAGACATCAGTATTCTTGCTCGTAAGCTGTACGCGGCATTCGAAGTGCTGCCGGGTAAAGTTACTTTGCTTAACCCTCAGATCTCGCCAGATTTGCACGAACCCGACTTGAGCTTCATTGAAGTAAAAGAGGGTGGGGTGAACAAATCAGGTTGGTACTTGTACAAGCAACCACTGATTGCGCACCGTATTCTTGGTCAGCCTTGTCTTGAGCATCATGAGTACTTGAGTAAGTTGGTTTCTTGGGCGTTCTTCAACGGTTTGATTACCGAGTCAACGCGTTTGCACGCGGTGGTGCGTGAGGCGCAGTTAGACATCGATAAGTTCTACCAAATGGTAAGTGACTTACGTAACACCTTCTCGTTACGTAAACGTCGCCCAACCATGCAAGCGCTGGGTAGCCCGTGTGAAATTAGTCAGATGGCGATGTTCATCAACTTTGAAAATGACCCGACGGCAGAGTTGTCTGGTCGCTCACTCAAAGTGGATGTGAAAAATACCGATATCTTCAGCTTTGGTCCTGAGCAAATTAACTTGGTCGGCAGTGTCGATTTGGTTTATCGCAACTCATGGCACGAAGTGCGTACCCTGCACTTCAAAGGTGAAACCGCGATGTTGGATGCATTGAAGACCATTCTTGGCAAAATGCACCAAGATGCGATTCCGCCAGAGTCGGTGGATGTATTCTGCTACGCGAAGAACATGCGTGGCGTGATGCGCAATATGGTGTATCAGCTATTGGCAGAGTGTATCGACTTACGTTTGAAGCCGGTTGAGCAAGAGAAACGCCGTCGCTTTAAAGCCATGCGTCTCGCTAACCAAACTTACGGTCTGTTCTTTGAGCGTCGTGGTGTATCGGTTCAGAAGCTAGAAAACTCGGTCGATTTCTACCGCAGCATTTCAACCAACAAGCTGAAAGGTTCGCCGCTGTTGATGCTGGATCGTGAACAAGAGTACCAACTACCAGAAGTAGTGGATGGCTTTGCCAGTGAAGGTTTGGTGCAGTTCTTCTTTGAAGATACTGACGATGGTTTCAATATCTATGTATTGGATGAGTCAAACCAAGTTGAGGTTTACCATCAATTCAGTGGCTCTAAAGATGAAATGATTGCGTCAGTGAACAGCTTCTACACCTCGGTGAAAGACGACAGTCGTGTATCGTCGAAGTTTATTAACTTTAACTTGCCGCAGTACTACCAAATTATTCATCCGGAAGAAGGGAATACCTACATTATCCCTTACCGCAATGATGGCTGTACGCCGACTCGCCCAACCAAAGCGGTTAATGCGTAAAACGAACAACAAAAAAGAGCACCTTGGTGCTCTTTTGTCGTTTAGGTGACTGGTCGCCACGAAGACCCATTTGGCTTATGCCCAATCGATCGTTTCACCAGCGTGTTTTTCACATTCTTCTTTCACCATTGCAAACAGTTCCATGCCCGTTTTAGAGCAAGTCCATTTGTTATCGACTAGCTTAAAGTGGAAGCCACCAGACTTCGATGCTAACCAGATCTCATGCATTGGCTCTTGGCGGTTAATGATGATTTGGCTGCGGTCTTCAAACTCTAATGTCATTACGTTGCCAGTGACTTCGTAATCAATGTCTGCACCTGAATCATCGATGGATTCTTCGATGAGTTGCATCTGCGCATCCACCAGTTGATGAAATTCAGTATCGTTCATCCGTCTATCCTATTGCTTTTCCTGAGTGTGGTGCGATTATAGGGGGCATTGGTTTAATAATCACGATATGCAAAATGAAAAAATTACTTACGGTGTTGTTTGTGATGGTTGCAGCGACCCTTGCTGGTTGTGGTCAATCAGGTTCACTTTATATCCCAGATGACGCTCAACAAAACGAGCAGTCACAATAATCAGCCACACCTTCGGGTGAAAACAGGGTTTAGCAGTCGAATTAATTAAGGGAAGCAAATTTTGGATTACTTCAACTATCAGGATGATGGCCAGCTTTGGGCCGAAGACGTCTCACTCCAAGCTCTCGCCGAGCAACATGGCACTCCTCTTTATGTTTACTCACGAGCAACGCTAGAGCGTCACTGGAATGCGTTTGATAGCGCTGTGGGTCAGCATCCTCATCTTGTTTGTTACGCAGTAAAAGCAAACTCTAATCTTGGCGTATTGAATGCACTGGCTCGTTTGGGTTCAGGTTTCGATATTGTATCGGGTGGTGAGCTTGAACGCGTTATCGCGGCTGGCGGTGATGCGAAGAAGGTGGTGTTCTCGGGTGTTGGTAAAACGCCAGCAGAGATGAAACGCGCACTGGAGCTGGGCATCAAATGCTTCAACGTGGAATCAGAACCTGAACTTGAGCGCTTGAACAAAGTCGCAGGTGAGTTAGGTGTGGTTGCACCGATTTCTCTACGAATTAACCCTGACGTAGACGCAAAAACACACCCTTATATCTCGACTGGTCTGCGCGACAACAAGTTTGGTATCGCTTTTGACCGTGCTCCGGCAGTATATAAATTTGCTCAGAGCCTACCAAATCTCAACGTGCAAGGTATCGACTGCCACATTGGTTCTCAGTTGACTGAGATTGAACCGTTCATCGACGCGACAGATCGCCTCTTGGCTCTGATTGATGATCTGAAAGCACAAGGCATCAACATCCGTCATCTGGACGTTGGTGGTGGTCTGGGTGTGGTATATCGTGATGAATTGCCACCACAGCCTTCTGATTACGCGAAAGCACTGTTAGGTCGTCTTGAGAACCATCAAGATCTTGAACTGATTTTCGAACCAGGTCGTGCAATTGCAGCTAACGCTGGTATCTTGTTGACGCGTGTGGAATTCCTAAAACACACTGAGCACAAAAACTTTGCGATTATCGATGCCGCGATGAACGACTTAATGCGTCCTGCGCTGTATCAAGCATGGCAAGATATTGTCCCAGTTTCACCACGCGAAGGTGAAGCACAGACTTACGACTTAGTCGGACCTATCTGTGAAACGGGCGATTTCTTGGGCAAAGATCGAGCACTAGTACTGCAAGAAGGTGATCTACTCGCGGTTCGCTCTGCTGGCGCCTATGGTTTTGTGATGTCTTCGAACTACAATACTCGTACCCGAGCGGCGGAAGTGATGGTGGATGGCAACCAAAGCCACCTTGTTCGCCAGCGTGAGGAGCTGACCAGTTTGTGGCAGCTGGAACAGATTCTACCGGAGTAACACACAACAAATGCATTTCCACTTTTCCAAAATGCACGGTTTGGGCAACGACTTTATGGTCGTCGACTGCATTACCCAGAACGTGTTTTTCTCGCAAGATTTGATCCGTCGTTTGGCGGATCGTCACACGGGCGTCGGTTTTGACCAATTGCTCGTGGTTGAAGCGCCTTATGATCCAGAAACCGATTTCCACTACCGCATTTTTAATGCCGATGGTAGTGAAGTTGAGCAGTGTGGTAATGGCGCTCGCTGTTTCGCGCGTTTCGTCCGTTTGAAAGGTTTGACTAATAAGTACAGCATCAGCGTTAGCACCAAGAAAGGTAAGATGATTCTTGATGTTGAAGATGATGGTGAAGTCACGGTGAACATGGGCGTACCTGAATTCGAGCCGAACAAGATCCCTTTCAAAGCGAAGCAGAAAGAGAAAACCTACATCATGCGTGCAGGCGATAAGACCCTGTTCTGTGGCGCAGTGAGCATGGGTAACCCGCACGTGGTGACTGTGGTCGACGATGTGGATACGGCAGAAGTGGAAACACTCGGACCGCTATTAGAATCACACGAACGCTTCCCTGAGCGTGTGAACGCGGGCTTTATGCAAGTTGTGAATCGCAATCACATCCGCCTACGCGTGTATGAGCGTGGTGCGGGTGAAACACAAGCTTGCGGCAGCGGTGCCTGTGGCGCAGTTGCGGTGGGCATCCTGCAAGGTCTATTGGATGAAAACGTGAAAGTTTCACTTCCTGGTGGTGACCTACGCATATCTTGGCAAGGTCCAGGCAAACCATTGTTTATGACCGGTCCAGCAACTCACGTATTTGATGGTCAATTGTCGTGCTAGTTGAAGAACAAGAAAACCAAATCCCAGAAGTTGAAGCGGATGCGCTGACCGCAGAAGTCGTTGCTCAGTATTTAAAAGATCATCCTGACTTCTTCGTTCAACGCCCAGAATTGGTTGATCGCCTTTCTATGCCTCATGCAGATTTAGGCACGGTCTCGTTAGTTCACATTCAAATGAACCGCCAACGTCAACGAATTGAAGAGCTAGAAGAAGAGATCACCACACTGATGTCTTTAGCGGCGAACAATGATCGCACCTTCTACGAGTTCATGGATCTGCAAGGACAAATCCTTAAGTGCGGCGACTTTAAGCAAGTCATCAACGCCATTGAGCTGAAAGCCAAAGACCTTGGCTTGAAGGCGTATGTGCGTCTATTGAGCCAGTGTGATGCTGCGACTCAATTGAGTAAGGAAAGCTACCAACGTTTTGCTACCAACCACTTAAATGGCAAAGAGGCGTATTTAGGTCGTCTGCGTAAAGTGGATCGCGAAGCGTTGTTTGGAGATATGGACGTTCCAGAAATGGGTTCCTATGTGGTGTTACCGCTTGTGAAAAAGCAGACGCTTGGCGTACTGGCGTTTTCTAGCGAAGATGGCGGTCATTTCCAACCAGATATGGATACCTTGTTTTTGCGTCACCTATCCTTAGTAGTGGCACATCTCGCTCAAACATTGGTATGGCAAAGTCACGATGACGACAACTCCCAACACTCCTCTGCCAAATAGTCTTCAAAAGCCTCTTGAACGCTTCTACGAATTCCTGCGAAGCGAAAAGGGGCTTAGCCTGCACACCCAACGCAACTACAAACAACAATTGGAAACCATGGCTCACCACTTGGCTGAGATGGGGTTGAAAGATTGGTCTCAAGTCGATGCTGGTTGGGTTCGTCAATTGGCAGGTAAAGGCATTCGTGAAGGCATGAAAGCCAGCAGCTTAGCGACGCGCTTATCTTCTCTACGCAGCTTTTTCGATTTCCTGATCCTACGTGGAGAAATGTCAGCTAACCCAGCCAAAGGGGTTTCGGCGCCACGTAAGAAACGTCCACTACCAAAGAACCTCGATGTGGATGAAGTAAACCAATTGCTCGAAGTGAACGAGGACGACCCGTTAGCGGTACGCGATCGTGCCATGATGGAGCTAATGTACGGCGCTGGTCTGCGTTTGGCAGAACTGGTGAGCGTAGACGTGCGTGATGTTCAGCTGCGCAGTGGCGAATTACGAGTGATTGGTAAAGGCGATAAAGAACGTAAAGTGCCATTCTCTGGTATGGCAACCGAATGGGTTGGCAAGTGGCTGCGTGTGCGTGGTGATCTAGCCGCGCCGGGTGAACCGGCACTGTTTGTTTCTAAGCTGGGTACACGAATCTCACATCGCAGTGTGCAAAAGCGTATGGCGGAATGGGGGCAGAAACAGTCGGTAGCGAGCCATATCAGCCCGCACAAACTGCGTCACTCGTTTGCGACGCACATGTTGGAATCGAGCAATAACTTACGTGCGGTGCAAGAGCTATTGGGGCACGAAAACATTTCCACTACCCAAATCTACACCCACTTGGATTTCCAACATTTAGCACAAGCTTATGATCAGGCGCATCCAAGAGCCCGTAAGAGAAACGACGATAAGTCGGACTAACCAAGGAATCTCATGAAATTTTACCGCCGTATTGCGCCTGTAAAGGCGATGACGTTTGACCTTGATGACACCCTCTATGATAACTATCCAGTGATAGTTCGTATGGAGCGTGAGTTGTTGTCTTGGCTTAAACTCCATCATCCGGCGGTCGCTCACATGGATAAAGCCGATTGGTTTGCACTCAAGCAACGTGTCGTGCAGCAACAACCTGAGCTGAAGAGTGACGTCACTTTGTGGCGCTTAGTACAACTTAAGCAAGCCTTCTCTCAAGTTGGATACGATAACGAAGCGGCGCATACCGCTGCGCAAGCCGCAGTCGAGGTTGCTTTAGACTGGCGTAACCGTTTTGAAGTACCACAGCAAAGCCTCGATGTACTTGCTGAACTCGGGCAAGAAATCCCGCTGGTAGCAATCACTAACGGTAATGTGGATTTAGATCGAATTGGTCTTACGCCTTATTTCCAGCAAGTGCTGAAAGCAGGACCGGATGGCAGCGCGAAACCTGCGCCGGATATGTTCACCAAAGCGCAGCAGTTTCTGGATTTGCCTAGTGAGCACATTCTTCATGTTGGCGATCATCTGGTGACGGATGTTCAAGGTGCAAAACTCGCGAGTTTTGCCGCATGCTGGTTTAATGACATGAATAAAAATGTCATTACTCAGGCAAAAACGCGAACGTTACCTGACATTGAAATCAATAACTTGCAGTCGTTACTCGCGCTTTTGTAATCACTTTCGCATTAATCCATTCAATCTTCATTCTGGCTCTAGAAAAGCCGCCTAAAGCCACGTAAATTACTCTCATCAAAGTAAAATAATAAGACCACTTTCATGTGGTGTGGCTTGATGACGGCAGTGGTAGGGTAAATGCGAGCATTCTCTCAACTGGTTCAAAATGTGGATCAGCTTAATGACTTTTTAGTCACTTCTCAGTGTTGTGCAGATAAACGTTATCTGGTGCAACTCTTATCCACCCAATCACGCGACTCCGCCGTCTCGCTCGCACGGGCAATACTCGAAAGATTACCCAACACGCATATCATCGGTCACAGCACCCGTCACGTTATCTTGGAAGGTGAAATCATCAACCATGGCTGCTTAGTGTGTGTGATGGAGTTTGAACAAACCACGCTCACGTCTGCGGTACAACATTATTCCTTCTCGCCAGATATCGATGGCTACGATCTCAAGCAAGCTTTACAACTGCAAGATAACTCCAAAGCCATTATTAGCTTTTCTGTCCAAATCGAACGCCGTGATTATCCGGTGTATCGCGTATTTGATGCCGACGGTCCGAAGGTTTCTGGCGGTTTGGCTCAAACCATCGATGACGGTTGTTGGGTTCTGCATCAAGACCAAGTTTATGATGAAGCGGTTGTCGCGGTTGCCTTGCACAGCAATACTTTGAAAACATGGACGAGCGCGTATTCTGAGTGGAACCCGATTGGTATGCCGCATAAGGTTACTCACGCCAAAGGGACGCGCTTGTATCGCTTGGGCGAGCGTAAAGCGTTGGAAGTGTACAAACATTACCTTGCTGACGGGCACGACCTATCGCTCAATCAACTGCTGAATTTCCCACTTTATCGAGAATCCATTGGGCGAAAAGAGGTGTGTGCCGTGACGGAAATCCATCCCGACGGCAGCATGAGCTTCGACCGTCCTTGGTGTTTGGGTGATGAAGTTCAGTTCTGTTACAACCATCCTTCGTTAACGCTTGAGCAAGTTCGCCATGGGGTGGTGGAGCTTTCCATGCATCAACCTGAAGCAGTGATGATTTATAACTGCGCATCGCGACTTGATTTTATTGATAGCAGTGATGAAGTTCGCGCCTTCACGGACATTTCCCACACGTCGGGCAGTTACTGCATGGGTGAGTTGTACGGGGAGAATCACCAACAAGAAATTCTGCACCATAGCCTGACTTACTTGGCGATGCGTGAAGGGGATGAAGTTACTGCGCTTAACATGCCACAGCAAGAAGTGAGCACTTCTATCTCTCCCTTGTTTAGCCTGATCCGCAATGCGATTGGCGATCTAAATAACATGAACGCTCATATGGGGTATCAACTCGATCGCCAAGCGAAAAAGCTAGAACAGAGCTTCCGCCGAGATAGCCGCACAGGATTACAAAATCGTGTTGCGCTGCAAGAGCGTTTGATCAGCATTGATACCGATGAGCATTTACTGACGCTCAAACTGCTTAACTTTAGCCATATCAACGAAAAGTACGGTTATCGCGTTGGCGACCAACTGCTGAAAGACTTGTCGATGCACTTTAGTAATCGCCTGCGTAAACGGCTTGGTAAACCTGCCGCGCTGCAACTTTATAGCATTGGTGTCGGTGAGTGGGCGTTCTTATTCAAAGCTGATGGAAGCAGTGAAATGATTAAGCAACACTTTACTCGCTTTGCTGATGCGGTTGAGCAAACCAACTTTGAACCAAGTGGCTTACGAGATATTGATTACCTTTCGATTTCATTGTGCGGTGGCTTAGTTAGCCGTCGTGATTTTCCAACCGCATCGCCGGATGAATTGCTCCTCAAAGGCATTGAAGCGAGAAGAGCAGGGGTGCGAAGTAATACTCATATCTGTAATGCCAAAGACATTGAGGTCAATGAAGATGTGCGAAAAGAGCAGTTGGGTTGGTTGAGCTGTGTGAGCCGCGCCATTCTCAAGCAGAACATCATTACCTACAGTCAGCCAATTGTGCACGCTTACAACCATCGTCCCGCGAGCCAAGAGTGTTTGGTGCGCATCATGGAAGAGGATGGCAGCATCATTGCGCCGGGGCGTTTCTTACCTATCATTTCTGATACGCATTTGTACACGCGTTTGAGCCGTCACATGATCCGTTCCACGTTGAATTACATGAAGGACAAACAAGGCGACTTCTCAATTAATTTGTCACCTCAGGATTTACTCAGCGATAAAACCTTGATGTTGCTTGAACATGCTATTACTCAGCTGAACGACCCAAGACGGATTGGTTTAGAAGTCTTGGAGTCGGAGCAAATCAAAGACTACGGGCGAATGATTGAGGTGTGCAGTCACTTTAGAAGCCTAGGTGCACGCATCATTGTGGATGATTTTGGTTCGGGTTACTCCAATATTGATGAGATCCTCAAGTTAGAGCCAGAAGTGATTAAGCTCGATGGCAGTTTGATTCGCTACATCGATAAAGACCAAAAGCAGCGCAAGATTGCCTCGCAGTTGGTGCGTTTGTGTCAGGTATTTAATGCTAAGACCGTCGCGGAGTTCGTGCACAACAAAGAGGTGTGCGATATTGCTCAGGACATGGGGGTGGACTATCTGCAAGGTTATTACTTAGGTGAACCGACACGTTTGTTTTAATGTAGCTTTGCTCTAATTGAGCTTAAGAGCTCTAACAGTTGTTTCACGTGAAACAGCATTCAATAAAAAACGCAGCGTTAGAGCTGCGTTTTTTTGATTCTTAAGAATGTTAGGCTTTGAACTCGTGACCACTTTTCTCGGCTTGGAAACGAGGAAGGTATTGCTCGAAGAAGTCCTGCATCTGTTGCTGGTTTTGCTCTTCACCAAGTTGTCCGAGCAATTGAGCTGCCACTTCAAAGGTACATAAGTTGCCTTCTTGTTGGTTGCGACGCAGTTGATACTGGGAATCGGCTTGAGTGGTTAAGCCCATCATCGCGACGCCCTTTAGCCAACGGCTTTTGTTGATCATCTTGCGCGCCTCTTGCCAAGTTGCATCAAGAATGATGTACAACGGTTGTCTATCTTGCTCGGTACTTTGTTGCTGCACTTGTTCAAGCGTCAGGCTCTCTTCACTTGGGAAAAGTAGTACTGGCAGTAGGCTTGGATTAGCTAACGTTTCTAATAGCTCCGCTGGTGGCGTTTTACGATCCCAAACGACTTGAGTGACATTCAGTTGGCACTGAGCGAGCAGTTTGCCAGTGTTGGTATCGCGCGTCAGTTCATTGGGGTGCATCAACAGCATCAGCGTATGTTCACTGTTTAACTTAGGCAGCAATGAACAGATGCAGTTGAACTGGAAGCCACAATGTGGACAAGGCTGCGCCATTACAAGCGCACTCCATCACGAACAGGGCTGATACCATCTGAGAACAGACGCACGCCGCTGACTTGCTCTTTGCTCGCTTTTGGCGCCAAGCTTGGGTTGATTGGGTAGCTCACGCCTGTGTATTGCATCACGTGTTGTCCCGGTGTTGCACCACCGCCGCTGACATTGAAAATCAGGTCACGCCAGCCGTGTGAGGTTTGTTGACCAAGCATAATTGGGCTTTGCACTAGCGTCATACGGCTATTGAAACGCCACTCTTTCTCGTGGTTTTCGAATATCAGCAGAGTACAACCGCCAGAGCCACACCAATCAAGTTGCACCAGTAATTCTTCATCACCATCGCCATTCAGATCATAGGTCAGCCAACGGTATTGGTTATTGCTTGGGTTGGTTTGATTAATGAAAAAGTAGTTTCGCACCGCCGCATCCACTTTTGAATTAAATTCGGCACTGGATGGCACATCAGCTGCACCAATTGGATCGTTGTTGCGCTCGGCTGCTGGTTGTTCTGTGCCAGAGTTACGCACTGTTGCTGGGTATAGCACTAAACCGCCATCGGCAATGAGATAAACCAAATTGCCCACTTTCTCTTTGACTGCTTTCAGCTGGTTGCCTTCGCGAGTGAATAGGCGCTCAGTCATTAAGCGTTGTTGCTGGTGATGAGTCATCAATACTTGGACTTGCGATGGACTCAATTGTTGCCAGTAGCCGCGTTCAACCAATGGCGGTTGTCCGTCTGAATAGCTGTATTTGGTGATGGCACTGTGGTCGCTGTTGAGTGTCATTTGCACTTCGAAGCCTTGTGACTGGGTCGACGTCGCGACGTAAGTGTTCACCCATTCTAATGTTGAATCTACGTTGGCTGTCATACCACAGCCTTGATAGGTTTTATCGCCATGCTCTAGTGTTGCTTTCCAGCCGTAGAGAGAGTTGCTCATGGTGTCTGAACACAAGTTCTCGGTCATGCGCAGTTCACCGTCATCCAACTGGTAAGTACGCTGACGAGGTTGCAGTTTGCTGCTTTTAATCTCGAGTGTTTGTGTCGACTTGCCCATTTGCTGGAACTTGAGCGTATTGCCTTCAAAGTTGGCAGCCCACGAAGGTTCATTACCAAATACGCGAGTGGGTTTACTGGTTTGTTTGCAGCGATGCGGATTTTCTGTGGTGAGGAAGTTCACCTGCTCAACCACAAAGTTAGCATCGAAATCTGCAGAGAAACCGTCGATGCCCGGCGGGTTGAGATGACCAATCACTTCACCATACATGGTTTGATAAGGTTCATTGGTGATGGCTACTGCACGTTGGATTTGTTGCGGTGACAGTTGCAGCCAGTATTGTTTGTCGCTGCCACAAGGTGTGATGTACTGGCTTTCATGCCCAATCACTACTTCACCACGCAGCATAAAGGTTTGAGGTAAGATGGTTTCCGGCTTATCTAAGGATGCAGGCGGAGTGGTTGGGGTGTCTGCATCGGACTGCTGCGGTTGCATGCTACATGCTTGCAGGACCAGCAGTGTGGCTAATGCCACTGGGTTTTTCAAAGCCTTCATGTTATATCTTCCTCATTACTTAATCTGCATCGGATGGCATTATGGCATATTGGTTATTTAAAACAGAACCAGATACCTTTTCTATTGACACGCTTCGAACCCAAAAGGTTTCATGTTGGGAGGGAGTTCGTAATTATCAGGCGCGTAATATGATGCGTGACCAAGTCAAATTGGGTGATTTGGTGCTGATTTACCATTCCTCTTGCAAGAACGTGGGTGTGGCTGGTATTGCCAAAGTGACTCGTGAAGCGTACCCCGATCACTTCCAGTTTGACCTTGAGAGCGATTATTACGACCCGAAATCCGACCCAGAAAATCCGCGTTGGATTATGGTGGATATTGAGTTTGTGCGTAAGACTGAACGCTTGATTCCGTTGTCGGTCATGAAGGCGATGCCAGAACTAGAAAACATGCCATTGGTGAAACGCGGCAATCGCTTATCGATCATGCCTGTGAGCGAAGAAGAGTGGCAAGCAATCCTCGGTAAAGAGAAGTTGCCGAGTCAGCGATAAAAGAAAAGGGCTGCATAGTGCAGCCCTTTGTGATTTTGCCGATAACCTGTTGTTGATAGCCAATACAGGTTATAGCAGATGATCTTGTAGGTAGTGTGCAACCGCATCGTCAACGTTGCTGCCGATTACTTCATTGTTTGGTAGTGCTTTCATCACTTTCTCGTGAGATGTGCCCATCACCAATCCTTTACCCGCCATGGATAGCATTTCTACGTCGTTCATGCCATCACCAAAGGCGATGGTGTTTTCCAATGTTAGCCCAATAGACTCCGCGACTGCCTTCAACGCATCACCTTTAGACACACCAGCGCTCATCACTTCCAAACACCAAGGTGTTGAGAATGCGATGTTTAGTCGATCGCCAAATTGCTCACGTAACTTAGTCTCGAAGGTCACAAGATGGTCGTGATCTTTTGCTGGGTGAGTGAAGAAGATTTTCGCAATGCCATCAGTTGGTGCGTTGTCTTGATCGTACAACTTATAAGTGAACTCTTCATGGAATTCGCGTAACTCATCGTCATCTTTGTTCAACAACCAGTCGTCGTTTTGATACATGTGGATAAGTATTTCAGGATCCGTTTTGATCGTGTCGATCACTGATTGAACCAAATCTTCAGGTACGTTCTGGCTGTACATCTCTTGATCATTCTGGTCGTGCACACGTGCTCCGTTCGAAGTAATCATATAAGCCGGAATACCTACCGTGCGACGAATGCTTGCGACGTCTACGTGGTGGCGACCCGTTGCAAAGACAAATGTGTAGCCTTGTTCATGCAGCGCTTTGAGCGTCTCTTTCGAGTAAGCGCTTAGCTGGTGGTTTGGTGCGAGTAAAGTGCCATCCAGATCTGAGGCAACGATTTTAGTGATCTCTTTGCAAGGTAGCGGTGTGCTCATGAAGCCCTCGTAAACGGTTCGGATAGAGTAGAACAGGTTGATTGCACACGGAGCGCAGTAGATTGACTAGATCGTACTGCTCCGAGTGCGGGGAACATGATGAAGTCTACGCCAAAATAAGGAGGAAAAAGAGGGTAAATCGCTGAGCTCGTATTTCCTCTTTAATCTGATTTATTGGTTGTGCTCACGCATGAAGGCAAAAACCGCATCAAGTGCTTGGTTGCGATACTGGTCTTTTTCAAACAAGATTTCGTGCTCTGCGCCAGCAATAGAAACTAGGCTGGCATTGGGGTTAGTCTTACTTAGCTTATCGATAAAGCGTTGCTGCGCGGCGTTACTCACGATGCGATCGTTACCTGATTGAACCAATAAAACCGGAACTTTAATTTGGCGTGTTAGCAAAATACATTGCTTGGCTGCCATCAAGCCTTGCCATACCCAGCGTGTGCTTGGACCGCCCACTTGTAGCTCTGGTTTATCGCGGTATAAACCACGGAACCAGTGATAACGATCGTAGCTTTGGCTAAGTGGGTTATCTTCAAACGGTTTTGGGTAGTATTCCTTATGACCTGGCGCATAGCTTGGTTGCGGGGAAACCGCTGCAAGGATTTGCGTGACTGGAATCGCGATAGGGCTGAGATACCAAGGAAGGTTGATACCAAACATCGGAGCACTCAGAATCAAACCGTCAAAGTTGTGGTCTGGGTGAGTTTGCAGGTAACGTGTTGCAATTGCACCGCCCATCGAGTGGGAAATGACAAAGCGCTGCTGGTATCCACTCAAATTGAGTTGCTGCAGTACCAATTCCATATCGTCAATATAATCATTAAAGTCATAGACGTGACCCATGTCTGAGTCTGGTAGCAGACGATCTGATAAACCTTGTCCTCGGTGGTCAAACGAATACACGTCATAACCTTGTCGATATAGGTCGTAGAACAGTTCTTGGTATTTCCAGGAGGCTTCAATGCGACCGTTGACGATCAGTACGGCTTTGGTGTGTTCGGGATTGGTGAGTTTGCACCAGTAGATTTTCTTTTTCTCTGTCCCTTTTACAAAGCCTTCTTGGCGTTCTTGCCAAAGTGCTGCGATCGGACCACCTATTGCTTGCTCAAATAAGGTCTCTTGAGTATAAGTCAAAGGTGAATGGTTAATAGCCATTAGTCGATTACCTGAAGATACGTTGTTTACGCGATGTATCATCGAAGAATTATTGAGGAAATGCAATGGATACCCATGTTTGGTTAGCCTATGTGGTAACTGCAATCGTTTTTAGTCTGGCTCCGGGATCTGGCACCGTCAACTCAATCAGTAATGGTTTGAGTTACGGCACGCGCAAGTCATTGGGTGCTATCGTTGGTTTACAGATTGGTTTGGCAATTCATATTGCTTTGGTTGGCGCTGGCATTGGTGCTTTAGTCGCGCAATCGGCAACGGCATTTACTGTGATCAAATGGGTTGGTGCAGCTTACCTTGTGTGGCTCGGCATTCAAAAGTGGCGTGATACATCCGGCTTGGTTGCGACCGAAAGTCACCAAACCATGTCAGGTACTTCTCTGTTGTACAAAGCCATTCTTATCAACCTGACTAACCCGAAATCGATCGTATTCTTGGTGGCACTGTTTCCACAATTTATCGATCCAGCGAAAGATCAACTAACTCAGCTGTTGGTATTGGGCGTGACGACGGTGACCATTGACGCGTTTGTGATGCTGGGCTACACCAGTTTGGCCGCACAAATGGGACGCTTTATTCGCTCAGATAAGATCATGGGCAAAATTAATAAAGTATTCGGTTCAATGTTCATGGGATGTGGTGCATTATTAGCGGCAGCTAAGTAACAAGTTATAAAAAGCACAATAATTTCGAATGAAAAACGCATATGTCGCCCGCCAGCCAATCTTTAACCGTAAAAGACAGACGCTGGGATATGAGTTGTTGTTCCGTGATGGTGAAAGTAATGCCTATCCTGCGCACATCGATTCAAACAGGGCGACATACCGATTGATAGTAGAGAACTTTCTCTCTGTCGGAACCAATCCTCTGATTGCATCTTCACGATGCTTCATCAATTTTCCTCACCAAAGTTTGCTGCGTCGGCTGCCAAGAAGCTTGCCGAAAAACAAAATCGTGGTTGAGGTACTCGAAACCTGCCAACCAACCGATGAGCTGCTTGAAGCCATTCGCGAACTGTACCGTGAAGGCTATTTGATCGCGCTTGATGACTTCACGTTGACTGATGAATGGCGCCGGTTCTTACCGTATGTCCATATCGTGAAACTCGATATCATGGCGATGGGGCTAAAAAAGGCATGCGACTTAGTTAAGAAGCACACTAAAAAGCGCACCAAATACCATTTCTTAGCTGAGCGAGTAGAAACCGAAGCTGAGTTTGAAGCGACCAAAGAGGCAGGCTTTAAATTCTTCCAAGGCTACTTCTTCAGCAAGCCTGAAGTGATGCAGACTAAATACGTGAGTCCCGAGCAAGTGTTGGCGCTCAAGCTATTTCGAGAAGTGTGTGTCCCCGATCCAGACTTTGACCGGATTGAAAACATCATTACTCAAGATGTCACGCTGTCGTACAAGTTACTGCGTTTTGTGAATACACAATCGACCACGTTAGAAGTGACCATCACTTCATTCCGCCAAGCTTTGATTTACCTTGGGCAAGAGAAGCTCAAAATGTTTGTCTCACTGGTGGTTGCGTCATATATCTCCGGGCAGAAGCCGCGCGAGTTGTACAACTTATCTTTGCAACGCGCTCAATTCTGCGAAGCTATGTCGCGCTATCAACCTTTTGCACATCTCAACGAGCAGGGTTTTATGGTTGGCTTGTTATCGATTCTCGACGCCATGCTTGATTTGTCTGTGGAATCTTTAGTGGGACAGCTGCCTTTAAGTCCTTCCGTGCAGCAAGCCTTGTTGCATCGCCAAGGTGAATACGGCGCGTTGCTGGCAATTGAGGAGTGCTACGAACGTGCCGATTGGGCAGGCGTTGAGCAATTCTCCCAGCAACTCGGACTTTCTGTGGATGATGTTAAGTCTGAACTTGGCGAAGCCGTTCGCTGGAGCCAGACCTTTTCTGGCGCCTAATCTGATCAAATATTAAACTTTTATTACAGTCGAGCACGATCGCTTGACGTTATTCTATTTTTAAATAACTATATACGCATATCCATATATAGGTATGTAGGTATGCTTCCACATCAGTTTTTCAAACTTCTTTCCGACGAGACTCGTGTGCGTTGCTTAATGCTGGTGGTTCGTGAAGGGGAAACTTGTGTTGGTGATTTAGCCCATGCGCTACAACAAAGCCAACCAAAGATTTCTCGCCATCTGGCTCAGCTAAGATCAAATGGTATTTTGGTTGATAAACGTCAGGGGCAATGGGTGTACTACGAGCTGTCAGATCAATTACCGGGATGGATGCAAAAATTGATTGATGACTTGGTAGCCTCGAACTGCTTGAAGCAAGAGTACCAAGAAGATATTTCACGTTTGCACGACAAAGCTCGCGCAGCGTGCTGTTAACCAGCGAAAGCTTAAAGGTAGAAGATTATGACGATTAAAGTAGGTATTAACGGTTTCGGTCGAATTGGTCGTTTGGCATTACGCGCAGCGTTTGATTGGCCAGAACTAGAGTTCGTACACATCAACGATGTAGCGGGTGATGCGGCGACTCTGGGTCACTTACTTGAGTTCGATTCAGTTCAAGGTCGTTGGAACCATGCAGTGCAAGTTGAAGGCACAGACATGGTGATCAACGGTAAGCGCATCACGACTTCACAAGAGCGTGATATCGATGCTGTGAACTGGGGTCAATGTGATGTTGTGATTGAAGCAACGGGCGTTCATCGCAAAACCTCATTCCTAAACAAATACCTAGAGCAAGGCGTAAAACGTGTTGTTGTTAGCGCACCAGTAAAAGAAGACGGCGTAGCTAACATCGTAGTGGGTGTGAACGACCACATCTTCGACCCTGCGCAGCACCGCATCGTAACCGCAGCGTCTTGTACAACGAACTGTATTGCACCTGTTGTGAAAGTGATTCACGAAAAACTGGGCATTGAACAATCGTCATTCACAACGATTCACGATTTAACTAACACACAAACGATTCTGGATGCGCCGCACAAAGACCTACGTCGTGCACGTGCGTGTGGCATGAGCCTAATCCCAACCACAACGGGCAGTGCAAAAGCGATTGTTGAAATCTTCCCTGAGTTGAAAGACAAGATTAACGGTCACGCGGTTCGTGTTCCTCTAGCAAACGCCTCACTCACTGACATTATTTTTGATGTGAAACGTGATACCACAGCAGAAGAGGTTAACGCATTACTGAAAGAAGCTTCTGAAGGCGAGCTAAAAGGCATCCTTGGCTTTGAAGAGCGCCCATTGGTTTCTATTGATTACAAAGGCGACCAACGTTCAACGATCGTTGATGCGCAATCAACCATGGTAGTAGGTTCTCGTATGGTGAAGATTTACGCTTGGTACGATAACGAAATGGGTTACGCGACGCGTACTGCAGAATTGGTTCGTAACGTTGGTATGGCATAAGGAGCTTTAAGATGTCTCATCCTACATGGCAATTAGATTTAGAAGCGGGCGCGTTGGTACTGACTCCATGTCCAGGCACCAAAGGTGTTGAACTGCAAGCTTCGCTAGAGCAGCTAAAAGCGCAAGGCGTAGAAGCAATTGTTACTGCCCTTGATGATGTTGAATTAGCGTCTAAAGACGTGTCTGCGTTGGGCGAATTAACCCAACAGTTGGGCATGAAATGGTTCCAAATTGAGATTGAAGATGACTGTGCTCCGGGCGAAGAGTTCGCTGCTAAATGGTCACAAGCGAGTCCTGAACTGCACGCGATTCTAGCTCAAGATGGCAAGGTTGCAATGCACTGCATGGGTGGCTCTGGTCGCACAGGTTTGTTCGCTGCACACCTATTGCTAGAGAAAGATTGGGCGCTAGAAGACATCGTGCGTGAAGTGCAAGCGCTACGTCCTGGTGCTTTCACAAAGCCTGTACAAGTTGAGTACATCGAGCGTGTAGCTCAAAACGCTTGATCAGCTTATAGGGCTTTTGGTACATCATGATCCAAAAGCTCTCTTTATGCCGTAATGGCTTACCAATTTATGTGATTCTTGTTTATTGGTTTTGTATTTAACCTATTGTTTTTTAATGAATAATATTTAGATATCTCATCAGTTCTTGTTTCACTATTTAGCGCCAGTATTGAGATGACTCAATGCTGGTGTTCAGGTCATAGAGCATTTGGAACATCATGATCTAAATACTCTAAATGCTGTACATCTGAGGTCGTTATGATTTCAAAACTAAGCAAAAGTATCCGTCAGTATATGCTGGTGACGTTCAACTATTGGAACTTCACCGTGACGGATGGTGCACTACGTATGCTGGTGGTGCTTTACTTCCATGACTTAGGTTACTCAAGCTTAGCCATTGCTTCGCTGTTCCTTTTCTATGAATTTTTTGGCGTAGTGACCAACTTGGTTGGCGGCTGGCTAGGTGCTCGACTTGGTTTGAACAAAACCATGAACGTCGGCTTAGGGATGCAGATTTTTGCTTTGCTGATGTTGGCTGTGCCCAGTGCTTGGTTGACCATTCCTTGGGTAATGGCTGCGCAGGCAATTTCGGGTATTGCCAAAGACTTAAATAAGATGAGTGCCAAGAGCGCGATCAAAACTTTAGTGCCAGACGAGCAACAAGGTGCACTTTATAAGTGGGTTGCAATCTTAACGGGCTCGAAGAATGCGCTGAAAGGTGCGGGTTTCTTTGTTGGTGGTTTATTGCTATCAGCGTTTGGTTTCCAAACTTCGATGATCATCATGGCAAGTGTGTTGGCGATTGTCTTCGTGTGCAGTTTAGTTTGGTTAGAAGCGGATATGGGTAAGGCGAAGAGCAAACCTAAATTTCGTCAGATTTTCTCTAAGTCAGAATCGGTGAACATCCTTTCTGCAGCGCGTATGTTCCTATTTGGTGCTCGTGATGTGTGGTTTGTTGTTGCACTGCCGATTTACCTTGGCAGCGTATTTGGTTGGGATCACCTGATGGTAGGCGGCTTCCTGGCAGCTTGGGTGATTGCTTACGGATTCGTTCAAGGCTTTGCACCTCGTATTACCGGTAAAGCGCAAGGTCGAGTGCCAGATGGCAGCGCGGCATTAATTTGGGCTGGTATCCTTGCTGTTATCACTGGTGCAATTGCTTACGGCGTGCAGATTGGCTGGCAACCAGAGCTTGTTATTGTGGTGGGCTTGATGATTTTTGGTGCCGTATTTGCGGTGAACTCATCTTTGCACTCTTATCTAATCGTCAGCTACGCAAAAGGCGACGGTGTTTCATTGGATGTCGGTTTCTACTACATGGCGAATGCGATGGGACGTTTGATCGGTACGGTTCTTTCTGGTTGGATTTACCAAGAAGCAGGGCTTGCTGCATGTTTGTGGGTGTCCTTTGCCTTCTTAGCGCTGACAACGGTCATTTCTATCAAGCTACCAAAAACCAAAGTAGCTACGGCTTAAATCGATTTACGAGTTAGAAATAAAAATGGCTCCATATTGGGAGCCATTTTTGTATTTACGATTCAGTATCGCAAATCAGTAAATCTTGGTTATGGGCAAAGGCGACCTTGCTGTGCCGGTTGCTTCATTTCCATATCACCTTTTAACGAACGGTAAACGATGGTGTTCCAGACTTCACCATTGTCCATTTCGAATTCAATCGCGTAGTTAATGCCATTCACGACTTGAGTTCGTACGCTCAAGATTTCTTTTAGTTTAGCAGCGGTATTCATCTGCCCAAGAACAAAGTCGAGCGCTTGCTGAGCCTCAGGTGTTACTTCACCTTGTGACCAGCCGCCAGCAAGATTTTCCGTGCTGCAGATAGGGTTCGCTTCCGATTGCGATTGTGTTGGTGCCACGGTCTCTTCCTTTTGATTACATCCAGCTAAAGCCACTACACAAACCAGTGATGCTAATAATGTTTTCTTCATAAAGACCTCTCTTAATAATCTGTCCAGCATCCTAATGGAAAGAAACGGCTAAATCTGTTTCATATCCAAGAAAGCTTAGGGCTGGTGATCCTATTTGTACAATAGGATTTGTCGCTAACTATTGTGCAGATCAATGTTATTAGAGCTTCATAGCTGAGTTAAAAATAAGCAAAAACAGATTGTTAACTATTTAACTGAGCGAAAATTACCCTATGCTATAGACGTGAAGTTACACAAACTAGGAAAGGGTATGAGAGAAAGGGTTCTGTTTTTCGACTTATTACGTTGTGTCGCTGCTGTGGCAGTGATCGCTATTCACGTGTTAGCGCCATATCGTAATGAATTGGGCGTGATTCCATTCGATCAATGGGCGACGGCAGTCGGAGTGAACAGCGTGACGCGTTGGGCGGTGCCAGTGTTTATTTTGATAACTGGTGCATTGATGCTCAGCGATACGCGTCCTTTTGATGCCAAATACTACGTCAAACGACGTTTAGGCAAAGTGCTGGTGCCTTTTTTGGTTTGGTCGATGTTTTACGCGTATTTATCGGGTTGGACAGCGCAAGGTTTTGATTTTGCCACGGTAAAAGAAGTGGTGAGTAACAGTCCGTATCATGCAACTTATTATCACCTTGGTTTTTTCTACTACTTTATTCCACTCTATTTTGTGATTCCGTTGTTTCAATGGATGGTTCGCAATGTCGATGACAGCGTTATTTACACCTACTTAGCGCTTTGGTTGTTCACGAGCACCTTATTCCTATTCAAAATTGATGGACCATGGAGTAATCAATATTGGCTTTACATGGGGTATTTACCGTTAGGGTATGTGTTGTTTAAGAAAATTCCATTAAACCGTTCCGTTGTGACGGCGTTTACTGCGTTTGGGTTGGTGGCATTAGCAGTGACGTTTACTATGGTTGTGACCAACAGTTTAGAAGCAGACAAATACACAGTAGGGCGCTGGTTCTCATACAAAACATTGAATGTGATTCTCGCAGCATCGATGATTTTTATGTTGTGTCGTTACTTTGGAGAGGGCTTGGCACCGAAAGCGCAAAAAGTGGTGAGTTTTATTAGCCAGCACAGTTTAGGCATTTATCTTCTTCACCCAATCTTCTTATGGCCGATGAAAGCATTCGGTTGGTATCAAGGCCACCCTGCATGGGTGATTCCTGTCTGGATTGTATTGAGTGGTGCTGGAGCCTTGGCGATGAGCTATCTGTTCTCCAAGTCCGCCAAGACTCGCTGGTTGCTACCGTAGATTAGCGCTTTAAGGCGAAATGTAAGAACTTATCGCCACGGTAAGTCAGTGTGCCTTTATCACCCGGATTGAGTGCGTGGTAATAGTGCACACCGATTTGAAATTCGCGTTTTGGTCCAATCGAACCGCGTTGTACATAAATCCAATATTCTTGATCGTCTTGACCTGGCTCTGCATCCGGTACTTCTATTGCTTGTTTGTCTAAGATGGTCACTTGAGCACTTTGCTCAGGTGCATCTTCGCCAAAGTAATGTTTGCTGTAGAAGCGGAAAAACGCCCATGCGCCGAGCGCAATCAGAGCGAACAAAGCCAAAATAAGTGAGATTGGCATGATAACCTCCAATGTTTCATTGGCACCTATTTTACAGAACTCCCTGATTAAACTATGAGTTGAGATAAATTATTCGTGATCTAGTAAAAGCGTCGTAGATTTTATTCGGCGCACTTCACATTTTATATGCGTTCAAGAGCACAATTTAAAAGGAAATTTGCACCTTTTGGCTCGAAAAAGTTCTAAATTTATAGAAGAATGAAATGACTGACGAAGGAAGGGTCAAGTAAGGAGGGTTACGATGTCAGATATTGAGAAAGTAGTCATGCGTACCCGAACGATCGAGAAACTTCTGCGTACGCAATACCACGCGGAAGGGAAAGGGTTACATCAGCTTATCACTAGTTGTGAAGAGCGCTTGCCGCATGACGTTGTTGCTAAGTTGCGGTTTATTGCGACCGTAAGAAACAAGGTTGTTCACGAAGAGGATTACAAGCTGGACGATCGAAAAGGTTTCTTAGCTGCGTGCGATGCATGCGAAAAGGAGCTGACACCACGAAGTTCACGCTTTATTTGGCGAGCGGCGATTTTGTTAATGGCCTTGATTACGCTCGCTGCACTTGGTTTCTACTACATGCATTGGGACATTCTGGTTAAGCATTTGTAGACGATAAAATTTGAATAATAAAAAAGGGACGCGAAAGCGTCCCTTTTTTATTTTAAACAGTAACTTAGTACATCATTGGCAGTGTCATTAAACCAACAACCACTGCAATCATTACCAGCCCTTGTTTTTGAGAAGAAGAAATCATAACACTACCCCTAAAATCATTGATGAACTCGATGTAAATAATATAGCACTGTTTTTGAGCTTTGATCAACTTTAAAGCGGAAAAGTTTTCAAAACTCGCACTTAACTTAACTGTTTTTACCCTAAATTGACTAATAAAACTGTGTTTTTTGTGCTGTTCTTTAAGTGTTCGACTTGTTGTTTTTCTCTTCTTTTTGTTTTTAAGTATATGATTTTATTGTGTTAAATATGAGTAATCTTATGATGAAATAGTGTTTCTTGTCTGGGTGGTGATGTTGGTTGGCTATTTTTGCTGAATTTCTCAAAAGTTGAGAAAATTAGGTTTTGTGCTAATGAAGTGAACACTTATGGACGTCTATTTCGTCTTATTTTTCCTATCTAATGAGAAAACTACAGTATCAAAAGGCTTTAGCTATAATCTACAATAGCTAAGGTTAGGTTTTTATTGCTTTTGTTGACTATTCTTTTTTATATCATGTGGTTAGGTGTGGTTGTTTGAACTTTTAACCTGAGGTTTTACTACTCTGGTAGTTACGAGTCTTGTTATGGAACGGTGTTTTTAGCTTTCTGAGTGGTCAGAGGTGGTGGATTTGGTTTTTGTGTCGGTTATTTGTCCATAACGGTTGCATGGCGAACAAATTGGCGGTTTGTTTTTCAATTTATTGAAAGTCAGCGAATTTATTTCGCTGCCGTTGATTGCTTTCACTAAATCATTCACCTCAATGATTGCGAGAAAAACGATAACCATTAATTGAGTAAGTTGCGGCTACAAAATGTTGCGATTCGCTATCGAGATCCAACTTTCACTGATTGCATCTTTACATCAAGATTGGTCTACCTAGACTAGCGGCGAGATTACGTGAAAGGTGTATCGGCATGTGGAGTTGGTTAGCGATAGGGCTATCGGGGATGTATTCCGTGTTGGGGGCGAAACAAGCCAATCCAACGCAGTCTCTCACATTTAAAATCTTTACTCTGCTATTGCTGCTGATTTTGGCACTGACCGAAGGTTCTTCAGCACCACACACATATTGGATCGTTGGTGGTTTAGTGGTTTCGATGTTTGCTGACACTCTTCATTCATTTAAATCTCGCAAACCTCTTTATTTCGCGGGTTATCTCCTAGCACAAATCTGCTATAGCAAATCATTTTGGGTTCAGCTCAATGGTGACATCGTTTGGTGGTTGTTAGCTCTGCTTCTCGCAGCAAGTATCGTCGCGTTTTTCCTACTATTGCCACAATTGGATTCCATGGTCTTTCCGGTCGTGATTATGGGCATTATGCTGGTTCAACTGGCTTGGGCTGCGGGAGAGGTGTGGTTGCAAGTGCCGAGCTTTGCTAGTGCGCTCGGGTTTAGCGGCACCTTAGTGATGATTTATTCCGCCTTAGCTTATGCAATACATGGCTATCGTAAGCCGATGAAACGCGCCTATGTCTGGGTGAGTGGCAGCTACTTTTTTGCTCATGCGTTAATTGTTGCCTCTATCATTTACTAACTCAGGTCAAAGTACCTCGTCTTTTTTTCAGTAAACTGGACGAATTCAACTTGATGACCGGAGTCAATAATGACTGAAATTCATGCTCACAATCTACTGAACCTACTTCGTGAAACCCCAATGAACCGTGATGAGCTTGCGGGTCACTTTGGTTCTGAGGCACGCTTTCATACCTGTAAGCTGAATGATCTAGACTTAGATGCATTGCTAGAGTTTTTGCTAAAGCGAGAAAAAGTACGCGAGCTAGAAGGTAAGTTTGTCGTAAACATGGCGCGCGTTTGCAATCACTAAGCGGCGGTTAAGCGTTGTTCTGTGAAGGCGATAAATGCATTTCGCCTTCAAACATATATTCATGTAGTCACTTTGTTATACTGGCCGCCAATTTTCCTGTCGAGGTCAGAACATGGACATTCTTTCTGCAGCGACCATGCTGTTTCTTATTATGGACCCGCTCGGCAATTTGCCGATTGTGCTATCCATTCTCAAACATCTCGATGCAAAGCGTCGTCGCAAAGTACTGATCCGTGAGTTAGTGTTTGCCTTGATGATTTTGATGCTGTTCTTATTTGCAGGGCAGAGCATCATGAGCTTCCTTCATGTTCAGCCTGAAACCTTGAGTATTTCTGGTGGTATCATTCTGTTTATCATCGCCATTAAGATGATTTTCCCAAGCGCTGGCAGCATTACTGGATTGGCTGCCGGCGAAGAGCCGTTTATTGTACCAATGGCTATCCCGATGATTGCGGGACCTTCGGTGATTGCAGCGCTGCTTTTACTTTCTTCTCAGCATCCCGATAAGATTATGGAGCTGTCTGCCGCCGTGTTAATTGCTTGGGGCGCGACTTTCTTTATTTTGATGTTCTACAGCTTCTTCCACCGTATCCTAGGAGAGCGTGGCTTAAAAGCCGTTGAGCGATTGATGGGACTACTGCTAGTGATGATATCTACCCAAATGTTCCTTGATGGGGTGAAGAGCTACATGGGCTGAGCCATTACCGAGATGATAAATACAAAAAAGCCGCTCTTATGAGCGGCTTTCGTTTATCTGTCTTATTACATCATGTGCTTACGACGAATATCGAGCAGAGCAAAAATACCAAAAATCAAAATGGAGTACTTTTCCCATGCGCTCATCTTAATCTTGTCGCCAAATGCACCAATGAAGATCGCCATTTGCAAACCGTGCATGATGAACAAGAAAGCGGTCATGATGTACAACGCAATCGCTGCTTTGCCAGGGAATGGCATAAAGAAGTTGAGGATCAACACGAACCAGACAAAGGCGATGGCCGCTTTAGCCATTATCAATAATGCTTTCATTTAACTATCCTTTTAAATCGAGGCTTTAAGCTGGTGAGCGTTCGTATAAACGGTAGCTCACTTGACCTGCGGTTTTCTCGCGGTGTAGGTGCCAGCTCTCTGGTAGCCCAGCAATGTTCAGCTCTTTTTCAGTTTCAATATAAATCATCGCATCTTCAGCAAGCCAGCCGTTTTGCTCTAGCAAGGTCACGGTTTCATCCAATAATCCTTTGCGGAATGGCGGATCGATGAATACTACGTGGTGAGGTGTCCCTGGTTGCTGCAAAAAGCTAATTGCATCAGTGTTCACTACTTGAATGTTGTTGGCATTCAAGGAAGTTACGTTCTTTTGCAGTTGCTGAAATGCTTGTGGATTTAGCTCAATCATAGTTACTTGGTCAGCTTGGCGTGAAGCTGATTCAAAGCCTAAACCGCCTGAGCCCGCAAACAAGTCGAGACACTTCGCCTGCGGTACATCTTGAGCTAACCAGTTAAACAGGGTTTCTTTTACGCGATCCGTGGTTGGGCGTAAGCCCTCTGCATCATGAACAGGGAGCTTTCTACCTCTCCATAACCCACTAATAATGCGTACAAAGCCCGTTGTTGGCGTTTTTTGTGATGAGTTTTGCTGGCGACGTCTTACCATAGATTTTTTGACCGCTAATAAAGTGATACTATACCCAATCGCCCAAGCTTTGAGCTTGGATACAGCCCAGAATATTCAAGATGACAGAGTGTAACACTAATAAGATTAGATTTACCTAATTGGAAAGTTTTCACAACTTTGTCATTCGCCTTTTCTGTAAAGTTAATATTCTTGTCAGAAAAGAGTCATTAATAGATAAGAAGACAATCTAGGATAGCCCCAGATGACGGAAAAAAAGAAGCGCGGATTACTTTCGTGGCTAGGTTTTGGTGATGAAGAGCAAAGCCAAAAACCGACAACTGAAGAATCAGTAAAAGAAGAAGCAGCGGAAGCTCCTGCCGCCGAGCAACAACCAACAGAAGACGTTGCCGAGCAAGCAGAAGAAAAAACAGCGGTTGAAGTGGAGCCGGAGAAAGCCGAGGCTGCCCCAGCAGAAGCAGAAGCAGAAGCAGAAGCAGAAGCAGAAGCAGAAGCAGAAGAGCCACAAGTACCAGTTGCACCTCGCGTTCAAGAACAAGAAAAACCAACCGAGAGCTTCTTTGCTCGCCTGAAGCGTAGCCTAAGCCGCACAAAAGCAAACATCGGTGCGGGTTTCTTTGGTTTGTTCAGCGGTAAGAAGATCGATGATGACCTTTTCGAAGAGCTAGAAGAACAACTGTTGATTGCTGATGTAGGCATGGAAACCACCACAAAAATCATCAACAATCTGACTGAAAAAGCCTCTCGCGGTGATCTTAAAGATGGTGAAGCGCTTTATGGCCTGCTGAAAGAAGAGATGGCAGAAATCCTTGCGAAAGTAGAACAGCCTCTCGAAATCGACAGCAGCAAAACCCCTTACGTTATCTTAATGGTTGGCGTGAACGGTGTCGGTAAAACCACCACAATCGGTAAGCTGGCGAAGCAATTCCAAAACCAAGGTAAGAAAGTCATGCTTGCGGCGGGTGATACCTTCCGTGCGGCTGCGGTTGAGCAGCTACAAGTATGGGGTGAGCGTAATAACGTTCCTGTGATTGCTCAGCACACTGGCGCGGACAGTGCCTCGGTTATCTATGATGCGATTGAAGCGGCAAAAGCGCGTGGCGTCGATGTCGTGATTGCCGATACTGCCGGTCGTCTACAAAACAAAGCGAACCTAATGGAAGAGCTGCGTAAGATTGTACGTGTAATGAAGAAGATTGATGACTCAGCGCCACACGAGATCATGCTGACGCTAGATGCAGGTACAGGTCAAAATGCAATTAGCCAAGCGAAACTTTTCAGTGATGTTGCCCCTCTAACCGGGATTACATTGACTAAGCTGGATGGTACAGCGAAAGGTGGCGTGATCTTCGCTATCGCTGATCAGTTCGAAATCCCAATTCGCTACATCGGTGTAGGCGAAGGCATCGAAGACTTGCGTCCATTTGAAACTCAAGAGTTCATTGACGCTCTGTTTAGTCGTGAAGAGTAACAAGAGTTAGAGGAAATCAACGGTGATCAAATTTCAGCAAGTGAGCAAAGCTTACCGAGGTGGTCGACAAGCCTTACAGAAAGTCGATTTTCACCTTCGACGCGGAGAAATGGCGTTTTTAGGTGGGCATTCCGGGGCAGGTAAAAGTACCTTGTTGAAACTGATATGTGCGATAGAGCGACCAACCGATGGCAAAATCCATTTCAATGGTCACGATATCACTCGTATCCCAAACAAAGACATTCCCTTCTTGCGTCGCAATATCGGGATTGTTTTCCAAGATCACCGTCTATTGATGGATCGCAGTGTATTCGACAACGTTGCACTGCCGATGCGCATCGAATCGATTTCTGAAAACGAAATCAAACGCCGTGTTTCTGCGGCGTTGGATAAAACGGGCTTGTTGGATAAAGCCCGTTGTTTGCCAAGTCAACTTTCGGGTGGTGAACAACAACGTGTTGGTATTGCACGCGCTGTCGTAAACCGACCAACTCTACTGGTGGCCGATGAGCCAACTGGTAACCTTGATCCAGAGCTGTCTAACCGTGTGTTACGATTGTTTGAAGAATTTAACCGTGCTGGCGTAACGATTCTCCTTGCGACGCACGATATCGGGTTAGTAAACACTCGCCCACAATATCGCCATTTTGAATTGAACCAAGGCTTCCTAAGTGAGGTAGAAGACTATGGTAGGTAACAAGCGCACCCAGAAGAAAGGGAAAGGTCGCAGTGCCAAGCGTGCAAATACCGATGGTTTTTTCTCTGTCCATGCAAAACAAGCAAAATCTTCTTTTGGCGCGTTATGGCGTCGTCCTTTAGGTAACATTCTTACCTTAGCTGTTATTTCAGTGGCATTAGCGATGCCAGCTTGCTTGTACTTGCTGGGTAAAAACGTGGCGAGCGCAGCACAAGACGTCGCTTCACCATCGCAAGTTAGTGCTTACTTAGTAGAAGGCATGCCTGATGCGCGTGTGATGGTGTTAAAAGACCAAATCGAAACGTGGCCTTTGGTAAAAGAGGTGGAATATATTTCGCCGCAACAAGGTCTATCTGATTTAAGCCAATACGCTGGCTTTGACCAAGCGTTGAGTCTGTTGAGTGGTTACGCACTACCAGGCGTGTTGGTGATCACTCCGGATTCAGAAGTAAAGAGTGATATTCAGTCGATAGCCAAGCAAGTCCGTGAGCAACAAGACGTTACTGACGTTAGGCTCGATGAAGATTGGCTGGCGCGTCTTGATGCCATAAAAACCCTTGCTGGCATTATTGTCATCACCCTGACAATACTGATGTTAGGTGCTGTATTTTTAATCGTCGGCAATACATTGCGCTTTAATGTGCTGGCGAACAAAGAAGAGATTCAAACCATGAAGCTGATTGGTGCGACCGACGGTTTCATTCTGCGTCCTTACTTGTACACGGGTATGTGGTTCGGTGTGCTGGGGGCGAGCATTGCTTGGTTAGTCACCGCATTGATTACTGTGGTGATGAACAATGCCGTTGAGCAATTGGCTTCACTATACGACAGTCAGTTCCGCTTGATTGGTCTGAGCTGGGATGAATCTCTGCTATTAATTATCACTGGTAGTTTGCTGGGTTGTATCGCCGCACGAGTATCCGCGCAGCGTCATCTAAAAGAAATTGAACCAGTTTAGGTGATAAAGGTCTTATACTTGGAATTTATTAGCACAAGCTAATTTTTACCTCTTGTTTAGACAATTTGTTTATGGATAATTACTCGCCCTTCTTGAAACTTGTTCATTTTAAGTTCAAGATGGCCAAGCTAAATTGCAATGTAATGCTCCAGATCAGAGATTGATGAGGAATTGAATGACAAAAGAAGCGTATCCGATGGCTCTAGTCACGCAAGATAGCCTTGATAGCTATATCCGTTCTGTAAACAGCTACCCAATGCTAACTGCAGACGAAGAGCGTGAGCTTGCAGAACGATTACACTACAAGGGTGAAATTGACGCGGCGAAAGGCCTTATCTTGTCACACCTACGATTCGTTGTTCACGTTGCTCGTGGCTACTCAGGCTACGGTTTGCCAATGGCAGATCTAGTACAAGAGGGCAATATCGGTCTTATGAAAGCGGTTAAGCGTTTTAACCCTGAAGTGGGTGTACGTTTGGTTTCTTTCGCTGTTCACTGGATCAAAGCTGAAATCCATGAATACGTATTGCGTAACTGGCGTATTGTTAAGATCGCGACAACCAAAGCGCAACGTAAGCTGTTCTTCAATCTACGTAAGTCGAAAAAGCGTCTAGGTTGGTTCAACAACGGTGAAGTTGAAACCGTAGCTCGTGAGCTAGGTGTCGAGCCTTCAGAAGTACGTGAAATGGAATCGCGTCTAGCGGCAGTGGACTCAACGTTCGATATGCCAATGGATGACGACGACAATGTAAACTCGTACACAGCGCCAATGTTGTACCTAGAGGACAAATCGTCTGATGTAGCAGATAATATTGAAGCTGCTAACTGGGAAACGCATACTAATAATCGTTTAGGTCACGCTCTTGCGAGTTTGGATGAGCGTAGTCAACGTATTGTCCGTTCTCGTTGGTTGGATGACGAGAAAGCAACACTTCAAGATCTAGCGGATGAGTTTGGTGTATCTGCCGAGCGTATTCGTCAGCTAGAAAAGAACGCGATGAAGAAACTGAAACTTGCTGTCGGTGAGTTCTAACTTTCGCTTCTAATCTAAAGTAAGATTTTCATAGAAAGCCGAGATCATGTGATCTCGGCTTTTTTGTTTTCGATCGAAAATCGATAGTGTTTGCGATCTAATTTATCTGTGCTACCTGTGTATAACTCTGTGAAGTAATTATTCATCAACTGTTCGAAAGCCGGACTAAATAAGGCTTAGGCGTGGTTTTTCACTTGGGGATAGTTGTAAATATACACACAGTTAGATCAAGATCATTACTACATCTTGTGGATCAAATGATCCAAATATACTTTATCAACGCAATTCACAGATTTATCCACAAACGGTGCGAATGTGTACAGCTTTCAATGACCTGACTATCTCTGTGTCTAAGTTTGGCTTTGGATAGGTTACAATGGCGTCAATAACGAAAACGACATAGAGAAAGTAAATGGACCAGTTTCAACATATCGATGTTCAAGGCGCTCAGGCATTGCTCGAACAAGGTGAAGCAAAACTTGTAGATATTCGTGACCCTCAATCTTTTGCTGTCGCGCATGCAGAATCTGCTTTTCATCTGACTAATGATTCGATCGTTCCTTTCATGAACGATGTGGAATTCGAACAACCAATCCTAGTGATGTGTTACCACGGCATCAGTAGCCAAGGTGCGGCACAATATTTGGTTAACCAAGGCTTCGAACAGGTGTACAGTGTGGATGGCGGCTTTGAAGCCTGGCAACGAGCAGAACTACCGATAGTGAGAAGTTAATGAAGAGATTGGTAACGTTAAATAATCCACGTATGGCGCAAGCCTTCATTGATTACATGGCATCACGCAAGATTGATATTCAGATGATGCCGGAAGGTGAAGGACAGTTTGCACTTTGGCTGACGGATGCGCAGCATGAAATTGAAGTCGAAGCCGAGCTAAAACAATTCTTAGCCAATCCATCAGCGTCGAAATATAGCGCCGCTTCGTGGGACGTTGCCGATACTCGTAAGAGCAAATTTCATTATTCCAGCCCGAGCATTATGGGTATGGTGAAAGCTAAGGCGGGCCCAGTGACCTTGCTGATCATGGTTGTCTGTGCCGTTATCTACTTTTTGCAGATGTTCGGCTTTGGTGATGGTGTGTTTGCTTTATTGCATTTTCCTGCGTTCGAAGGGCAGCAATGGCAGCTCTGGCGCTGGGTTAGCCATGCGTTATTGCACTTTTCTGTTACCCATATTGTGTTCAACCTCTTGTGGTGGTGGCAATTGGGAGGCGATATCGAGCGCCGTTTAAGCTCTGGAAAGTTACTGCAAATCTTCCTTATTTCTGCAGCGCTCTCCGGCGCGGGTCAGTTTTATGTTGAAGGAGCAAACTTCGGCGGTTTATCTGGTGTGGTTTATGCGCTACTTGGTTACTTGTGGATCCTTGGTTACCGTTGTCCACATCTTGGCTTAACACTTCCTAAACCTATTATTGGCTTTATGCTGGTGTGGTTGGTTCTTGGCTATGTTCAACCATTTATGGCGATTGCCAACACGGCCCACTTAGTTGGCTTACTTTCTGGTATGGCGATAGCGTTGTTTGATTCTGGTAAACAGAAATACCAACAAACCTCCTAAGTTAATGATTTACAGACACCAACAAAAAGACCACCAATCGGTGGTCTTTTGTTTATCTGTCTTTCGTTTAATAGGAGCAGCTCGTCAGCTTTAACTGTTCATATTATTGGTAAAGGTATTTGGTAAACAGCAAATCAGCGATGATGGTTTTACCCGTCTCTGGTAGTAGGGTTTCATTGAGTTCTTTCACCAACGTTTTGCGCAGATCCTCACGACCAGATAAAGACTTAATCGTATCTTCTGTTTGTTTACCCAATAGTTCAATCACCGCATCTCGGATTAATGGTTGGTGGTGCTCGACAACGGTGAGGTCTTGCTGACTCATCACCATGATATCGATACGCACCTGTACATAACCCAGTTTATTACCCTTGGTATAGAAGTTCGTAGTTAAATCGGGTTCGAGCGTAAAGTAGGCTAACTTAGGTGCTGCCTCTTCAGATTCAGCCCAACTCGGTGCTGAAATAAGCAGACTTAGCGCGAAAATAATTTGGGCTATATAACGTTTGTACATATTTCTAACTTTTCTTTCTCTGGATCGCGATATTCGAATCGCTTCAGTCTTGATACAATAGACCGTCTATAACAAATAACGGAACTTACAGTTTCAATAAGACGGTAAGTTGTTGCTTTATTGTACGCATAAAGCCTCCAATTGAATACTAGTATGAATCAGCCGACATCACTCTATCTTACTTCTTTATTGGAAGTAGAGTGGCAAAACCCCGAAGATTTTGTATTCCCTAACGAATTCGCCAAGCATTGGCTTGAAGAAAAGGGCTCTTTGTCACGTCGTTTAGGTCAGCACTGCCAACGCTTAACAGTGGAATTGCTGCACAATCAGATCGTCACTGCCAAGACGTTAAAACAGGATGAGAGCCAGCTATTGTCTGAGCAAGATTGCCTACTGAGAGAGGTGATTTTATGTGGCGACAATACAGATTGGGTCATTGGACGCACGCTCATTCCTCGTTCAACCTTGGTCGATCAACAGTATGACTTAGCTCAGCAAGGAGATATTCCGCTGGGCTTAACTGTGTTCAGCGCCGATAACGTTGAACGCGATGCTCTGCAAATGGGATGGGTTAATTTGCCACAGGGGCGCCTTTTAGCGCGACGCTCAAGACTGTGGATGAATCACAAACCCATGCTGGTTGCTGAGCTATTCTTACCCAATTCACCAGTTTACGCTAAGGAGAAGGTGTAAATGTCCGCAGAAAAAGCCAAAGCATATTGGCAACTGATGCGAATGGATCGCCCAATTGGCTCACTCTTGTTATTGTGGCCGACGGTTTGGGCACTTGTAATTGCCGCCCAAGGCATGCCAAGTTGGAATGTACTCATCGTGTTTGTGTTAGGTGTATTCCTAATGCGAAGCGCCGGTTGTGTGATTAACGATTTTGCTGACCGTAAAGTTGATGGTCATGTGAAACGTACCAAGCAGCGCCCTTTACCCTCAGGCAAAGTGACCTCGAAAGAAGCGATTGGTCTGTTTTTAGTTCTAGGTATCAGCTCATTCTTATTGGTGCTGACCATGAACCCGCTGACGATCAAGCTCTCCTTTGCTGGTATCTTTTTAGCGTTCATTTATCCATTTATGAAGCGTTACACCCATTTGCCTCAGCTGTTTTTAGGTTTGGCTTTTAGTTGGGCGATTCCGATGGCATGGGCAGCACAAACAGGCGAATTGCCTTGGATTGTGTGGTTTGTGTTTGTGATTAACGCTTTGTGGACCATTGCTTACGATACTCAATACGCGATGGTCGACCGTGATGATGATTTAAAGATTGGTATTAAATCAACGGCTATCTTGTTCGGGCGTCACGATAAGCTGGTGATTGGTGTTCTGCAGTTGATTACCTTGGCGATGTTAGTGTTGCTTGGTCAACATTACGAACTTGGGCAAAGCTACTATTGGACGATTTTGGTTGCGGCTTCTTTGTTTGTATACCAGCAACACTTGATTCGCCACCGAGAGCGCGACTTGTGCTTCAGAGCCTTTCTTAACAACAACTATGTGGGAATGGTGATTGCGGTTGGTCTGTTTATCGCTTTCTGGTAACGGCATAGTACAAACACTCAGATAGAAAAAAGGCATCCAATTGGATGCCTTTTATGTTTTGTCGAGATGAATACCGAGCTTAAGCCAATTATGCTTGCAGCTGGTGGATACTCTCTTCGATGGTCAATTTCACTTCTGGGTAGAGCAAAGCGAAGAGTAGTTTGGCAAATTGCTGTGTCTTCTCAAGATCGCAGTTGCCGTCGCTATCTAGGTATTGTTGCTCTTTCAACGTATTGAACATTGCAGCAAACACACCTTTGTCGAAAAACTCTGGCGCGTTAATACCGTGTAGACGACCCAAACGCTGCGCAATGTCTTGGCTCTGCTGTTCAAGGTCTGATTTACCCAGTTCTTGGTCAGCTACCAGTAAGTTCATCGCAATAGAGTAGCGTTGCAGTGTTTCAGTGATAGTACGACCCAACAAAACCAATGATTGGTTGTTTGACTGGTTAATTTCCAGTTTGTCACCATCTTGGCAAACCATCTTCTGCTCAATGAACTCGTTCAAGATCTTCACGACCAGCTCGTTCAACTCTTCTTCCTTGTAGCTTAGGAACAGCTCTTTTTTCAGGAATGGGTAGATTTGAGCGACGTTTTCTTGAATTTTCTCTACGGTCACGTTGCGCTGACGAATAATCATCTGAGCAATCAATGATGGTAGGGCGAACAGGTGAATGATGTTGTTGCGGTAGTAAGTCATCAGAATCGACTGGCTACGATCCAACGAAATGATGTCACCCATGGTGTCGGTTTCAATCACAAACTTATCAAGTGAGATCGCATGATCTACCAACTCTTCAGCCGTTTCTGTTGGAACCGTTGACGTGTTTGAGTATGGGTTGTTCTTAAGTAGCTTCAAGTAGCATTCGATCTGATTGATCAGAGAGTCACGAGACAATGCACGCTGACGAGACGCCAATAGCGCGGTCGCACATAGAGTCAGCGCGTTAGTCGCTGCTGCATCGTTAATGTGCGTCATCATCTTGTTTGCCAGACCGTTCACCACTGGGTTCATCCATTGTGGCTTGCTGCCGCCCATGCGATCGATGTCTTTCGTCCACTCAGGAGCGTGTTCATTCAGGTATTGGTTTAGCTGAATTGGCTCACCGAAGTTAACGTAACCAAGACCAAAATTGCGCAGCTTACGCAGAGTACGCAGCACAAGACCCGCGTTTTCTTTCTCTTTGCGTGAACCTCGAAGCTCTTTGGCGTAAGTACCCACTTCCATTACGTGCTCGTAACCGATGTACACAGGCACTAACGTTACTGGACGGTTTAGACCGCGTAGCATGGCTTGAATCGTCATTGCCAACATACCGGTTTTTGCTTGAAGTAGACGACCAGTACGTGAACGACCACCTTCACTGAAGTACTCAACCGAGTAGCCTTTAGCAAACAGCTCTGATAGGTACTCACGGAAAATCGTGGAGTACAGCTTATTGCCTTTAAAGCTACGACGAATAAAGAACGCACCACCACGACGGAAGATTGGACCCGCTGGGAAGAAGTTCAGGTTGATACCCGCAGCAATATGCGGTGGCACCATACCTTCATGGTATAGAACGTAAGAAAGCAGTAGGTAGTCCATGTGACTGCGGTGACATGGTACGTACACGATCTCATGACCATCTTGCGCTAGGCGACGAACAGTCGAAGCGTTGTTTATGTGTAGACCTTGGTACAGCTTCGTCCACAACCAGCCAAGAATACGATCGCCGTTTTTCACCAAGCCATAAGAGAAGTCCGCTGCAATCTCATCCATGATGTCATGGGCTTCTTTGCGTGCTTTCTCGATAGAAATGTTTTTGCTTTGCGCTTCGTCTTCAATCGCTTTTTCGATTGCTGGCGATTTCATTAAGCGTGCAAACAGCACTTGGCGTTGAGGCAGGTTTGGACCCGATGCCGCGAGCTTCTGACGAGAGAAGTGGATACGTGCAACGCGCGCTAGCTTGTGTGCAATAGCGCTGTCGGTACCGTGAGAGTCTGCCATGTAACGCAGTGAAACCACTGGGCTAAAGCGCACCAAACAGTCACGACCTGCTGCCATTACCGCTTTTGCTTTTTGCGGACCGTTCATTGGTTGCAGGTACGGCTTATGGTTTTCTTCTTTACCTGGCTTACGACCCCAAAGTACGGTCGCTGGAATCATTTGTACGTCTAGCTCGCTATCGAGCTTGTGCAATTCAAGTAAATCAGTAAACAGAGAAACAGACTCACTCGGTACGTCGTTATCATTGCTCATCACGGTTGGACGAGAGGCAATAAACACGTAACGAGTCAGTTTTTTGCCATTGATTTCTAGCGGGCTAAGCGGGTCTGGGAGACCAAGGCTCAAAGCTTGTTTTTGTAGTGTCAGCAAATCCACGTTCGAACGGAACGGTAAGGCGTACACAATCGGTTTCGCTAGGTCGATGTTGAGATCGTCAATCGGATTCGATGGGATTGTGGTGCCCTTTACCATTACCGATAAAGGTAGTTTTAGTAATGAACGTGAAAATGATTGTCCAGAAGACATAAAGTTCACAGCCTCAATAGGTATTCAAACAAACCTAACCTTATTTCTGCGTCCGCTTTCCCTTCTTCTATAGGAAAGGAAATAGATACGGCTATAGAAATAAGCCTAGGCGATAAATTTTAAGCGCAGCAAGGATACCAGAAACTGGTCAAACCTTTTAATTTTATTGAGCGGAAATTAGTCGAACCCCTAGGTTGTTGCTTTCATTAGACGAATTGGCTATTGCGCGTTTAAAACGCATGTTCACTTGAGGTTTGTGGGTGGGATCTGAAACGGGCGCAAATAAATTAAAAAACAACCAATTGGGTTTTCATTTGTTCATTTACTGGATATACTCACAGTTAACTGTATAAAAAGACAGGTGACATATGAAGCCGTTAACGCCACGCCAACAACAAGTCTTCGATTTGATTAAAAGCAAAATCGAAGACACCGGAATGCCACCAACTCGTGCAGAGATTGCGCGTGAGCTTGGCTTCCGCTCTGCGAATGCCGCAGAAGAACACCTAAAAGCGCTTGCTCGTAAACAAGCGATTGAAATTATTCCAGGCGCATCTCGCGGGATCCGAATCCTACTCGAAGATGCGGCAAACGACGATCAAGGTCTGCCTTTGATTGGTCAGGTTGCTGCTGGTGAGCCGATTCTGGCTCAAGAGCATGTGGAGTCTCACTACCAAGTGGACCCTGCGATGTTCAAACCAAAAGCAGATTTCTTACTTCGCGTAAATGGCGAAAGTATGAAAGACATCGGTATTATGGACGGCGACTTGCTGGCTGTGCACAAAACTCAAGATGTGCGCGACGGTCAAGTTGTGGTTGCACGTGTTGATGATGATGTGACGGTGAAACGTTTAGAGCGTAAAGGTTCTACAGTTCTACTGCATGCAGAGAATGAAGAGTTTTCACCAATCCAAGTTGACCTAACATCGCAACACCTGACGATTGAAGGTCTGGCGGTTGGCATCATCCGTAACACTGACTGGATGTAGGTTTCTTACCTCAAGCATTCTAATAAAAAGCCCAGCGTTCTGCTGGGCTTTGTGTTTTCTGCACTTTCTATTCCCACTTTTATTTTCTTCAAAGCATATTTCTTTTCTTCCGAGCATAGTTACGCTCGCACTGATTCAGAGCGTTTGGCTGTTGCGTTAAAACTTGCAAGTGATATTGAGATTTATTATCATCTAATTCCATTTAACCATTTTCTTTTCGGCGCAAGGAAATGCCCATGTCCAAGCCTCAACATCACGTACCCAATCATCTGTTGAAACCGTTGTTTTTGCGTAGCCGCGAAAGCTTGGTCGATAACGGCTTGGTGTACGATCCGATCGCTGCAAAAGCGTGCTTGAGCTGCAAGATGGCACCAGATTGCATCAGTGGCGACGTCGATCAGAAGCAGCTGCTGCACGTGACTTTAACTCAGCTGTGCGATCAGCAGGTTAGTCACTTTCTTCAACAACACTCAGACGCTTGGATCATTAACGTTGGTGCGGGCTTAGATACGCGTTTCTACCGTTTGGACAATGGTCGTTGTCACTGGATTGAACTGGATGTCACCGAGAATCTGGTTTGGCGTCAGCGATTGTTTCATAAAAACGAACGCTACGAGCATCGTTGCGGCAGCGTAGAAGACATGAGTTGGTTAGATGAACTGCGCATTCCTGAAAAAGCACCAGTACTGATCCTATGTGAGATGGCTTTACTCGATTGCGATGAATCGCGTGTTGCGACTTTCATCCAAACTCTGGGTCGCTATTTTGTATCGGCAGAAGTGTGCATGGTGCTAGCGGGTGACCTAACCGAAAGTAAATGGGGTCAGAAGCTCGGCTCAGATACGTATGCACATGGTTTTGAAGCACCAGCACAACAAGTACTGCATTGGCTGCCATGGGCGCAATGGGTCAAAGCCTTCTCGCCATTCGACCGATTTTGCTCACGCTGGAAAGCATGGCAGCGCTGGCTGAATAAGATCCCAATGTTGAAGCATCGTCTCACGCCAGTTCTCGTTCACATCAAGTGGTAATTGGCTAGGCATTGAACACTCAGGTACACTCGCTGATCTAAACAACGAGGTGCCTGTGACAAACTCTATCTTCTCTCCTTTATCGAATCCTCAAGTGCATCGCCAAGTGTTAGCGCTCGCTATCCCTATGGTGCTGTCGAATATTACTGTTCCACTATTGGGCTTGGTTGACGCTGCGGTGATCGGTCACCTTGAACACGCTTGGTATCTAGGTGGTGTTGCGCTTGGTAGCACCATGATCAGTGTGACGTTTTGGTTGCTTGGCTTTTTACGTATGTCGACCACTGGATTAGCGGCGCAGTCCTATGGTGGTGAAGACCGAAAACAACTTGCTTTGGTGTTTATGCAAGGCTCACTGATGGCACTGCTGTTTGCGTTAGTCTTCCTTATTGCCCATAACCCGATCGCGGATCTGATATTTGGTTGGAGTGATGCCAGTGCTGAAGTGAAGCACTACGGCATGCAATATTTCTCTATCCGAGTGTGGAGTGCCCCCGCTGCGCTGATGAACTTTGTGTTGTTGGGCTGGCTACTCGGAACGCAAAACTCCAAAGCCCCAATGTGGATGGTGATCATCACCAACGTGACCAATATTGCGCTCGATTTACTGTTTGTGATTGGTTTGGGTTGGAAAGTTGAAGGGGCAGCGCTAGCCTCAGTGATTGCTGATTACTCTGGCATGGCGTTTGGCTTGATGTGTGTATGGAGGACGTGGTGTGCCCGTCTGTTGCCATCACCTAAAAGCCTGCTAACCGATACTCAACATGGACTAGGGCGGTTCGTAAAACTCAATCGCGATATCTTTTTACGCTCGCTATGTTTACAAGCTACGTTTAGCTTTATGACTTTCCAAGGTGCGAGCTTTGGTGATGATGTGGTTGCGGCCAATGCGGTATTGATGAGTTTCTTGATGATGATTTCCTATGGCATGGACGGTTTTGCTTACGCCATGGAAGCCATGGTCGGCAAAGCGATTGGTGCCAAAGACCGAGCGCAGCTCAGTGCTTCGTTGATTGGTACTTTCTTCTGGAGTCTTATCATCTGTTTAGGTTTGACTGCAGTATTTGGTTTGGCGGGATCGCAGTTGATCGCCATGATCACTTCGATTGGCGCGGTGCAGCAGCAAGCTTCGGTATATTTACCATGGCTGGTGGTCATGCCATTAGCTTCGATGTGGTGTTTCCTATTTGATGGCATTTTTGTTGGCGCCACTAAAGGTAAAGACATGCGAAACAGTATGTTTGTGGCGACTTGCTGTTTCTTCGCGATATTCTTTTTGTTCTCTGGTTGGCAAAACCATGCACTATGGTTTGCGATGACCAGTTTCATGGCAATGCGAGGGATTGGACTTGGTGCTATCTTCTTCTATCAATGGCGCAAGGGAAGCTTTCTTGCCTAGTTACACATAAAAAAACAGCAGGTCGAAACCTGCTGTTTTAGCTTTTGGATCATGGCAACCCAATTGAATTAGAATAATCGGTTCAAACCGTTCAGTGCCGCTACGCGATACGCTTCTGCCATCGTCGGGTAGTTGAAGGTGGTATTGACGAAGTATTCAATCGTATTGGCTTCACCTTTTTGTTCCATGATGGCCTGACCGATGTGGATGATTTCCGCGGCGCGCTCACCAAAGCAGTGAATACCAAGAATCTCTTTGGTTTCGCGATGGAAGAGGATTTTCAAGCTGCCGATGTCTTTACCTGCAATCTGCGCACGAGCTAAGTGCTTAAATGAAGAGCGTCCCACCTCGTAAGGCACTTTCGCCGCAGTCAGTTCTTGCTCAGTTTTGCCTACTGAGCTGATTTCTGGAATGGTGTAGATACCCGTTGGGATGTCATCAATCAGATTGCCGTCAGCTTGTCCTTTAGTGATGGCTTGTGCCACGAAACGACCTTGGTCATACGCTGCACTCGCTAGGCTAGGGTAGCCAATTACATCACCGACTGCGTAGATGTGTTCTACCTCTGTACGGTAGTTACCATCTACTTTGAGCTGTCCGCGTGAATCACCCTCAAGTCCAACCGCAGGTAAGTTGAGTTTGTCTGTGTTACCCGTTCGACCGTTAGCATACAGTAGGCAATCGGCTTTCATCTTCTTGCCAGATTGAAGATGCACGATAACACCATCTTCGGTGCCTTCGATTTTCTCGAACGTTTCATCGTTACGAATTACCACGCCACTGTTCCAGAAGTGGTAAGACAATGCATCCGAGACTTCGTTATCTAGGAAAGAGAGCAGGCGGTCGCGAGTGTTAATCAAGTCGGTCTTCACGCCTAAACCGCGGAAAATAGATGCGTATTCACAACCAATCACGCCTGCACCGTAAATGATGATGTGGCGAGGGTCGTGTTTCAGGCTCAGGATAGAGTCACTGTCGTAGATGCGTTCATGCAAGAAGTCGACGTCATTTGGTTGGTATGGACGAGAGCCTGTAGCGATAACAAATTTATCCGCTGAGTACACTTCTTCCGTACCGTCACTTTGCATGACGGCGATGGAGTAGTTATCGATAAAGCGCGCAGTACCAAACAACAGTGTGCATGAATTGCGGTCATAAAAGCCCTGACGAAGTCGAGTTTGCTTATCAATGACCGATTTCGCATGACCTAAAATGTCAGAAAATGTTGCATGAAGGCTGGTGTTATTACGACAGAATAATGGGTTGCTATTGAATTCAATGATACGGCTAACTGCGTGACGCAATGCTTTGGATGGTATGGTTCCCCAGTGCGTACAACCGCCACCAACACTGCTTTCCTTTTCTACGATGGCAACATTCAGTCCGGCTTTGGTCAATCCCATCGCCGCCCCTTCACCGCCCGGGCCACTACCAATTACGATCACGTCATAGTGATTAGCATGCGCCATGATGTCTTCCTTGTTATATTTGCTTAACATTGCTGTAGCGGGATTTTAACTCATTTACTCTATTGGGAACACGTAATGCCTGCTAGAGAGTGGAAGTGATCACGCAGAATCGCCCAAAAGAACTAATTGGTATGCTGTATGTCTACTATTTGAAGTGAGGCGATTGCAATTAGATGCATGGCGATAGTAACGTGCTCGCCGCTTATCGGCAGATAACGTCGCTTTATACGTGGGGGCGATATGCGTTATATTGAAGCTCTCGTACCCAATAGAAAAAGAGCAAGTTAAAGAATGAAATCGATGGGAATCCGCGCGCAGCAAAAAGAAAAAACACGTCGATCGTTGATCGATGCGGCATTTAATCAACTCAGTGCGGATCGCAGCTTTTCCAATCTCAGCTTGCGTGAGGTTGCCCGAGAGGCAGGAATTGCACCGACTTCTTTTTACCGTCACTTCAAAGACATGGACGAGCTGGGCTTAACCATGGTTGATGAAGGTGGTTTGTTGTTGCGACAGCTGATGCGTCAGGCGCGTCAGCGTATTGTCAAAGAAGGCAGTGTGATTCGAACTTCAGTTGAAACCTTCATGGAATTCATTGAAAGTAGTCCTAACGTTTTCCGCTTATTGTTGCGTGAGCGCTCCGGCACTTCCTCTGAATTTCGTACTGCCGTCGCTCGAGAAATTCAGCATTTTGCGGCAGAATTAACTGAGTACTTAATGAGCACCGGCATGACCAAAGAAGAGGCGTTCACTCAAGCAGAGGCGTCGGTTACTTTGGTGTTTAGCTCTGGTGCGGAAGCTTTAGATTTAGATCGACGCGAGCGCGATGAACTCGCCGAGCGATTGATCATGCAATTGCGAATGATAGCCAAAGGGGCCTATTGGTATCGCAAAGAACGTGAACGTAACCGATTAAAAGGCGGGATAGAATAATGTCGAATGGAAATAAATCTGAAAAGAAAACGCTGATTTTGGCACTGGTTGCAGGTATGTGTGGTGATGCTTTGTTGTCATGGTTGACCATGAGTGAAGTATCTTTTTCAATCTTCCCTCTGATTGCACTCGTGCTAGCTGTACAGGCGCTGTACCAAGAATACCTTAACAACCCAGTATCAGAAGATATCCCACTTGTTGGTCTGGCGTGTTTCTTCGTAGGTGCATTTGGTCACTCTGCGTTTATTAAAGCGCAATACCCAGAAGCAGGCTCTAACTTCTTCGCAATTCTGGTTTCAATGATTCTTCTAGCGTGGATCGGTAAGAAGTTGGGCTTCATGGAAAAGAAGACCACCGCTGAATAAGCAAAACGAATCCAACAAAAAAGCGAGCCATTGAGCTCGCTTTTTTATGTCTGATGCTGGTGGATTACGCTTTGCGTTCCAACAGTACACCTGCTTCCATGTGGTGTGTAAATCGAACTCTGAATCTTGTAATGTCTTCCAAAATCCAGGTTTGAATTTTAATTTGTTGTTTTTATTTGGTTTTCAATTGCTCGTTGTCCAAGGGTGTCTTTAGCCGTACAATGAAAACTCGTCTTTTCCCGTACCCCACGCCGTACCCAGAGCCGTACCCAGAAATACAGAGGTTTTTCAGTCATGATCAAGCCAGTCGATAAAATTAGTACGAACGCCACACTGAAAGCATTGAAGCCACAAAACAAGGAATATTTAATTCCAGATAAGAAAATAGAAGGATTAAATATTCGCGTTCGACCAACGGGCACGATGACTTGGATCTTTCGCTTCCAGGCTGGTAACAAACACGAAAAAATCACCATGGGGCGGTATGTTAAGTTAAAACCGGAAACGGGGATGACGCTTGAACAGGCTCGAACAGAAGCAGGGCGTTACCGCAGTTGGCTGGAAAATAATAAGAATCCGAAGCAGGAACTAGCGCGAGAGCAGCGCGAGCAAGAGGAAGCGAAAACCTTTGACGATGCTTTTGCCAGTTTTGATGAAAAGCGTTTATCTAAGCAGCTGCGGGGAGAACAGGCGAGGGCAATCTACACCCGCGATATCAAACCGTTTCTAGGTCACATCAAACTAGAAGAGTTGAGAATTCATGATCTCAATAAAGTGTTTGATGCCAAGGTTGATGAGAGTGGTAAGAGAAAAGCAGGGGCTATTGGTGCATGCCACAAAATCATCAATCAGGTGATCAACCATGCGCTGGCTTTGAATATGCTCGGCGCTCACCCTGCACCACATTTGAAATCCAAGGATGTCGGTGGTGGCTCTAAGGTCACAAAACGCAATTTGAGCTTTTCAGAGTTGAAGACTTTGCTAACCAGTTTGCCTTCTTGGCGTACAGAGCCCTCAAACGTCCGTTTAATGCAGTTTTTACTTGGGTGTGGGCAACGTATTAGTGCCGTGCTTGAAATGCGCTGGAGTGAGGTAGATTTGCAAGAGAAGGTATGGTTGTTGCCTGCCAGTTCAGAGGATCGTCACACCAAAAGCCAAGAGAGCCGAAAAGTACCATTAAGCGATTACCTGTTGGCACTGCTTAAAGAACAGCGTGAGAGTGTACCAAGCAAATGGAAACTAGTTTGGCCTCAGCTTTTGGTCGATAAGGTTCAAGAGCCAGCAGCAGTACGTGCGCTAATCAAACGTAACTTACCGGATGATTTTGAACGTTTCTCACCACACGATCTGCGCCGCACCTTTATCAGTCGTTGTAGTGAAATGGGGTTAGATATTGTGGCGATTGAAAAGACGGTTGGCCACCAGCTACCAGGTATGTTGCGGGTATACAACCATCACGATTACCTTGAAGAGCAGTTGGTGGTATTACAGGCTTGGGGCGAGAAGGTTCAAGCTCTGACGGCTACCAACGTTGTACCGATATCTGGGGCTAAAACAGCTTAAAAGGTAAACAAAATAAAAAAGGTGACCGGGAGCATTCAGCTCCCATTTTTACAGCCTAGCTAGACGATTATAGATTAGATAGTGACGAGGTGTCTTAATCAGTTCGTGATTCGCGTATGCAATAGAGTGATGAGTTAAAAACTCGGAAGTGTATAATCTGGCTCATAAAGTTGTATACCCTTCGTACCAAGGAACCAGCATGGCCGTTAATCAGGCAAAGATTTTAGAACAGCTCGAACAGCTCGTAACCTCGACTGCTCGAAACGAATTTATTTATGGCTTTCTTACCGCCTTTCAATTTCCTAAAGCTACGATCACTCAGATACGCCAGGGTGGTACGCGCAACATTGCAAAAATTCCTGGTCACGTAGGATTAAAGAACAAGCTTTACTATTTTCCCATTGAAGCTGGGCAGGATATAGATTCCGCTTTCGATGACAAAATTGCTGATCCAACAATGGCGAAGAACAAAATTCGCTACATCGTTACGACGGATTTTGAGCGTTTCCTTGCATGGGACACTGCAACTAACGAGCGCTTGGATATTGACTTTGAAGTATTGCACCTGAACTACAGTTTTTTCTTGCCGTTAGTCGGTTTGGAAAAGGCCATTTTAAACAGTGAAAAGCCCGCTGATGTAAAAGCCGCAGTGAAAATGGGTAAGTTGTTTGACCTGATCCGCATCAACAATGACCTCAGCAGCCCTGAAGATATACATGCGTTAAACGTATTCCTTACTCGATTACTGTTCTGTTTGTTTGCAGAAGATACCGGCATATTCAAGCAGAAAGGTCAGTTTTCATCGACAATTAAGAGTTGTACTGCTGAGGACGGCAGTGATTTAGACCAATTCCTCTATGATTTGTTCTCTGTGATGAATAGTCCCTATGGCAGCGAATTAAGACAACGCTTGCCAAAGCACCTGACGGATTTCCCTTACGTAAACGGTGGTTTATTTGAGAGTGATGAGCCAATTCCTGAGTTGGGTAAAAAGGGGCGTCGAATTCTGCTCGAGTGTGGGCAGGAGGACTGGAGTGCGATTAATCCAGATATCTTCGGCAGTATGTTCCAAGCGGTAATCGATGTTGATCAACGTGCGCGATTAGGACAGCACTACACCTCTTACAGCAATATCATGAAGGTCATTCAACCACTGTTTCTTGATCCGCTTCGATCAGAGTTGGAGAAGCAACGTAACAGCGTCAATGGTCTTAAAAAATTGTTAGTGCGTTTGGGTAAAATTAAAGTTTTTGATCCTGCTTGCGGATCAGGCAACTTCCTGATCATCGCTTACAAAGAGCTTAGGTTACTTGAGATTGATGTGATTCAAGCTCTAATGAAGTTGGACCAAGGTTTCTTCATCAGTAATATTCATCTCGATCAGTTTTATGGTATTGAGATCGATGACTTTGCCTGTGAAATTGCTCGTCTGTCTCTTTGGCTGGCAGAGCATCAAATTAATAAGCAATGGGAAGAGCATATAGGACCCGCTGAGCCATCTTTACCTTTAAAGTCTACGGGTAAGATAGTTAGTGGAAACAGTCTAAGGTTTAACTGGAATGATGTTTGTCCTAAGAAATCAGAAGACGAAGTTTATGTAATTGGTAACCCTCCATTTCTTGGGACTGTAGGAAGGAATGAAACTCAGCGCGAAGATATGAAGAGTGTTTTTAGAGATTTCAAAACACTCGGGACGTTGGATTATGTCGCGTGTTGGTTTTGGAAAGGTGCGCAGTACATTCGCGAGTCACGTGCAGAATTAGCGTTCGTATCTACCAATTCTATTTGTCAGGGAGAGCAGGTTGGTACTTTGTGGCCAAATATTTTTGGTCTGGGGCTTAATATACATTTTGCATATCCCGCTTTTACTTGGGCTAATAATGCACGAGATAAGGCAGCAGTGCACGTTGTCATCGTTGGCTTAACTACATACTCGTCAGCTCGTAACTTGTATCAGATGGTGGGGAGCGAGTGGCATTGCAAATCAGTTAAGAACATTGGTCCATATTTAGTTGAGGGAAGCAACACTTCAGTATTAGCTCATCGTCAATCATTGACAGATAAAATACCTCCTCTTTTATTTGGGAACAAGCCAAATGATGGAGGACACCTACTTCTGGAACGTGCAGAATATGAAGACCTTGTGACCAAGGAACCAGCCTCGGCTCGCTGGTTAAAAAAGGCATTGGGTGCTACTGAGTTTTTAAATGGAAAAGAGAGATGGTGTTTATGGTTAGTGGGTATTTCGGAAGATGAGCTGAAATCAATGCCTCTTGTTTACGAACGAGTAAAGAAAGTTGCGGCTATAAGATCAGCTAGTCCAGACAAAGGGGCTCAAAAGTTGGCAGAACGGCCTCATCTGTTTCGTGACTTAAATAACCCTGAAAGTTTCATTCTGATTCCTAGTGTTTCTTCTGAAAGACGCAAATATATTCCTATAGGCATTTTTAATGCAGATGTGATCTCCACGAACCTAAATTACATTATACCTAACGGTAGTCTTTATGATTTCGGAATCCTTACTTCAACTATTCACAATGATTGGATGCGTCTTGTAGCGGGGCGTTTAAAAAGTGACTATAGATACACGGCATCTGTCGTATATAACTCATTTCCTTGGCCAAGTGTAAATGACGCACAAAGAAGTCAAATTGTAAAATTAGCTGAGAATGTACTTTTTGTTAGAGAAGACTTCCCAGGAAAGACTTTGGCTGAGCTATATAACCCCGACTCAATGCCTTCTGAGCTATTAGCTGCTCATCAAGAATTGGATATCGCAGTTGATAAACTGTACCGAGAAAAGCCATTTAAAGACACCGCCGATCGTTTGAGCTGTCTATTGGCTCGCTACGAAGAAATGGTTGCAAAACAAGAACAATAAATTCTGATACGTTGGCAAAAGGTTTTAACGAATGAACAATAACATCCTACAAGTTAGTTATGCCCAAACGGGGCAAAGTGCCAGTCACAATGAAATGGGAATGCGCGAAATGCAGGCGCGCGTGTTCGCCGAGCGCAACAGTCAATATCTATTAATTAAAGCGCCACCAGCATCTGGCAAATCGCGTGCGTTGATGTTTTTAGGGCTAGATAAGTTGATAAATCAAGGACTGCATAAAGTCATCGTTGCCGTACCTGAAATGTCTATCGGTAGTTCTTTTAAAGACACCGACCTTACAAAATTTGGTTTTTTTGCTGATTGGACGATAAAACCTGAATACAACCTTTGTATCAGCGGAAGTGAAAAAGGAAAAGCGATTACCTTTCAGCGTTTTATGGAAAGTAAAGACCGAGTATTGGTGTGTACCCATTCAACGCTACGTAGTGTATTTGATAAGCTTTCTCCAACGGACTTTAATAATTGCCTAGTTGCTATTGATGAGTTTCATCATGTTTCGGCGGATGAGAATAGCCGTTTAGGTAGTCTAATTGACGTGTTGATGAACCACTCATCAGCACATATTCTGGCTATGACAGGCTCCTATTTTCGTGGTGATACTGTACCCATTTTGCTACCTGAAGACGAAGCAAAGTTTACTAAAGTCACGTATACCTACTACGAGCAGTTAAATGGCTACAAGTACCTAAAAACATTGGGTATTGGTTACCACTTCTATCAGAACAGATACATAGATGCCTTACCGTCAGTACTTGACCCGACCAAGAAAACGATTATCCACATTCCTAATGTCAATTCTGGTGAGTCGACCAAGGACAAATACACGGAAGTCGACGCTATTCTTGAAGTTCTTGGTGACGATGTTATGCAAGATCCCGAGACCGGTATCTATAAAGTAAAATGTCGGAAATCAGGGAAAACGCTACTTATTGCCAACTTGGTTGATGATGATGCCTACTGGCGGCCAAAGGTTCAAGCTTACTTACGTAACATCGAAAGCGCGGATCAAATGGACATCATCATTGCTTTGGGAATGGCAAAGGAAGGTTTTGACTGGCCATATTGTGAACACGTTTTAACCATTGGTTATCGTAGTTCGATGACTGAAATCGTGCAGATTATTGGCCGTGCCACTAGAGATTGTGAAGGCAAAACGCATGCGCAGTTTACCAACCTTATCGCACAGCCAGATGCGAAAGATGATGACGTTAAGGTGTCGGTGAACAACATGCTCAAAGCGATCACAACATCGCTACTGATGGAGCAAATTCTTGCACCGAGCATTCAATTCAAGCCTCGTTCACAATGGACTGGTGGTGACCTACCCAAGAATACCGTTATCATCGATGATACAGTTTCAAAAGTATCACAGAAAGTTCTAGACATTCTGAATGGTGACAAAGGTGAGATCCTATCAGCACTGATGGCGAAAGAACCTGTAGTGAAAGGTGTTATTACAGAAACAATGCCGCCAGAAGTGATCAACGAAATCGAATTGCCATCGGTTATTCAAACGCTTTATCCAGACCTAGAAGAGCATGAAATCGAACAGGTGAGATCGGGCTTGTTGCAGAGCCTTTATATCAGTCAGCATGGTGGGTTGATTGATGAAAATGATTTGCCTGATGATGCTGTGATTGAAGAGAACAACTCTCCAGAGCATGGTTCAAATACATCATCTGGTAGCAACGATGCAGGGAATAGTCGTCAATTTATTAAGATGGGCGATAAGTTCATTAATATCGAAAACCTTAACATTGATCTGATTGATTCGGTAAACCCGTTCCATGGGGCTTATGAAATTTTATCTAAGTCTGTTAACGCGGCGATGTTGAAAACGATTCAAGAAACGGTGAGGGCTAGCCAAGCTAAGGTTTCTGAGGAAGAGGCAGTCATGCTGTGGCCGAGAATTAAAGCGTTTAGACAGGAACATCAGCGTGAACCTGCTTTAAACTCATCAGACCCAATCGAACAGCGTTACGCTGAAGTACTTGCCTATATTCGTAAGATGAAACAACAGCGAATGGCTCAGCAAGAGGGCTAACACGTGATCAGGTTACGTTCCTCGAAGAAAATGCCAAAGCGTGTGTTGGATGATATTTTTTCTGAAGATGATGATTTGGGGTTGCTAAATGTTGCACCACCGAAAAAGAAAGCGTCATCAGGAAACCTTTTGGTCAGTCAGTTTGAAGATATTACCGCGTTTTATGAAAAGCATGGTCGTACGCCTAGAGAAGATGCAGATTCCTTTGATGAAAAGCTTCTAGCTAGACGTTTAAAGGCATTTAAATCAAACCCAGAGCAACATAATGTATTGAAAGATTTCGATCCCTTTGGTTTGCTTTTGGGGATCGATTTTGCTGACGGTGCGGCATCTGTAGAGAGACTAAACTTAGCGGTTCTAGAGTCAGTGAAGTCTTATGAAGTAGATAAAGCAGAGTTGGTGACGTCACTGGATGACATTTTTGCTGATGATGATGATTTACTAGAGTTTGATGCCCCAGACATCTTTACAATGCGCCATGTACCAGTAGAGAAAAAATCACAGCCAGATGAAATCGCCAAGCGGCAGCCATGTGCGGATTTTCCTCGTTATGTGCCACTTTTTGAGATTGCTCAGAAAGAGCTTAAAATTGGGGCTGCAAAATTAGAACGTTTTCGTCATGAGTTAAAAATGCACGTCGGCGACTTTTTCATTCTTAATGGTGTCATGGGTTACGTGCACTCTGCTGGTGAGAAGTTGGAAGGTTACAGTAGCTATAATGCAAGGCTGCACTTAGTTTTTGAAAACGGCACAGAGCTACATATGTTGTTTCAATCTTTGACGCATGGACTAGTGCGAGATGAGCAAGGTTATAAAGTTATCCGGCATGGACCAGATCTCAAGCCTAGTGATGCTCCAGTTCCGACCGGAATGGTTTACGTTCTGGCAACGAAGAGTTCTGAGAGTGTACTAGATCCTTACAAGGCGAACCTGTACAAAGTTGGCTTTACCGATGGCAATGTCGAAGACCGCATCAAATATGCTGAGAAGGACAAAACATTCCTAGAAGCACCTGTACGTATAGTGATGACGACGGAATGTTACAACATAGATGCTCATAAACTTGAAACGCTTGTTCACGGTTTTTTAGGCAAACAAAGGCTTAATGTCACCCTGAAAGGGCATGATGGTCAAACTTATAACCCCAGAGAGTGGTTTCATGTGCCGCTAGCGACAGTGCTTGAAGTCATCAAGCATATTCTGGATGGTGATATATCTAAGTACCGTATGGATAATACAAGTGGACGGATAGTGAAGAAGTAGATTCTCAGCGATTGCGATGCTTAAGTAATTTCGACATAACTAGCATCTAATCTTGTTTACTTTCTAGTTTTAGTGATTAGTAATTATATGAAATATAATAATTTTTATTTTTTTATACGTCAGTAAGGATCGTGTTATGGATTATTCAGTCACTTACGAAGAGGGTTTTCTTGTTCGAGAAATTGGTTCCATAGCAAGCAAGCCAGATATAGCAATTACTGAATTAATTGCGAATGCCCATGATGCAGGAGCTTCAGAAGTCAGAGTAAGTTTACCAAGTGACAAGTCTGGAGTGCTCACGGTATCTGACAATGGTATTGGAATGAGTGCAGGTCAATTTGAACAACGTTGGTTGAGATTAAGATATGACCGTAAAAAGCATCAGGGTTCGTTTGTTGAAATCCCTGAGGGCAATGAAATTAAACGGAAAAGGTTAGCATTTGGTCGAAATGGTGTCGGGCGGCATGCGGGTCTTTGTTTCAATGATGAATACAGAGTAGAAACAAGGAAAGATGGGATAAAAAACACTTATGAGCTTGCTTTGTCGTCAGGTATGCAACCAATTAGAGTTGTCAATCATACTGATACGACTGCTGAGGGACACGGCACAACGGTTTCAGTAGTTGTTAAGCGAAATTTAATATCGTTTGAAGAACTATCTGAAATTATCTCTGCTAGATTTCTGTTTAATCCAGAGTTTAAAGTATTCATAAATGGTGTTTTGATTACATTATCAGAGCATCCAGGCGTAGTAAGACGAGCAGAGATCAACCCTGTAGGAAATATTAAACTGCGTCTTACCTTGGTTGATTCCTCGGTTGCTTCAAGAAACTCTAGACAGCATGGTGTGGCGTTTTGGTTAGGAGGACGACTTTTAGGTGATCCTTCTTGGGCAGTTAACGGAATTCAGATTCTAGATGGAAGACGCTCGTTTGCAAAACGTTATACGCTTATCGCGGAGTCAGAAGATTTATTTGACTACATAGAAGCTGATTGGTCTGGATTTAGGTCAGATTTCGCTTCAATTTCACTGATTTGTGAAGACATCTCCAAGTTTGTCAAAGCCTGCTACTTAGAGCTTTCTAAAACAGAGCTCGCGAATGCTAAACGGCAGGTTGTAGACAAGCATAAGAATGAAATGAGTGAGTTACCGAGTCTTGCACGACGAGAGTTGTACGAGTTTTTAGACCAGATACTTACTGAAAACCCAGATATAAAGCTTGAGCTATTAGAACTTGCATTTAAAGCTGCAATAAATATAGAAAAGTCGAGGGCAGGAATCCCCCTTCTCTATAAATTAACTCAGTTTAAGGCAAGTGATATAAGTGCGTTAAATGAGTTTCTCGAGGATTGGTGCATTTCTGACGCTATGACTATTCTTGCTGAAATTGACTCGAGAATAAAAGTTGTCGAAGCAATTGAGAGGTTAAGTGGCGATCATTCAGTTGATGAGTTGCATACTCTTCATCCTTTAATTGAAAAAGCTAGATGGATATTTGGTCCAGAGTTTGACACTCCAGAGTACTCAAGTAACCGAGGCTTGAGGAAAACAATGGAGATCGTATTTAAACAGAAGTACTCCAAAGCTCAGTTTTCGAATTCAGCGAAGAGACCCGATATTGTTGTAGGTGAAAATTCAACGATTAGTTCTCTTGCTTTAGAAGAGTTCCATGGGGAGATAAAAAAGACTAAGCGAGTCTTGCTAATCGAACTTAAAAAAGGCGGGTTTGAGATTGGGCGAGATGAAATGGATCAAGCCAAGAGATATGTACAAGATATCTGGCATGCCGGAGTTGATTCATCTAGGCCATATATAAAGGGATATGTTGTCGGTGACCGGATTGACGCTTTTACAGGTACTTACGAGTCTGTTGGCCGAAATAGAGATGAAACGTTCGGAGAAATTTACGCTGTCACATACAACGAACTTGTTCGGAGTGCTGAAGCCAGGCTTTTCTCTTTAAGAGAACAAATTGAGTCTCGTTATGAAGGTATACAAGACGACCATCTTTTAGATGAGCTTCTTAATGAACCAATGCAGAATTGTTTAAATTTGGCCGTTGGAGAGTGAAAAGCTCCCAACTTCTTGATAAAGCTGGCTTAACCGAGGTTAAGCCAGTGCTTCTATGTTTTTGAGCCAACTATCAAACAAAGGGCATTTTTCACGCATAGCGTTCGCACCGATTTTCTCAGTCAATTTTTCTGCGAAGGCTTTTTGTAGTGTTTGAGCCGGTGCATTGGCATCGACGGCATTCTTACCAGGGAGGCTCTCTGGTAACCCGTAGAAATCAAAGAAAGTGGTGCAATGGCACTGTTGATCTGCCAGCAAACGCTTTTCGATATCAGGAGCAAGCCGTTCAAACTTGAAGCTTCCTCCTTTATGACCTAGGTGTTCGATGAGCGAAAATCTTATAAAAAGTATGATTATTGAGCTGCTCTAATCTATCTGGTGAGGATAATTTAGAGCGCTCCCAGTACATGCTCTTCAAATACAACGGCTTGAGAACAAAGTGCTTTAACTTGCGCCCAGTTATTAGTTAATAAAGGGGCTTTTGATTGATAGTCACGTTTAGTTTTTTTTACTCTAGAAGCTTTTGGCAACAGTTGTAAGCCATTTTCAACGTTAATGTTACACTCGACATTTCTCAGTAGATTGTGATTTGCAGGTAATAGGGCTGCGGCTAACCAAGTGCCTGAAGACTGTGCTGGTATACATATAATTGACGATCCGAAAGATGCAGGGTTCAGCCAACTTAAAATAACGCGTTTAAGTTCTACAATCGTATCCTGAATTGGGGGGCAAGCTTTAGCGCATGGTAATGTGCCCCAATTCTTCGTTATTGCCAAGTTGGAAATATTCTCTCCAAGATCTTGGTACTGGAAAGTTGAGACATCAGCGTCAACGTGAACAATAACCAAGTCAAAGTGTTCTAGTGTTGGATCTTGACTTATCGGACCTTGGAAGCGAGAGCTGGTCATCATGCACCATTTCAAAACTCCGCCCCATCCAGTACCTAGTTCTGGCAATGTATCTTCCGGTTGAAGCTGAGTTAAAACGAATGTTCTGGGAAGAAACGCTTTTAACGCAGCCTCTATAATTACATAATCAGTTTTACCTTCAGCAACGAGAGCAATTTTAAGACTAGACATTTGGAACTGCTCCTAAGTGTCCCATCAGCCATAATCGAGATAAAGGATACTGTTCCTGATGTTGTTTCAATTTATCAGACAGAGTGATTCTGCGGATTTCCGTGAGGCCGTTGCTATTTCTTTCTACAGCAAATAATCGAATCTCATCGTCCTTTAAATCTAGACCATCTAGCACCGCTGGGTTGTGGGCTGTAAATAGGATTTGTCGATCTTCACCATTGTGACGTAGCCAACTAGAAAGTTTTTTGACTAAACTCGCCAACAGTCTAGGATTTAATGCTTGATCCAAATTGTCAATTGCAAAAACTTTGGGGGCCTGAGGTGAAAGGCAAAGTATCGCTGAAAATAGTATATAAAGAGCCCCTTCACTCGCATCATAAGCTGTTAACTCATTGCGACTTTTGTTCATATATCGATCAGTAAACTTAATTTGATGCTTTGTACGTGGAACTTTTGGAGATAAGAGAGAGCCCGCTTGAGTTGTCGTGCTGACATCTGCAACCCAGTCGATGAGGTCTAAAATATCATCTAGTATTTGTTCCCCTTTTTCTCCTTGGCTATCTAAGGTTTTGGTTAGTGACTCAAATGCTTCAGCTAGTGTTCCACCATTAAGTCCTACGGGGCGACGTGATTGCTGATCTGGCTCTATTCCACGTAAGGTAGGGGTATTTGGGCAGTAAATGGCATACTCTTGTAGTGTACGCATGAGAATTGATGCTGGATTTTTCTCTTCAAGGTCAACTAGTCTCAGTGCTGCAAGTCCTGCTTGAGGGTTGAGGTTTTTTTTGCCTCGGACTCCATCGGCAATTATTTCGTCAGTGCCATTTGATAGATACTCTGTTTTATAGCTCCATGCTGGCTCAGGAGACTCAAGAGGATTAAGCAAAGATGTTCGGTAAGTGGCACCTGAATCACTCGCAATATCTATTCCTATATGGGGAAGGGTTCGTTCTGACGCAAATGAACTTTTGTACAGTTTAGGAACGCCGGCTCGCACGCCCCGTCTTAGTAAGCTTTCATCGTCGACAACACCATTTGCTGCCGCGCCTAAAACTCCTAATGCTTCCAGAATGTTACTTTTCCCCACGCCATTCGCACCGATAAAGCAGTTCACACGACCTAACTCGATCGGTTCTTCTTGGATAAGTGTTTTGAACCCTTTTACAGTGAGTTTTCTGATTATCATATCAACCTCGTTTGCCCATAGGCAGATAACGCATCATATCCCATGTAATGTAGTAAGATGTGATGAACATTTTTAGTTTATCTATTATGTCACGAATTTCTATGGAAATTGCACTACTAGTTAGTGTAAGTAAAGTTAATCGTTCATATTTCCCAGCTTGTGTAACCCTTTTGTTGTAAGAGTGGTGCATACCTTATGATGCTATTTATAGATGGTTGTGCCCTCGTCTATTAAATATGAGCTATCAATTATTAATATAGAATCACACTTTCCATTTATTCACTATGGTAACACCCATAGCAATCAAAACAATTTCAGATAGATATCACCTTCGTGCATACCTCAACGGTTTCATTTTTAGGAGCTTTTTATGCGCGAAAATAACTACTATTTTGATGGTCCTGTTACGGCGGACAGGGTGCTCGACGCGGCCGCAGAAATCCTTGCTGCACGCGCCCTCCGAGGCGATCAATATTGCAATCCCGATGCAACAAAAACCTATTTATCTTGCAAATTAAAACACCATGAAAGAGAGGTGTTTGCGGTGATGTTTCTAGATAATCAGCATCGCCTTATTGCCTTTGAAGAGCTCTTCTTTGGCACAATTGATTCGGCAAGTGTTTATCCTCGGGAAGTTCTCAAAGCGGCTTTAAAAGTCAATGCCGCCGCCCTCATATTTGCTCACAATCACCCTTCTGGTGATGCCACACCTTCCCAAGCCGATAAACAAATTACGCAAAGGCTTAAAGAGGCTTTAGCGCTGGTGGACATTCGAGTTCTTGATCATATCGTGGTTGGTGATAGCGCCATCTCTTTTGCAGAAAGGGGGCTACTATGATCCAGAAAACATCGGGTGAACTAGAACTGCTGGATGGCTTTCATCGAGCATTGCTTTTGGTAATCCAACGTTATTCGATTCCTCCACAAGCAGAGCGAATTGTCCTGAACTGTCGGCAAAGACGCTATTACCAGACGGGGCAGGGGCTTCATCCCATTGAAATACAATTTCGTCGAACATCGGCCAGTGAAGATTGGCAGGTCGTCTGTTTAGCGAGTTTTTCTTATTCGGAAAGTAAACCGAGTGAGATGGAGCCTGAACTCTACTTTCATCTCTTCAATCTTTGGTGTTATCAACCAGATAGCGGTGCTGCAAGTCTCGCACACCCGCAAGTGAAAGCGCTGTTAGATACTTGGCTGAACGCGCTCTCTCGACACCTTACTCAGTCCCTCTTTGATGACATTCAGTTATCGATGATTCAAACCTTCGATGAACACCACTCATGATCACGTTTTAACCTCGGCCACTTTTAGGAGATCTAGCCATGTCTATACTGAATTTTACGCCGTCAGTGCTGCCTGTTTCTAATAAGCTTCTGACGTTATTAAACCAACATTGCCATGCCTCGATGGAATCAACACAGTCCACCAGCCATGCCCTCTCTATCCATTTTCGAGACAAAAGCTATAGCGCGGAAGAAGGGGGATATCATCCGGTTGAGGTTGGCCTCAACATTGTGAATGGTAAAACGGTTGATATTCTCTACATTACCGATTTTGCGTATATGGGGAACTATTATCCGGAGCTAGAGCGATGCATTGATTTTGACTTTGGCAATCAAGTCGCTTTTACCGTTGCCACGGGATGGCAAAGCATTCTTTCTCCAGGTATCGATGAGCTGTATCAAATGTGGGAGCAAAACTTTCTTCAGTACGTCGAATGGGAGTGTTACGACGACATTCAGATTTCTCATTAACTTTTTATCAATCTAGCCAGACTTCCACTTGTTGCTTTGCTTCTTGCTTATGTTCTTGTTTTACATGCGCCCCTACTGAAGCCAAAGCCGCCATCAACACACCAATGTCATCACTATAGCCAACCCCTACCAATACATCGGGTATGGCATCAATAGGTAAGACAAAGTAACCCAGCGCACTCAGTATTGCGGTTTTCGCCCAACGTGGCGTATCGCTGTCTTTCGCACAGTAGTAAAGGAATCAAGGCCGTTTCAATAACCTCACGACCAGCTTTCTTGGCGTAGCGTTTGAGCTTATCCCAAAAGGATTGCTCACGGTAATGTTCTTGGTGTTGAGTGTCTTGCATGAGATGCCCCTCTGTTGAGGTTTCAGGATACTGGCTAGCTCGCTCATTTTTAAGACAAACCTTATCCGGTACGACATAAGTTAACGCACCAATTCGTACTATGCATGGGAATTGACCACTTAATAAGAAGGATAACCAAATGGGATTTTGGGACAACGTTGGAAAGCTTGCTAAAGCAGGCGCACAAGCGGGAGCGAAGGTGGCTTCTGATACGTACGGTGATATGAAAGAAGCGCAAGCGGATGCTGCTCGTAAGAGTGATGATCAGTTAGCGCGCACTATTGCCAATCGTTCAGGCGGTACATGGGCCATTGGGGCTGCTCGCCAGGAGCTTAAAAGCCGTGGCTATAGTGACGATGCCATTCAAAGCTTGGTGAATCGTCACCGTTAATGATGGTAAGGGGACACGGCGCTTTGCCGTGTCCGCTGCTTTCTTTATTTCCTCGCAAAACTGCTGCGACATAAGTCAACGCAGCGCCTCGTAAACTCTCTTCAATCAATCCGTTAGCTCATTGTCTTTACTCAACTCTTGTGTGGGTGAGGGTTCGTGCGCTTGAAAATAAAGCCATCTATGAACGATACTAAGCTTAATCGCTCTCAGCATTACATCCAGCTGGTTCTTGAGATTTATAAGCGCATTCCAAACAGGCGCAAAATCACAGCCAAAGAGATCCAGCAGCAACTGAGTGAAGTGGGCATTGTGCGTTCAGAGCGAACCATTCAGCGCAACCTCACCGATATCGCTCAGTTCTTTGATGATGTCGACGTGGATATGCGCGACAAGCCTTTTGGCTATAGTCGTCGCTCGCGCCATTTGCTCTCACACGGTCCACAAGAGGCGGTTTTATTGAGCTTGGCGGAAAATTATCTGCGTTATCTTCTCCCTGTGAACTTGATGAAAACGCTCGACACGGTTTTCAATGACGCCAAGCAACACCTATTTCCCACCACCAGCAATGTGAAAGAGCGTCAATGGCTAAAGAAAGTGCGCTTTGTTAGTGAGGGCGTACCGTTGCTTCCTCCCCACATCGACAATGAGATTTTTGAGAAGGTCAGTTACGCTCTGTTCCACAATCGTTATTTGTCCCTTTGTTATACCAATGCCAATCTAGAGCAGAAAAGCAAAGAGGTGATGCCATTGGGGTTAGCGCAACAAGGAAGCCGTCTTTATCTCGTGTGCCGTTTTCGCGGTCACACTAACGAACGTTCTTTGGCATTGCATCGTATCCATAAAGCAAGCATCTCTACGTTTGATTTTGCTTATCCAAGTGATTTTGACTTGGAACGGTATGATTTAGATGGGCGTTTTTACTTTGGTGAAGGGGAGGAAATACGACTGTCGTTTTGTATTGGCAGAGAAAGCGGTTATCACTTACTCGAAACGCCGCTGTCGATGGATCAGCACGTGGAATTAATCGATGGTGGATATCAAGTGACGGCAACGGTGATTGACTCACTTCAGCTCGATCGATGGTTACGCGGGTTTGGTGATGAGGTCTGGAGCATTACAAAAGAGGAATGCACCACAAAAATTGCTTAAGCCACGGCCTCTTGTTCTAGCATTGGCAAACCCAATCGCTCATCTCGTTCTGCCACTCTTTCTAATATCCAGTCTTGTACTTCACTTTCTACCCAAGCCACGCTGCGAAAACCCAGTGATACCGATTTAGGGAACTTACCCTCTGCCATGAGCTTGTACATATACGCACGGCTCAAACCTGTATTATCCAGCACTTCTTTTAGTCGAATTAGTCTCATTTTTCTGTCCTCATGATTTGTTCGTCATAAGGAGGTAGCTAGTTGTAATTTTTCCGGACGCTAACTAAGGAGCGCTTATGTCCGAACAGCACGATCTTTTCACTACGCTTGAAATTGAGATACGCCAGGCATCCCTCAATGAGTGTACTCGCACCAAGTTACTCGATAACCTCAAACAAATGAGAGCCACCGAGCTCAACATCCTCATTACAGGAGCCACCGGAGCAGGAAAAAGCTCAACGATTAATGCTCTCTTTGACATGAGCGTTGCAGAGGTGGGCATCAGTTGTGAGCCGCACACGCAGGGTGTTACGCAATATCGTCTGAACAACCTCATTCTTTGGGATAGTCCTGGTCTGGGGGATGGCATCGAAGAAGACAAGCGCCATGCTCGCTTATTGAAAAATACGCTGAGAGCGAGAGATGAGCAGAACCGTTTCGTGATTGACTTGGTACTTGTGATTCTTGATGGTAGCTCACGCGATTTAGGCACACCTATCACCTTGATTAATGATGTGCTTATTCCAGCATTAGGCGAAGACGCACAGTACCGTTTAATTATCGCCATTAATCAAGCCGATAATGCGTTAAAAGGAAATCAATCCTGGGACTACGAAAGCAATACACCGACACCTGTGTCGAAAACTTATCTTGAAACCATGGTGCGTTCTTCGGTTCATCGACGCGTATTACGCGCAACAGGGGTTTATCTAAAGCCAGTCTACTACGTTGCGGGGCACAGTGATGGATTGGTCAAGCAACGGCCCTATAACCTTTCCAAGTTGCTGTATTTGATTGTTGAACGTTTACCAAAAAATAAACGGCTCTTACTGGCGAATCGCACGCTTTCCCCTCGACATGAGAATTGGAAAGACAACGATGCCAGTGATTACAACAAAAAAAACAGTCTTAGTTTGTGGGAGGCAATCTTCGACACGACGACTCAAGGTGCTCAATACGGCGAAGAAATAGGAAGTGTGTTTGGCGCTACAGGCAAACACCTAGGCAAAATCATTGGCGGCGCACTAGGAGCATGCTTAGGTAGTCTACGTTATATCTTTGGCTGGTAGATAAGCGCCGCTACGGTTACATCTCTCAAAGCCAACCTCTCTTCGACATAAGTTGTCGCAACCACCTTTTAATATCAACTCATTGAATAACTGTTCAAAGGATACTTCTCATGAAACCAATTGTGCTTACAGCAGCACTGTCAATGTTATTAGCCTTTAATGCGTCAGCTGAAGGCTACAAAGTGGAATATAAAGACATCAATACTCAATGGGGAACGAAAACGAAAATCTTTGTGACGTCTCTTTTTGACTTCTCTACCATCTTCGGCATTGAAGTAAACCGAGGCAATTGTGAGGTTGCTTGGCCAGAGATGCCCAAGATGACTGTAAACAAGAATAAATATAGCCAATCCGATGACTTACTCAATAATCTGAGCAATCCCGACTACAAAGCGCCATCTAGTGATAGCAAAGCGAATGATGTTGTATGGCACCGTTATCCTGAGGTGGACCTGAAATATGGAGATTCAACCGGATACGTCACCACAACGCGTTGTAGAGTCTTAGAGATAACAATCTTCTCCAGTGAAGGTGAGTTCCGCTACACTACGGATTAGGTGAAAGAAAGGTCCCTGCGGACCTTTCTTTTTTACCTTCTCACTTGCAACTACTGTGGAAGTTTTTTCCTTTATCCCCAAAAGGCTTACTTTCAAGTTTTGCTAAATAGCTGACACGGTAAAAAGCCTGATTGTATTGGTTGTAAAAAGTCTCCGTATCTAGTCGCTTATTAATTTCATAAGTACCGTTATTAGGGAAAAAAATCGCACCACTTGCTTGCCCGACCGTAATACCGATTGCACTTGCCCAAGCCTTAGCGACCATCCCTGAAACGTATTCACCCGTAAGGTCATCATAAGGCCCTATTCCTTGAAAAACATCACCATTTAGCAATACGGCTACGTGATAGTGAGGATACACTGAAGTGACTATCTCTCTACACCAGATAAATCGAGGTTGAGAGTGGCGGTTGTGCTTCTTACGTTTTAGATAAGCACACATGATCGCTTTGAAGGACTCTTGGAACTTAGTAATCTGTTTGCCAGTTACCCCGTTAACCGGATAACCATCCGGGTAATGTAAATCAAATCGCATTAGCCGTGTTCGAGGGTATTGGCTTAACGCATAATCGAAAGTCTTCTTGATTTTTCGTAAGTACTTTGGTTCAAGGGCCCCTTTGTTGGTATTGAAACTCAATGGCATACCGTTGATGTGTAACTTACATGCATTGTTGATGTTATTCATTTCTATCATTCCTATTGGTTAGTGTTCTCAATAGGTAGATAGGTTGCTGTAATTAATTAGATAAGATTCATATAAATACTATTATTACCGACAGTTTTTCACTCCCTTCCTCCAGCTACGTATCTTTGTTCAGCAAGGCGTCCTGTAGTTTCAAAACTTGCAAGAGTTACTCTGATAAAAACTACCCATCAGTTTGGCGAAACGCCTCTTTCCTTTTCGAAAAAACAGACATCAAACGATGTCATTTTGCCAATCACATCATGCCTGAGCTTACGCTGTCACATAAGAACAGGTCTAATCTCAGTAATTTTTCAATGAAAAGGCAATGATAATCTTGCTAAAGCTAGGTTTAGCGTTGGGTTGTCTATAATAATATCTACTTGAAAAACACTTTAAAAACATTTAAAAAATACTTAAATAATACTTGTAAATTACTAAGTAATGATATGGAAGGTTTGGTAGAGACTTTTAAAGTGGATAGTGATCCTAGGTTTCTTTTTGATGTGAGCTTTGAGCTAAGCATCGTAAGTAATCAGGATGATATTGACGCAAGAATAGCAATTGCGAAAGATGCGATTAGGGAGGGTAAAGTCCCTAACCTTCAGAAGGAGATGGACTGTTTTGTAGCAAGTCATGTCTCCTTGAGTGAATATGAATGGATAGATAATAGTGACTATGTAACACGTTATTTTCTTTGGTATCTATTGCGGTTGACTCTTCAAGACGAATCAGTGGGGCAGTTTAGTTTCCAGAGTGGATTGGATCTAAGTTTTGAATTTGACACCGCTTTTGGTAGAAAAAGTATTGATAAATCAAAGTCTTCCATTCCTAATTTTATAGAGAAGGGGCCAATGGTAAGAATTCATACAATAATATTTCTCCATTATCTACTTAGTGAGAAGAACTTAAAAGATGTAGGTCAAAAGGGTGCTATGGAAGCAATAAAAAAATTAATCTTAGGTTTCAAGCGCTCTCATTTCTATAAGTTGACCGAAGAAGAAAATCAAAGCCGCGCTGCATGGACTAGAAATAAACTAGAGAATGATGGTGTTGTTCTTCCACTTGAAATTCCACTCAATGAAAAGTGTCGTAACTTATCTTTAGCTATATCACTCTATCTGTGGGGTAAGAGTTATCCCTTCCCTTCATCCATGTTTGGAATCGGTTCTCATGTAAGTAAAAGTGAGTATGTTCATAAACTGAACCTTTCATGGAATCAATATAAGCATAGAGAGAAGAACAAGCTTAAGAAGGTGAAGGCCTACAGTTTTGAGATGGAGGAGTCTCTGCAAAAGAAAATTAACCACCTATCTAGAGTACTCGATATGAAGAAAAACAAACTTATTGAGTATCTCATCGAGCAGGAGTACACCAAGCAAACTAAAAAATAGCCTAGATGTTTTAGTTCTCAGAACGGATTGGTTCTGAAAATGAGCGCGTACTGATTTCTGATTTTAGTGATGTCCGAAACAAAAACGCCACGAGCAAAGCTGGTGGCGTTGACATCAAATCCAATCATAGCAGTCGAGCATTTTAGATGCTCCCGTACCCCAAGCCGTACCCAGAGCGTTTTTTGCTACAATAAAAACCTTTTTAAACCCTTATTTAATGCGCTCTAGCATTACACCTGCTTCCATGTGGTGTGTGTAAGGGAATTGGTCAAACAGAGCAAAACGCGTCACGTTGTGGGTTTCACATAGAATGTCCAAGTTCTCTTTTAGTGTCTCTGGGTTACAAGAAATGTACATGATGCGCTCGTAACCTTGCACCATTTTACAAGTATCGACATCCATACCTGAACGCGGTGGATCGACAAAAATCGTATTGCAGTTGTAGCTCTTCAGATCCACACCTGCATCTTGTAGGCGGCGGAATTCACGCTTACCTTCGATTGCTTGAGTAAACTCTTCTGCTGATAGACGTAGGATTTGTACGTTATCAATCTCGTTCGCTGCAATGTTGTATTGCGCAGAAACCACAGATGGCTTCGCTAATTCAGTTGCAAGAACGCGGTCGAAGTTTTGTGCCAACGCCAGAGAGAAGTTACCGTTACCACAGTAAAGTTCTAGTAGGTCGCCAGTGCTTTCTTGAGTACAGTCGACTGCCCATTCCAGCATCTTCTCAGCGACTTTGCCGTTTGGTTGAGTGAAGCTGTTTTCTACTTGTTGGTAGATGTAGCTTTGACCATTTACGTCTAGCTTCTCGATCACGTAGTCACGGTCTAGGACAATCTTCATTTTACGAGCACGACCAATGATGTTTAGGTTGAAGCCTTCATCATTCAAACGCTGCTTAAGGGCTTTCGCGTTTTCAATCCACTCTTCATCAAGCTGGCGATGGTAAAGCAGTGAAACCAGAATCTCACCGCTAAGCGTTGATAGAAAGTCCACTTGGAACAGTTTACGACGTAGCGATTCGTTGTCTTTCATCGCTTCAACTAGTAGTGGCATCAGGTCGTTGATCAGACGGCTTGCTGCTGGGAATTGGTCAACGCGGTATTTCTCACGAGTTTCTTGATTGAACATGATGTAGTAAAGGTCTTCACCCTCATGCCAAACGCGGAACTCAGCACGCATGCGGTAGTGCTGCTCTGGTGATTCAAACACTTCCAGTTCTGGCACGTTGTATGGCGCGAACATATCGTTCAGACGTTCGACTTTTTCAGCCAGTTGTTCTTGGTAGCGTTGTGGGTTTACATCAAGAGTAGCCATGATCTTACCTTTTATGGTGCATTCAATTTAAGAGCGCAGATTTTATTCAATCTCAATAGGATGTCCAGTTTTGTGCCCCAATTGATTTAAAGATAGTGTGTTCTGTGTCAGTTGATACACCAATGAACCAAATCGTTACAATTGTCAGAGGTAATATTGGCTGGACAAATAATCAATAGCTTAATAGTATTTGCCCCAAGCTGGTGCTATCTAGCAATCTAGATGGCTGAAATGGGAATCTGGTGAGAATCCAGAACTGACGCGCAGCGGTAAAAGAGAACGAACGCTCATCAAGACACTGCATTAGTTTATGTGGGAAGTCGAGTAAGTAGGCGGTACAACCTTGCTCTTAAGTCCGAATACCTGCCAGCAACTGAGCCACAGCACTGGACTGCTCAACACGAGTAGGGCTCGGTAGGAATTACGCGACTTAGGACAATACAATGAGAAAAACATTTCTTGCGATCACGTGTGCATCGCTGCTTTCACCTACCTTTTATTCACAGGCCCAAGAAGTTTCCGCAGATGAAACGGTTGTGGTTACGGCAAACCGCTTCAAGCAAATTGATGGTGCTGTTCTTGCACAAACCGTTACGGTAACCAAAGAAGACATTAAACGCCTGCAAGCAAATAGTCTGTTTGATGTGTTCCGTACACTGCCGAGTGTTGAAGTTGCTCAGTACGGTGGGCGTGGTCAATCCGCATCTATCTACGTTCGAGGTGGTAGCTCGTCTCAAGTACTCGTTTTAGTTGATGGGGTGCGTATGCCTCGTGCAATCATGGGTGGTATCGACTTTAACCAATTTCCAATCAACTCTGTCGAACGTATCGATTACATTCGTGGTGCACGAGCCTCTATCTATGGTTCAGAAGCGATCTCTGGCGTAATCAACATTATTACTCGTGCGCCTATTAATGACGATTCAGGTCGAGTGTCTGCAGGTTATGGCTCAAATAACCATAAAAAAGGCACGTTTGTGGTCTCTAAACCTGTGGGTGAAGGTAAACACTTTAAGGGTGTCTTAGGATACGAGAAAACTGATGGTTTTAATGTTAAGCCTCAGCCAGGATTGAATGATGGCGATGAGCATGGCTTCGAAACGCTAAACCTGAAGTTGGGTTACCAACAAAACTTTTCTGACAACTTGTCTGGTTACGTTGGGGTGAGTGCTTACAACAATGAATACGATTACGACAACAGTAGTATTTGGAGTGGTCATGAAAAAAAAACTGGTGAAGTAGAGTATGTAGGTACCGACTTATCGCTGGAATACAACAAAGACGTTTACTCATCTGAATTAAAATTGGCTTATGGTCAACAAGACAACTACGACCATAAATCAGGTCAAAACAAATCTACTGGCGATCATGTTGCTATTGAGCAGTTCAACGCGATTTGGTTGAACTCGTACAGCGTTAACGAAGAACTGAGTATTGGTGGCGGTTTGGATTACCGTACTGAGAAGCTAGCAAAAGGCTACATTGCGGCGAACAGTTGGGGACCAGCTAAAGACTATGATCCAGAGAAGAACCCAAGAACTAACTTTGGTGTTAGTGCCATTGCTCAATATGTTTATGACGTATGGACGTTAGAAGCAAGCGTACGTAATGACGACAACAATCAATTTGGTAACAACACCACATGGCAAACCGCTGCGGGTTGGAGTTTTTACGAAGGTTATGAGTTAACCCTGAGCCACGGTACTGCTTTCCGTGCGCCGAGCTTTGTTGATTTGTATTACCCAGGCTACGAAATGCCAAACCTAAAACCAGAAGAATCAGAAAATACCGAGCTGTCGCTATCTGGTGCTGTATCGATTGTTGATTGGACGGTGACGGGTTACTACAACCAAATTGAGAACATGTTGATTTGGAAAGGCTCTGGCATGCAAAACGTGGGTGAAGCTGAGATCAAAGGTGTCGAACTAGAGGTGAAATTCGACACGGATATCGTTTCTCACGAGTTTTACTTAGATTATAAAGATCCTGTCGATAAGTCTGGGGCAAAAGATACTCAGCTAGCGTACCGCTCCAAGCGTGGTGCTAAGTGGAACGCCTACGCAACGTTTGACCAATGGACGTTGGGCTCGCAGTACCTGTACCAAGGTGAACGCTTTAATGGCAGTACCAGACTACCGAGCTACAGCCTATGGAACTTCACTGCTTCTTACGCCGTGAACCAAAACTGGGATATTAATGCGAAGCTAAGCAACGCTTTCGATAAAAACTACGAGATGTACACTAGTTACGCGACGCCAGGGCGTCAGTACTTTGTCTCGGCAGACTACCGCTTTTAATCAAGCTAAACGAGACCGCCATATCGGCGGTCTTTCTTTTTGTAAGTAAAGCGCTGGTGGAAATAGGTAACAAGGAAAGACGATGACTAAACCAAAACGTGTTGTGATTAGCTGGTCAAGCGGAAAAGACTCTACATTAACGTTGGAGCGTCTAAACGAAGATCCGCATTATCAGGTAGTTGGCTTGTACACCACTTATGTTGATAAAGAAGTCCCTTTTCAAGCAACCCCGCTTGAGGTCGTGCAAATGCAGGCGGACTTACTTGGCCTTCCGCTCATTACTATCGAACTGCCTGAAGTGTTTCCGAATAACGACATTTATCAATCGACGATCGTTAATGCACTACAAAGCAGTGGGCTGAATGTAGAAGCTGTCGCGTTCGGTGATATGTTTTGTAATGGTATTGCTGATTATCGACGCAGCTATATTGAACCTGCCGGCTGGGAATGTGTATTCCCTTTGTTGGGGGAAGAAAGCAAGGCATTGGCATTTGAAATTATCGAGCGTGGAATTCAAACCATGTTGATTACCACCGATGGAAATGTATTGCCGCCGGAGTGGTGTGGACGTTGGTATGACAAAACGTTGATTGAGTCATTACCCGGTCATATTGATCCCTGTGGCGAAGATGGCGAATTCCATACATTGGTGACATCAACCTCATCATTTCAAGGACATATAGAGTTGGCTAAGCTTGAAGTGGAAACAGGGGAGCGATTCAGTCATCAAAGATACCGAGCCAAAGCATTGCCAAAACAAATCTAACCAGTATGATCGCCGAGTCTCTAATTTGCAGGTAAGACTCGTGCGAGCATCAAGTAAGAAAAAAGTCCTAGTGTTTGATTCCGGTGTCGGAGGGCTATCGGTCTTCCAAGAAATCCACCGACTTCTACCAAACATGGATTACTTGTATCTGTTCGATAACGAAGCTTACCCATATGGCGAGCTAGACCAAGATGTGCTGATCACTCGCGTTAATAAGCTGGTGGCAGCATTGGTTGAAGAGCATCAAGCTGACATAGTAGTCATCGCCTGCAATACCGCAAGTACCATAGTGTTGCCATCATTGCGTGCGAATCTATCCATTCCGGTTGTCGGAGTGGTGCCTGCGATCAAGCCGGCCTCATTACTCGCTTCTCAGGGGGTAGGACTTATTGCTACGCCCGCGACCGTGACTCGTCAATATACTCATGAACTGATCCGTGACTTTGCTCAAGGCAAACCTGTCGAACTATTAGGTTCCACTCGCTTAGTGGATATGGCAGAAGAAAAGCTGCGTGGCGAAAGTATTTCTATTCCAGAGCTCGAAAGCATTCTTCTCCCATTACGTAATAAAGTCGATGTAGCTGTATTGGGGTGCACTCATTTTCCTTTGATTAAAGAGGAAATCCATCAAGCGTTAGGTGGAGAGGTTACGTTAATTGATTCTGGCGAAGCCATTGCTCGTCGAGTGAAAGCATTACTACTCAGCGATATGAAGGAAGAAAGCCAAGAGGAAGGGAGTAAGAAGATTTATGCCAGTGCACCTCCTTGGCAAGAAGATGCACTGAATACCTGTTTGGCGACCTTAGGGTTTAATCCTGTTCAAGTTTACCGCCATCAGGGTGTTTAGGATCGTTAGCAATACGCACTTTAAGTGTACGCTCCATATATTCCTTCTCGTTAAGCTTAGCGATAGCAGGTTTTGCATCTGCCGCAGCCATCACTACAAAACCAAACCCTCTCCTTTTACCAGTGCGCTTATCTTTCATTAAGCGTACTGCATAGACCTGACCATACTCAGCAAACAAATCTCGAACGTGACTTTCATTTGCCTTATAAGGAAGGTTGCCGACATACAGCGTTTTAGTTGAAGGATCGGAATCCGAAGATTGAAGAACAGGTGTTTTGCTAGAAAGTGAAAAAAGAAAAGCAGTAGCGACAACACCGATAACAAAGCTCAAGGCAGGTGACACAGGTAACTGAGAGAAGATGATTCCCCCAATGACCGCCAACCCAGCACACAAGATCAGATTTTTTTTAGACGTCATTTTGATTACTACATATAGATGATAAAGAGATTGGCTGCCTATTAACAAAATAGACACATGAATCTTACGTATATGGTTGGTGTTTTTCCAACCAATTGCTGTGATATGTCTCAAATGTGACGAAGAAATATGCAGATATAACGCATTTGGTGGATAAATAACCGCTTAGAAAGTTTTTTTCAAAAAAAGGTTGCGCTAATTTCTCAACTCCCTATACTGCGCATCCACCGACACGGAGTGAGACGAAAGTCACACAGCGAGTCGGAAGAGAGAAAAAAGAATTTGAAAAAATACTTGACTCTCAAAGCGGGAAGCGTAAGATACGCACCCCTAACGACGAGGCGCTGAGGCGGCAAGTTAGTTAGAAAAGTTCTTTAAAAATATAGACCTATCAATCTGTGTGGGCACTCGTTGATGATAATCCAAT
>NZ_CAWMYL010000123.1:0-812 GCF_963871815.1 Vibrio sp. L85
TATCTCGCTCAGCAGTTGAGTGAGCTCAGGAGAGTGGGTTTGAGCTTGCGTGCTCGCGCAGGTAAGCAGCAGTAATGGCAGAATTTCTTTCATGGTAACGCTCTTTCTAGATACCTGATCATAATACCAGTATTTAGGTGGTGCATAAAGTCCTTTTTATGCACCGTGATCAATACTATTTGTTTGGGTTTTGGGTAAATTTTGGCGCGGCAGGGTACGCTTGATCGGAAGTGACGTACTCCGTCCTTTCCGGTCTGGTCACCTCTGCTTCTACCTGTGATTTGACCGTGAGCTCAATGATAGGCTTAGGCTGCTTTATCGATTGCTGAGCTTGACTCTGTTGATGCTTCACATTGTCCGTTACCCCATCAAAGCGGTCTTCATTAAACAGTCCGCCGGTGCCCTTGTTGTGTAGGACGTCGGTGCGTGTTTGTGCAACACTCTCTTGGATGTTATCCCATCCTTCCTCCATCGTTTTATTCTGCTCTGGTGTTAGGTTAGGCTGACCTGTCGGTGTGCTGGCTTGATGCTCTTGGTTCATTTTACCAACAATGCGCGCCGTATCTCCGTCCAGCCCCGCCATGGATGCAAAGGCTTCGGTGCGAGTGAATTTTTGCCAGCGTTCTTTGGCTTCTGCAATATCTTCTGGTTTGTGGGCGGTCATGATGCGTTGAACGTCTGGTTTGTGCGGCATGGTATTTTCCAAGTAGTTCTGGAATGCGCCGTTTGCATTGGCAGTAAAGCTGCCGCCACCTGATTCCAAGCGGGTTAGGGTGTTCGATAGGGCATTTAAGTCTGACTGGCTTTGCATC
>NZ_CAWMYL010000124.1:0-1514 GCF_963871815.1 Vibrio sp. L85
GGCACTAAAACCCCAATGCGTTTCGAATCGCCTTGAACGTCTTGTTATGTACGTAGTTTAAAATGAACACCTGAGCTTTCAAATTCTATGTTCCCAAAGCCACCTGCAACCTTGAAATATGATTGGTTCTTTTCAAAGTAGTCGATGCTTCCGTAGTCTTTTGAACCGTCAAGGTCTATGATCGGCTGTATATCATTTTGATTCAAGAGCCCATTAATACTCAAGACACCCTCAAAAAGAAGAGACCCCAAACGATAGCAAGTATGCTCACCTATTTTTGGAGCTTCATAATATTTAGACTCAGGCCAGATACTAAACTCTAGTTCAATTTCAAGAGTTTGATCATTGTAGTGCCAACCCAAGACAAATGAATCCTGAAGGTCTACACCTACGAGAAAATCCATACTTTTCTCCAAGTACATACGCCCTGTTAAGGTGTGAGCAACGCAATACTGAAGTGGCGCATACCACCTTAAACACTAAACGCAACGCATAGTAAAAATGCCAAGCGTGCTGAATCACTCTTAAATTGTTTGTTAGTTTGCGTGCCAAAGTGACACAAAGATTGCTTATTGCACACTTTAAGACCATAATGTCTATGTGACACTTTGACACAACAGGAGATAACATTATGGCTACTACTTTGCCTCGCATCACCGCTAGGGTTGATGTCGATACACAAGACTTACTTACTAAGGCTGCCGCGATCGCCGGCATGTCTAGCATCAACTCGTTTGTTCTAAGCGCTGCAATCGAAAAAGCCAAACAAGTCATCGAACGCGAACAGGCTTTAAAATTGAGCCAAGCTGATGCTATGTTGCTGATGGAAGCTTTAGACCGCCCTGCTACACAGAACTCAAAACTAAAAGCTGCTGCTGATCGATACGAGAGCAAAACTCAATGATGAATACGGTACTTCTAGATAAAGCTAAACACGATAGAAACCGATTCAACTGTGGTATCGAAGCTCTCAATAATTACTTAAAAGTAATGGCGAGTCAGCAAGCAAAAAAAGACAACACCAGAACGTTTGTTTTGGAAGATGATAACGACAACTCACATGTCATCGGCTTTTACACGCTAACAATGACACCAATTGACTTAAAGGCATTACCCGATAAGTTACAAAAAAAACACCAATCATCCACCTCTGGTGGTCTGATTGCCCGCCTTGCTGTCGATGACCGATACAAAGGGAAAGGCTTTGGTGAGTGGCTGCTTATTGACGCGCTCAGAAAGCTGTTAGCTGCAAGCGATAGCGTTGCATTTCCAGTTGTTATCGTTGATGCCAAAGACGGCGCGAAACACTTCTATGAACGCTATGGTTTTCAAGAATTTGAAGAAGCTGAAAATAAACTCTTCATCACCATTGCCGATGTGAGAACAAGCTTAGGCTAGTTAATTGCTAGCCTTTAGCAAACTAACGCGCAGTTAAGGTGTGAGAGACGCAGATCCACCCTAACCTAAAATAAACTCTGATAAATCCGTGCCTATTTGGGCACTAAAACCCCAAT
>NZ_CAWMYL010000125.1:0-800 GCF_963871815.1 Vibrio sp. L85
CCAAATGGCAGCGTAGACCAAGGTATTGTTGACTTGAAAGAACATTCGAATGGAATGGAAGGTGATTTGTCCACCACGGGTAAAGTGGTTGCCCTTGGAGCGAGAAGGTCTAGGCATAGTAGTTTCCTGTAGCGAGTGAGCTGATTATGGTAATGGCTTAGTGAAAGAAAGTGGTCTTTCCGTAGTATGCGGAGAGTTTTAAATTAGGTAGCTGCTGGTAAGTTACTTTAGTGTCTATGGTTTGCTTGAAATCACATCAAAAGCTAAAAATCCGACAAAGCAAAAGACGATGGAGAAATCAATAATCATCAGTGTTTTGATATACGAGAGTGTTATTTTTTGCTTAGTGTTTTCAGTATGTTGAAGTGACAAGGTTAAAAAAGAAAAAGTAATAAATGACAGGATTGGGTGTGTGAAGATAATGCTAATGTTCGACCCAATATGTAAGTTGTAGAAAAAACAAATTATGGATATCAGTAATAATGTTATTTCTATGATTTTGGCGTCCTTACATGTTGGTTTCGGTGAACTCCAAACTAAGGTAATGATTTTTAAAATCAATGTGAGTTGAAGTGTTAAACAAGTTAAGGTGAGTGGCTGTATTGTCATGATAATCCGCTCTTTAAACTGGATTGCAGGAGTGATTTGTTTTTTGCTGCCTCAAACACCGCTTGATAAGTCGTTTCAATGTCTTCAAGCGAGAGATAGGTAGAAGGGCCATTTCTTGAGCCCCATCGAGTTCTTGGTAGTGATTTCCATATCGTGTCGTCATCGATGCCGAGTTTTCGGTAGTGCTCAAT
>NZ_CAWMYL010000126.1:0-212 GCF_963871815.1 Vibrio sp. L85
GCGATGAAGCTAATGCGATCGCAGTGTTTATCGCTTTGCCTGGTAGGTACGTTTCTGCCCCTAAAAATCTGTCTCCGTCTATTTTTTAGCTCTGTACGTAATAGTGATTTTTAGGGGAGGTATCTTATGCACAGCGGTGTAGTGGTCAAGTAAAACTGGCCACAGTTTTATAAGGAAACCAGAACTGTCGTTCTGATTCATTTGGTGTTAAT
>NZ_CAWMYL010000127.1:0-352 GCF_963871815.1 Vibrio sp. L85
CGCCGCTTTTTCTTTCTTTTCTCGTGCGATTTTTCCTAAACATGGAGAACGTTTATGAAACCAAGAACCCAGCATAAACGCCGACACACCACGCAGTTAAAAAACACCCATTCATACAACTCAAATTCACCTGAAAACGACCCTGAGTCTCTTTTTGTCCTCGATATGCTCGTGGGCAATGACTGGCGCCACCTTGTTCTATCCCACAAAACGGCGCAAAAGCTTATCCAACACACCCAACACAGAGGCTATACCTTAGAGCCTTACGATAACCGTTAATCACTAGACCGCCACAATCCTTGCAGCAGCAAGGCTTTTTAATTCCGCCTCTCGTTCTGACTACCGCTCAGCT
>NZ_CAWMYL010000128.1:0-71219 GCF_963871815.1 Vibrio sp. L85
CCACTTAAGAAATTAGCTTATGTGTCCAACCACTGGGGTCCACTTCTAATCTACTTTCAGCAAATACAATACCTTAGAAAGAACGCCTCTCACAGTTACTTTAAGTCACTCTTAAATAAAAGGAATCCGTCATTCTAGCGAGCACTAGCGAGACTAAGAATCTACGTCCAAGGAGTTCGATACCTAAAGACCTTACTCCGGCTCAGGACCGTATTTGTTCTGACCGGCAGAACCTTTCAAGAAACCACACTCGATAAGAATCCATAGACCACATAGCAGAGAGACCGAAGCAATCAGCATTTGCGGTGTAGATGGATCCTGTGCGGCTGGGTTAGTCATTGGCGTGGCAACTCGACCAATGATCAATGGGATGTTCAACGCTAGCCAGTAAATCGACTTATTACGGTCATGCCAACGCTTAGTGGTTATCGCCAAATCTGGGATCAGAAGAATCAATAAGAAGATAGGCAGAAGAATATAAGAAAATGCAGGGAACAACTTACTGATGCCCGCACCAAAACCTAAGATTAGGATGTAGTAGATGATGTTCCACATCCAGTAAGTTTTACGACCTATACGCCCTTGGAAAGAAAACAATAACTCTTTAATCGACATCGACTTTTACCCTAATTTTGAAAGGCTATAGATTAGCCGAGTCAGCATGGTTTGAAAAGTTCATCCCCCAGAGGAAAATATCACCAGATTTCAAACTGTAGGTATGCACATTTAGAGCCTTCAGTTTGTAGACTCTAAATGTCTAAATGTCTAAATGAGGCAGTTTGGACTTTAACCCGAGCAATAGAGCTAGTTCACCACCTTCTGGAAGCAATCAATATCCATATCGCGCACATTCACCGTTAAGCTACGAACATGACTCGCTTGTTCCTGTAAAACAACCATCAGTGCTCTTGATAACTCGCGTTTTTGTTCTGCATTTCTACCTGCCAACAAATCAAAGTTGATGTGAATAAAATCAACACTATCGCCCTCTTCTCCCACCAACCAATTGTGGTAACGAAGCGCACGTGATTTGACGGACGCAAGCTCGAACAAACCACTCTCCAAGGTGACTTTGTGTAGATCTTCTAGTAATCCCTGAACATTCACACGCTCATCGACTGAGTTGGAATATTCTAAAACTAAGTTTGGCATTTTGATTCCTTTCTTATTACGGCGAACTTTTAACCCACAGTAATACCAATCTAAGGCGCATTTTCCGAGGAATGGACTATCATTCTGTCTACGCGATCACCAATCGATTGCTTTTGACAAAAATAACAGAACTAATGCAGCACCGACCAGATGAAGAAAGCCGAATAAGACATGACGCCAATCATGATCTGTTCACATTATTCTGTTATATTCCTACGTAGATTTTTTACATTAATAGACTATTTACATTAAAGATAAGGGAGATATTCCTATGCGTCGTCCTGTAGTGATGGGTAACTGGAAACTAAACGGTAGCAAAGCAATGGTAACTGAGCTGCTAACTGGTATTAACGCTGAACTTGAAGGCGTTGAAGGTGTTGACGTAGCAGTAGCTCCACCAGCTCTTTACATCGATCTAGCTGAGCGCGTAATCGCTGAAGGCGGTAACAAAGTTATCCTAGGTGCACAAAACACTGACCTAAACAACAGCGGTGCTTTCACTGGCGACATGTCTCCAGAAATGCTGAAAGACTTCGGTGCTTCTCACATCATCATCGGTCACTCAGAGCGTCGTGAATACCACAACGAATCTGACGAGTTCATCGCTAAGAAATTCAACTTCCTAAAAGAAAACGGTCTAACGCCTGTTTTCTGTATCGGTGAATCTGAAGCTCAAAACGAAGCTGGCGAAACTGAAGCTGTATGTGCACGTCAAATCAACGCAGTTATCGACACTTACGGTGTTGAAGCTCTAAACGGTGCAATCATCGCTTACGAACCAATCTGGGCTATCGGTACTGGTAAAGCAGCAACAGCTGAAGATGCACAACGCATCCACGCTTCTATCCGCGCACTAATCGCAGCGAAAGACGAAGCAGTTGCAGCACAAGTAATCATCCAATACGGCGGTTCTGTTAAGCCAGAAAACGCTGAAGCTTACTTCTCACAACCAGACATCGACGGTGCTCTAGTTGGCGGCGCTTCTCTAGACGCTAAGAGCTTCGTAGCTATCGCTAAAGCAGCGGCAGCAGCTAAAGCTTAATTTCGCTTTTTATTAAGCAGAAATAACAAAGGGATGCATCACGCATCCCTTTTTGTTTGCCTACGATCTAATGAGTTTTGTCATTCCGAGGAGTCTAAGCGACATCAGGAATCTACCCTCCGCACACCCCCAAATCAAACCAGCAAAACAACAGACATAACCTATGAGAATCCCGTCATTCCGAGGAGCCTAAGCGACATCAGGAATCTACTAACCGCATGTGTCAAACCCAAAGTTAAGTAACGAAAAGCGCCTTACATCAAAACAAAGAACCTAATCGCACTTCCGATTATTCCCACTCAATTCCATCCAACCAACGAACTCTATTCACTTACCCTGCCCTCAGATTTAGTATTGACCTATGCTTGTTCAAGGAGGAGCAATCGACATGACAACACCAATATCAGACATCGCCAGTGTGATTCACCATGGTAGGAAACATACCGTCACTGGCTCTTGTCATGAATTGAAACTGCCACACGGCAGCATCTTGATCGATTGCGGACTCTTTCAAGGTAAAGACATCCATTTTGGTAATCGCAAGGCATCACTGGATATTGAATTTCCGGTTAAACACATTAAAGCATTAGTCCTGACTCATGCTCATATCGACCATATCGGACGCCTACCTTGGTTACTGGCTGCTGGATTTAAAGGTCCCATCTACTGCACAAAAGCAACAGCCGAACTGGTACCGCTCATGCTAGAAGATGGATTAAAGCTGCAACTGGGTTTGAACTACCACCAGCGTCAACAAGTCCTCAACGTTATTAAAAAACAGCTAAGACCCCATGACTACCAACAATGGCTGCCACTTGGCAAACAATGTTACTTACGCTTTCAACCTGCAGGGCACATTCTTGGTTCTGCTTACGTAGAATTCAAACTCCCCAATAATGAAATCATCGTGCTTTCCGGCGATCTAGGTCCGTCCAATACCCCGCTCTTACCCGATCCAAAGCCGCCAAAGCGTGCCGACTATTTGTTCATCGAGTCCACATACGGCAACAAAGAGCATGAAGACATTGCAACTCGAACTGAGCGCTTGAACACCATTATCGATCACGCACTGCAAGACGGTGGTGTAATTCTGATCCCAGCTTTCAGCGTAGGACGTACGCAGGAACTGTTATTCGATATTGAGCAACTGATTCACCAACGCGACTTGTCGTCTTCTTTGCCAATTATCTTAGACTCTCCGCTCGCGAAAAGAGTCACGAAGACCTACCGGCGTTTCAAAAAACTGTGGGGAAAAGAAGCGAAGCAAAAGCTCAACAATCATCGTCATCCCCTCGCCTTTGAACAATGCATTACTGTGGAAAGCCATAGAGAACATCAAGCATTAGTGAATCGACTAACCTCCACCGATGAGCCTGCAATTGTCGTCGCGGCATCCGGTATGTGCGAAGGAGGAAGAATCGTCAATTACTTAAAAGCACTCTTACCAGACGAAAAAAATGATGTGCTGTTTGCGGGCTATCAAGCGCAAGGAACCTTAGGGCGAGAAATCCAATCAGGCAGCCACACGGTGGATATAGATAACCAACCAATCGAAGCCAACGCACAGATCCATACCATCTCTGGATATTCTGCACATGCAGACCAAAGCGATTTATTGAAGTTTGTTACTGGGATTCCAACACAACCAAAAGCCGTGCATTTGATACATGGAGAGAAAGAAGCAAAAAAAGAGTTAGGAGAGAAGTTGGAAGCAGAAGGAATTGAGGTGGTTTATTGATTAGAGCGAAGCAGATACTTAAGTAAGAGTAAAGAAAGAAGGTCCTAGCAAACTAGGACCTTACCGGAAATTGATCAGTCACTACCAAACAAGTCACGCGTGTAAACTTTATCCGCTACGTCAGCTAACTCTTCCACCATTCGGTTAGAAACAATTACATCCGCACTTTGCTTGAATTCATTCAGGTCTTTAATCACTCGAGAGTTAAAGAAATCTTCTTCTTTGAGTACTGGTTCGTAAACTACGACCTCAACACCTTTCGCCTTGATACGCTTCATGATGCCTTGAATAGAAGAAGCACGGAAGTTATCCGATCCCGCCTTCATGATTAAACGATAAATACCGACAACTTTTGGTTCGCGCTTAAGAATAGCTTCAGCCACAAAATCTTTACGAGTACGGTTAGCATCAACAATCGCACCAATGATGTTGTTTGGTACATCTTGGTAATTGGCTAAAAGCTGTTTAGTGTCTTTTGGTAAGCAGTAACCACCGTAACCAAATGATGGGTTGTTGTAATGATTACCGATACGAGGATCTAAGCCAACACCTTCAATGATCTGACGAGCATCCAAGCCATGAGCTTCTGCATAAGAGTCCAGCTCATTAAAGTATGCTACACGCATAGCAAGGTAGGTGTTTGAAAATAGTTTTACTGCTTCAGCTTCTGTCGAATCAGTAAATAGAACTTGAATATCGTCTTTTACTGCCCCTTCGACCAGCAAGCCAGCAAACACTTCGGCACGTTCACTGCGTTCACCAACGATGATACGTGATGGGTGAAGATTATCGTAAAGCGCTTTGCCTTCACGCAAGAACTCAGGGGAGAAGATGACATTCTCACATCCCAACTCTTCTTTGATTCGAGCAGTATAGCCAACAGGAACAGTAGACTTAATCACCATTACTGCATTAGGATTGATGGACATAACATCTTTAATCACCGCTTCAACTGAAGAAGTATTAAAGTAATGCGTGACTGAGTCATAATCCGTTGGCGTTGCGATCACAACATATTCTGCGCCTTTATAAGCTTTCTGCTTATCGGTTGTTGCGATGAAGTTAAGTTCCCTGTTTTCAAGGAAATGTTCAATCTCAGCATCAACAATTGGTGATTGTTTTTTGTTTAGCAATTCAACTTTTTCAGGAACAATATCTAGTGCAACCACCTCATGGTTTTGAGCTAACAGCATAGCGTTAGAAAGCCCAACATAACCGGTACCAGCAACAGCAATTTTCATAATTTTACCCTAACTAACTCTAAGAGTTACACTTCTGAAAAAGATTAGAATTAAACAACACAGCTCTTAAACAATCTATAGATGTTTGTTGTTTGGAGTTGAGCGATATCAAATCACTCAACATAATAAAAAGAAATGGACACTAAGTGTCCATTTAAATCTATTCGTTTACAGCCAGCTCTGTATCAACCAGATTTAACTCCAATTGATTATGACTCCAGACTAAGTCACCAATACCGTCCGTAGGATTAAATCCTGTAGGAGCATTTAATAATAATGTGCGGATGTTTTCGTGATCCATACTATGGCAGGCGAAATCGAGATCGTTCAACAGTAGTTCGTACTCTCTTAAAGGTAAATGAACCTCATGTGCGGTCATTATTCGCTCATGCGCTGTTTGTTTGACATTGTCGCCAATAAGCAACTCTTCATACAGTTTCTCACCAGGTCGAAGTCCAGAAAATTGAATCTCAATATCACCATGAGGATTAGCTTCGGATTTAACTTCAAGACCGGATAGTTGAATGAGATTACATGCTAAGTCTGTAATTTTTACTGACTCACCCATGTCTAAAACAAATACATCGCCTCCTTTGCCCATTGCTCCAGCTTGAATAACTAGCTGTGCAGCTTCAGGAATGGTCATGAAGAAACGAGTGATCTCTGGGTGAGTCACGGTTACTGGTCCGCCTGATGCAATTTGCTTTTTAAACACAGGAATCACGGAGCCTGAAGAACCGAGAACATTACCAAATCGTACCATACAAAATCGAGTGCCATTTGGTTTTGCATTTTCTTGATCAGCAAGAGCCTGCAGACCAAGCTCCGCCATTCGTTTGGTTGTACCCATTACGTTAGTAGGGCGAACGGCTTTATCTGTAGAGATTAATACAAATGATTCAACACCGGCTTTAATCGCCGCGCACGCAGTATAATAAGTCCCATAGATATTATTACGAACACCCTCAATTACGTTAAATTCGACTAATGGAACGTGTTTATATGCAGCGGCGTGATATACCGTTTGAACTTTAAAAGAAGACATTGTCGTTTCTAGACGATGTTGACGCTGAACAGAGCCCAACAAAGGAATAATGTCGCAAGTTAGCCCTTTTTCAATTTTAAGTTGATTTAGTTCGCGATCAATCTGATACAAACCAAATTCAGACAACTCAAATAAAATAATAGACTTGGGTGACTGCTCCACAATTTGACGACACAATTCAGAGCCAATAGAACCACCAGCACCTGTCACCATAACCACTTTGTCTTTGATATTCGCTTCTAACAACACTTGTTGAGGAGCTACTGGATCTCGCCCAAGTAAATCCTCAATCGCGACGTCCTTAAGCTCATCAATTTTGGCTTTCCCGGAGACAATATCTGTCATATCTGGGACCGTAAGCACTTCAACAGGTAACTTAGCCAGCTCGTCAAGAATGACCTTACGACGTGAACGCTTAGCACTTGGCACTGCAAGTAAGACTTGAGAAACATCATATTTATTTATGAGGGGCATTACGTCTTCAATAGCAATAACAGGCAACCCTAAGATCATGGTATTGCAAAGAGTTGAGTCACCATCAATAAATGCTCTTACGCGATAGTCTCCACTACTTCTTAATGCCATCGCCAATTGTCGACCGCCCGATCCCGCCCCATAAATGAGAACCTCTTTACTCTGCGTTGAATAGCTTTGAGCAATCAAAGAACGAACGATAACACGGGGTCCCCCACAGAAAAGAGCAAGAAACGCACCATAGATGATAGGAACAGTTCGAGGAAACGGGTCACTCATGTAGAAACTAAGGGCAGCTAAGAGCGTAGCAGAAATGACCGCACCAGCTGTCACTACAAATAAAGCTTGAAAAGTAAGATAACGAAGAACTGCTCTGTAGAGCCCTAAGCGAGCAAAAACAGCAATCGTGACAATTGTCACTGCAATTTGAATTCCCCAGACAGCGGAATAAGTAAAATAATTGGTTGCTCCAGAACGAACTAAGATTGCAAAATGAAAAGCCATGAAGATCAACATAATATCAATCAGAACACTGACAATTCTTTTGTTAGTCCGCGAAAGTTGCCATATAAATTGTAGACGTTGCATAGTATTTCTATTTGTTAGTAGCATTCATAATAATTTAAAGTGTAAGTAAAACATCCACATTTACACTATTATCTCCATTAGAATGTTAATTTCATGGTTCACTTTAGGTTACTTGTCATACAAACTCGATGAACAAACAAGGAGCTTAACATTAAAGCTCCTCAATATGTCTACTGACCTATTTTTGCGCCAGCAACAAAACCTCACGCATAACTTGACAGGTCTTATCAACCTCTTGTTCTGTCAAGGTTGGATGAACTAAAAACATCAAACTAGTTTCGCCCAATTTAACAGCGTTTTTCAAGCGCTCAACAGGGCGCCAAGGCGTACCATCAAATGCTCTTTCCAGATACACTTCAGAGCAACTACCTTGATAAGCAGGGACACCACGTTCAAGGATAGCTTCAATAATGCCATCTCGGGTCCACCCATCAGCAAGGTTTTGGGGCTCCACAAACAAATAATGCTTATACTCTGCATGCTCACAATATTCCGGCACTTCAACTCGACGAACCACGCTAAGGTCTGCAACCACCTTATCGATTTGTGCTGCATTCACTTGGCGTTGCGCCGTCCATGCAGGCATACGAGCAAGTTGGATACGACCAATCACAGCTTGCAGCTCTGTCATGCGCCAGTTAGTCCCGAAAGACTCGTGTAACCAACGGAAGCCTGGTGGATGCTCGCGGTTGTAAATGGCATCAAAGCTTTTACCGTGATCCTTGTACGACCACATGGTTGACCATAATGCTTTATCATTGGTTGTCACCATACCGCCTTCGCCACCTGTCGTCATAATCTTATCTTGACAGAAAGACCACGCACCAATGTGACCAATAGTTCCGACACTGCGACCTTTGTATTTCGCACCGTGTGCTTGAGCGCAATCTTCAATTACGTAAAAACCGTGTTGCTCTGACAGCGCCATAATGGCATCCATCTCTGCTGGCATACCAGCAAGATGCACCACAATCACCGCTTTTGTTTTTGGTGTTAGAACAGCTTGTATCGATTCCGCCGTTATCGCTTGGCTGTTTAGGTCTACATCCGCAAAAACGGGTGCAGCACCGGAAGTCACAATTGACGAGGCCGAAGCAAGGAACGTTCTTGGGGTGGTAATTACCTCATCACCCTCACCTACACCCAGGGCCTTCAATGCCACATCTAGTGCAAGCGTGCCGTTACCAAGAGCAATTGCGTACTCACAACCAGCCCATGCTGCAAAATCTTTTTCGAACTCGCGACACTCGTTACCTGTCCAATAGTTCACTTTGTTTGACAGTAGCACTTGGCTGACTGCATCAGCTTCTTCTTGAGAAAAAGAAGGCCATGGAGAAAATGGTGTATTAAGCACGATGCCACCTAAAAAATTTATTTTTCTGATTTAATGAATTTCTGAGCAGGGGAGCCCACTACTACTTGAGAGCTAGTAACATTGTTTATCACAGTTGAACCACAACCAACAATCGTATCATGACCTATGGCAATCAGTTGCTTAATTTGGCTACCGATCCCTATCCAGGAATTTTCGCCTATTTCAACCCCACCAGCCAAGTTTACACCAGGGCTAATGTGTACGCCATCTGCGAGATTACAATCGTGGTCGATAGTGCATGCTGTGTTGATGATACAACTCATTCCTATATTGCTAAAAGCGTTAATTACTGCATTCGCCATCACTACAGTCCCGGCTCCAATGTTAGCGTATTTGCTTATTACAGCACTAGGATGAGCAACAACGCCAAAGCAAGCTCCTGCAAGGCTTAGTTCTCGCTGTTTACTAATGCGGATAGCATTGTGACCTATAGCAATTATAGTAAGATCATACACTTTCGCCCTACGCAAAAGTGTATTGGTATCGCCTAATACTTTCCAATGAGCGACGGAAGTAAGGTTAGGCCATTGATCATCAAAAAATGTAATTTCGTCATAACCGTTTAGTTCTGCTATCTCAGCAACAACTTTACCATGGCCACTAGCGCCCAAAATTGCACAACGTTTCATTACTTATCACGCTCTCGGTGCTCTTGACCTATAAAAGGCTCAATAGTCGCATGACCATCTGCAGATATGCCTTCTTTTACTAATACTTTCTTAACGGTCAATAAAATAATTTTTATATCTAGCCAAAAAGACTGATTTTCCACATACCAAATATCGAGCTTAAACTTCTCTTCCCAACTGATTGCGTTACGCCCATTAACTTGCGCCCAACCAGTTACCCCAGGACGAACATCATGACGTCTTGATTGTTCTTTGTTATAAAGCGGTAGGTATTGCATGAGTAATGGACGAGGCCCAACCAAGCTCATTTCCCCTTTTAACACATTCCATAGTTCTGGGAGTTCATCTAAGCTACTATTTCTAAGCTTATCGCCAAAGGGAGTTATACGCTCAGAATCAGGAAGTGGACTCCCTTGTTGATCCACCGCATCTTTCATAGTACGAAACTTGACCATTTCAAAAGGTTTACCATTTAAGCCTGGACGCTTTTGACGGAACAAAACTGGAGAACCAAGGTTTTTACGAATCTTCCACGCAACTAGCGCAATAATAGGAGAAAGAATAATTAATGCTACAAAAGATAAGACAACGTCTAACATTCTTTTCACAGGACCTCCTTAAAAACCGAAATAAAGCGTTCCACACCTTTTTTTAAAGACAACTCTTCATAATAGAAATGTTTTGCATTCTTTTTCATCTTTTCAAGCTCTAACGGGGATTTACAAACCACGGAATTAATAGCATCAGCTAAAGACTCTGGGTTGTTAGGCTTACATGTTACTCCAGCTTCAGATTGTTCAATTAAATCAGCAGCATCACCACTTACTCCCATAATAATCGGTTTACCGATTGCCAAATTCGCTTGTGTTCTAGAAGGAATAGTGATCCTAAATAGTTCTTCGTCGTTTAAATGCACTAGAAGCATATCCGCATCATTTAGCAGGCTCCCTACCTGGTTCATTGGTACTCTTGGTAGAAAGAAAGTATTCGTTAACTTCTTGTCTTGACTTATTTGAACAGCATCTTTCTTGGCAACACCATCACCAACAAAAACAACATTGACATCAATTTCCTTTTTCATGAGAATTTCTGCCGCATCTAAAATTGCAGGTAGCCCTTGTGCCAAACCTAAATTCCCAGCAAAAACCAGATTTAACTTCCCATTAGATGGTAAGCTTACTTTGCATTTTTCATAATTATTTAATGCAGGCTCATTACACCAATTATATATAACTTCTATTTTACTATCTGGTACACCTCTCGAGACCAAACGCTTTTTAAAGCCCGGCGATAAAACTACTATTTTTGATGCGCGCTTGTAAACAAACTTACAGACCAAACTAATAATTTTTAAAGCCTTTTTATTATTCAACATTCCTGTTGCTGCTAAAGTATCTGGCCATAAGTCTTGGATATCTATAACGAAAGGAGTCCGCTTAAAAATCCCCAACAATGCAGCAGAAATACTTGTGGTTAAAGGTGGATGATAACTATAAATAACATCGACACTTCGTACTTTAAGCAAACCAATAATTGTCGAACTAACAGAAAATGATAGATAGTTTAGTATACGCTTGATTGCTGAAGAGTCATGACTAGGATACAGAGGCGCTCTGTGTATTGTAAATCCATCTAATACTTCTTTCTGGTAAGGTAAGATTTTATAGCCATCATAAACTTTCCCTCCGGGATAGTTAGGAAAACCAGTTAAAATCTCTACTTCGTGACCTTGCCTTCTCAACTCTTGGGCGAAAAGCAATCCTTTAAATGTAGGTTCTGGTTCAAACCATTGCGTTAATAATAATATTTTCATTTTGGTTATTATAGTTAAGGGCTTGTAATAGTGTATACAAGCCCCATTTAAAATTAATATTCTTTCCAAACAACTCGTTTTACATAGTCAGTATATGAATGAATAATACGTACCACTTTATCAGAGACGTTTGGCATTGAATAATCGTAAACTTGACGTAGTTGTCGTTCTTCGCCTCTAGATTGAGACTCTAAAACACCTAACGCCTGCATTACTCGTTCTACACCCAAGCCAACCATCATTACTGAAGCTTCCTCCATACCTTCAGGGCGTTCATGAGCTTCACGCATATTTAATGCAGGGAAGTTCATAATTGACGATTCTTCGTTAATAGTACCACTATCAGAAAGAACCGCTTTCGCGTGTTTTTGCAAATGGTTATAGTCATGAAAACCTAAAGGTTTTAATAATCGAATATTTGGGTGGAACTCAAGACCTTGAGCTTCAATACGATTACGAGTACGCGGATGAGTAGAAACTATAACTGGAAGATCATAGTGACTTGCAACCGTATTTAACGTCTCTGCTAACTTTGCTAGTTGCTTAGGTGAGTCAACATTTTCTTCTCGGTGAGCGCTAACTACAAAAAACTGCTCTTTCTGTAAACCAAGTCGCGAAAGTACGTTTGAGTTATCGATTTGAGGCATGTAGTGGTTTAACACCTCAAACATTGGACTGCCCGTTTTAATAACGCGATCAGCTGGAAGCCCTTCCGCTAACAAGTAATCACGAGCAATCGCGCTGTAAGTAAGATTAATGTCTGCGGTATGATCGACAATACGGCGGTTGGTCTCTTCAGGGACTCTCTGATCGAAACAGCGATTGCCTGCCTCCATATGAAAGATAGGCACCTTACGGCGTTTCGCTGGAATGGCAGAAATACAAGAGTTGGTGTCACCTAAGACCAACATAGCTTCCGGCTTTATCTCTGCCAACACTTCATCCACTTTGATAATGACCTGACCAATGGTTTCAGCAGCGTTCTTGCCAGCTGCATTAAGAAAGTAATCCGGCTTACGGACCCCTAAGTCGTTAAAGAATACTTCATTAAGCTCGAAGTCATAATTCTGACCGGTGTGCACTAGAATATGCTCACAATGCTCATCCAATTTTGCCAACACACGAGACAGACGAATAATCTCAGGGCGTGTGCCAACCACCGACATGACTTTTAATTTCTTCATTTTTGTTTCTCTTCAAGGTTTACAGTGGGAACGCAAAGGTATCTGGCGCTTCTCGGTCAAAAATCTCATTTGCCCAAAGCATAACGATCATCTCTTCTTCGCCAATATTCGTGATGTCATGTGACCAACCTGGCACTGTCTCGACGATTTGAGGAGCGCAGCCTTCTGTCTCCAACTCATAGCGCTCACCCGTCCCGATGTGCTCAAACTTAAAGCGAGCTTTACCCTTTAAGACAAGGAACTTTTCATTCTTGCTGTGGTGATAGTGCCCACCTCGAGTTATCCCAGGGTGCGCGGTAAAGAAAGAAAATTGGCCTGCCTGCTTTGTTTTTAGCATCTCGCTAAACACACCACGCTCATCACCATAACTTGGGATGGTATAGCTAAATTGCTCAGGCGACATATAGCTTAAGTAAGTCGAGTATAATGCACGAACCAATCCTGTCCCCACATCTTCCGTGACTAAGTTATCTCGACTCTCTTTAAAAGCTCGCAGTAAATCTGCAACCTCACCAACTGTGGTTGGGTACTCCGGTGAAACGACTTTAGCCCCGCTCGGCTCAGTACCATCAAGTAAAGCAATTAAGCTACGACAAACGTCATCGATATAAACAAGCGTTACTGAAGCTTTAGGGTCGTTGATGGTAATATCTAGATCATTGAGTGTGTTGTAACAGAAAGTGGCAACAAATGAGTTGTAGTTTGGGCGGCACCATTTCCCAAATACGTTAGGAAAACGGTAGATATAAAAAGACGCACCGCTCTCGTGTCCATAGAGCTCAACACTCTGCTCTGCAGAGCGTTTGCTCTGTCCATACGCATTGTCTTGAAGAGCTTGAGTGGAAGAACTCACCACAAGAGGCGTCTTTCGGCCACTGGCTTTCAGTTGCTCCACAACAAAGTCAGTAAAATCGGCGTTGCCCTCTTGGAATTCCGCTTCTGTTTTTGGGCGATTAATTCCGGCTAAGTGATAAACAAAGTCAGCTTCTGCTAACGCGTGAGTCGTTTGCTCACTTGTGGTATCACGGTCAATTTCAACAAGGTCTTCATAACCATGTTCGCGAAGCATGACACAAAGGTTTTTTCCAATGAAACCTTTTGCTCCTGTTACAACAATCTTCATTTATACACCCTCTGGTACGACCAAGCTTCCCGACTCGATATCGCCAATAAAGTCAAGCTTACGCAATAGTTCAACCATACCTTCTACATCTAAACGCTCTGTATTATGAGAATTGTAGTCCTCAATAAGTGACAGATCTTTTTCACCTTCTTCATTGTATTTTGAGTAGTTAAGGTCTCGATTATCTGATGGGATGCGGTAATAGTTACCTTGATCTTGAGCTACAAACATTTCCTCACGGCTACACAATGCTTCGTACAACTTCTCGCCATGTCGAGTACCAATGATATTCACTTGGTGACCTGACTTATCTGTAATCTGTAACAAAGCATTAACCAACACTTCAATCGTTGCCGCTGGTGCCTTTTGCACAAAAATATCACCATTTGTACCATTCTCGAATGCATGAAGGACTAAATCAACAGCATCGTTAAGAGTCATCATAAAGCGAGTCATATTAGGGTCAGTAATTGTAATCGGTTGACCATTAATAATTTGACGTAAAAACAATGGAATAACGGAACCTCGAGACGCCATAACATTACCATATCGAGTCGCCGATATTACCGTTTTATCTGGGTCAACATTACGTGATTTTGCAACGATGACTTTTTCCATCATTGCTTTAGAAATACCCATAGCATTTATAGGATAAACAGCTTTATCTGTGCTTAAGCAAACTACACGTCTAACTTCGTTTTGTATAGCTGCTTCTAAAACGTTTTCTGTACCTAATACATTAGTCTTAACAGCTTCCATAGGATGAAACTCACAAGAAGGTACTTGTTTTAGCGCAGCCGCATGATAGATGTAATCAACACCGCGAGTAGCATTGAGAATACTTTGATAATCACGAACATCACCAATATAAAACTTAAGTTTATCGCTGTTATATTTTTTACGCATATCATCTTGCTTTTTCTCATCGCGAGAGAATATACGAATCTCCTTAATATTTGTTTCTAAGAAACGATCTAAAACGGCATTACCAAATGAGCCAGTACCGCCTGTAATTAACAGAATCTTACCATTAAACATTATTTACCTCTGAATTTATAAATTTTAACCGCATCAAACAAAAGCGAAGCTCTTCGTCTCACCATCGCAAAACTGAAAGAACGCTTTTTGGGCGTTAGATTACAACTGTGCTGGCGATAAGAAATCAAAGGTTCATCAACAAACTCGACATCGCCCAATTTTAAAGCACATAAGCACAAGAAGTGGTCGTGGGCATAAGTAGCTTTGGAAAAGCCTGGTGATTTTTCTAATAATTCTCTTTTAAAAGCTAAAGCACAACCAAAAAACCTAGGAAAGAAAACAAACCGCATAACAGAAAAGATATTTTGTTTTGTTAGCTTGCATCTAGACAAATCCAAATAGTCACTTTGAATAAACTCACCATTAGAGTCAATAGTTTGAATACCATGGTGAACCATAATCACCTTGTCATCTTTCAATGCATTAAGACAAATTGAGACTTTATCTTCCGCCCAGATATCATCCTGGTCAGATAAGAAAATATAGTCTCCTTGGGCTAAGTTCAGGGCTTTTTGAAAGTTTCCCACATGCCCTAAGTTAACGTCGTTGATATGCAATTTAATACGATTATCATTAAACTCATTAATTATTGCAATAGTATCATCGCTCGAACCATCGTCACATATAATTAATTCATCCTCAACCCCAAGTTGATTCAGTATTGACGCTACTTGTTGAAACACAAATAAAGAACCATTATAAGTGGTCATACAAACAGATATCATTCTAAATTATCCTCAATAAACATATACCACCAATAGCTAACAAAAAATAAAACAACTGGAGCAGAGAGCATTGGATTTAACGCGGACGAAAAGACAATGGGGAAGACCAAAAAACATGTCGAATCGTATTTTTTAATTCTATAAAAAAACAACCTAAAGAAAGACAATATAATAGGAATAAAAAAGTATAAAAAATAAAACATTGAAAAAACACCAAACTTATGCAGTAAGTTAAAGTATGTTAACTCAATACCATACCCTTGTGTCCTTCTAGAAAAACCGTCAATATAAACCCCTAATCCAGAACCAAAATAAGATACATCATTCAATAGATAATTTAATTGTTCGCTTCTCAACTTGTTTCCGGAAGAGTTCACATCATACCCAGCAAAGAATGGTTCAGCGAAGTGAAAAATCTCACTTAGATTTAGATAGCCAATTACAAATAAAATTAAAAATAATATTAATGAAGTCTTCTTATAATTAGCTACAAACCAAAAACAAAAAAATACAATCAATAATAAAAAAACAACTTTGGAAAAAGAGGCTAGAACTGCCACTCCTGAAAAAAAGAACACAAAAGATAACTTTCTAAGTATATTTTCATTAGTTTTCTTTACAAAAAGATAGTTGAAAATAAAACCAACATAAAAAAAAGAGCATGACAAAAAAAGCCTTCTCAGTAAAGAAACATCTTCAACAACATCAGCATCGCCCAATTGACTCCGACCTGTAAAATACATAAAAATCACTATCGGAGTACAAATCAACAAGACTATATTTGTAACTTTTTCCAGGTCAAGTTTATAATAACTCCAATACACAAGATATACGGGTATAAGCAGAAAGCCAGAAAAATTCACAAGTGCATGAGTATAATCCGCACCAGACAGCAAGCCATAAAGAATATAGAAAAAGTGAAAGAAGAAATAGAAAAACACAAATGCTAAATATTCTTTTCTTACGCCTTTACGAATAAAACTTAACAAACACAGAAATACCATTCCTAGTGTAACTAAATAAGGTACTGTGGTGGTTTTAAGAAGAAATGAGGAAAGTAGGAATATAATAACTATCACTTTATTTAACGAATTAAACATCTCGCGACCAGTTTTAAATTTGAAAGCGTTGAAAAAGTCATTTTTAAAAGTTCAAACTTAGATACGTTTACATTTTGACTGCAATTTATTTTGTCAAAATAAGAAAGCAATCTAAATCTGTTCAAATTAGCATTCTCACAATCATCGAGAGGGAAAACGAACGACAATGCATCTCTATTAAACGAATAAGATTCATCCCCACTATTAATTAAAAAAGATTTACATGTACTTGTTAGTATTCTTTCATTAGTCAATGTCTTTATATCTATATTATCTTCAAAATCACTCAATTTAAATCGCAATTTCATAATCAATTCGAGCCTTGAACGATGCTGTAAATCGACTCGGTCAATAAATATCTTTGCTAAACTATACCGATCATCCCACAAATAAGGAGCAACATAAAAAGGATAACCTAAACCTTTTTTTGTAAAAACAAGCTCTCTAAGATTACAACAGTGTTCCCAGTCAATAATATAACACTCATTATCACCTATAACTATATTTCCAGGTGTAATATCTCTATGTATATAACCATGGGAATGAAGTTTCTTTAATTTTAGGTATAACTTTCTGAATGTACGATACTCAGACTCAGAAATGGCATTGATTTTATCCAAAGATACTCCTGATACTGCAGGAGCTTTATGTATATTGAAGAACTTAAAATATTCACCAAAAATGAAAGCACTATCGAGACCGATACGCTCAATAAATTCAATGTTAATGTTTTTTTTCTCAAACTTGTAAAAATTATTAAATACTTTCAAAGTTACTATCCTTGGTCTTGACCAACTTTTTTAAAAGCCTTCTAAACAAAACATAGTTCCAAAACAAAACTCTATTAAGTGATGGTTTCTTTCCTTTCAGACACTTATAATTAAAATAACCAACAGTTATATCACTACAAGGTTTAACATCATAATGCCCAGATTGAAAAATTCTGGCCAACTCTATTTTAGAAGTGCAACCTTCTAAAAAGCCAATATACTTTATGTGTATATTGTTTTTGTGAACTAAGCAGTGATAGGCTAATGCCTTAATTTGTGATTCATTGTAAACATTAGCACTTTTCTCTTGATGGTTTTTAGACTCGTCAAATAACTCTTGGGTTAATTGAATTGGAAGGTAGTCATCTTCTACATATCTCAGGTCAATTTCTTTTTTCTCTTTAAGTGAGACATATACTCTCGAGTTAACTAATTTCGGGTATTTTGGATATATCCTCAATCGTTTCCTCACTGAAATTTTATCTTTTTCCTCTATGAGAAAATCTATATCAGATCCGAAGCTTTGTTCTCGTTCTGTAACGCCTCTAAGTATAGAATGCCTGATGCCAGTTTGTGAGAGAAGTCCGATACTTCCAATAATATTATGGAAAGAATCGGCCCATTCACTAAAGCTAATATCTTTATCATCTTCACTAGTTATCTCACTCATGGATTTACCAAAGAACAACATAGCATCATCTTCGGCTTCTATTAAATCTTCAGAGCCATGAATATTGTGTCCACCACCGCATTTAATTCGCAAGTCGCTTTTTATAAAATGCATACTATCGTTCACTAAATTAAACCCAGAAGTGACGACTTTTCTGGAATAATCACTGTCAACGTAAATTATATAGACATTTAATGTTCCAATACCCACTTCTTTTAATTTGTAGTCTCTACCTTTAAGTTTCTCACCGTAAAGACAATTTAAAAGATTATTCATATCTTCGGCATCAGATATATGAATACAAAGTTTGGAAATGATGCTGTTAGTCATTTCCCTTTCGAAATTTTCAATTTGTTCACTGTAGTTTTCTACAGCTGAAGGCCAAGCTAACAGTAGATGACGTTCCTTTTTACCTTGTAAGGGCATAATTCACCAATACCTTTGATAAGTTAATCATAATATACAAAAAACAGAATCCATAAAAACCTTCCAAGAAAACAAAGTATATAAAAAATAAACAAATTGATATAAATAGCATCGTTACTATTGCCAATTTTGTTTTACGTTTATCTTTTAGTATTACTGTAATTTTTCCTGCATTAAGTATCTGTAAAACTGAAACTAGAGCAGCTGAAACTAACAACAACAAGTCGCTAGACGTATTCAACCCAGAAAATTCAGGCTCATATCTAAACAAATAATATACAACACCTATAGATAATAAAATTTGAATAATAGCCACATACTTCCTAACAACACTCAAGCCATTGGCACTATTAGTTTTTATAATGGATTTTTCAAAAGTTTTTGTTATTATCGAAGAAGCAATTGAACCTACTCCAAGAATTCTCTTAATGTAAGTAAATGAAACTAAACTATTCAAGCTCAACGTTGGAAGTATGATAACGTCGACTTGTTCGGAAAGTGACAATATAGTCCGATAAAATCGCTCTCTAAAGTCTGACCAAAAAAAGTAGAAAGTCCTATTTTTATCTTTATTTTTATCTTTATAGTTAACACAAAACAAGCAATAAGTAAGTATACAAATCAATAAAAAAGAAAGGGCCAAATCAGAAATACCAACAAAATCACCATCTTTAACATTTAAAACACCAGACGTAAATAGAGAAAGAAAACTAATCATTGAAGGAAAAAAGACAACCATCATTATATATAAATTTATATCACCTCTATTTAGGAAAAACTTACCTAAAGAATTTAAGCATGCCACACCAATCAAAAAAAATAAAACTGAAATAGCATATTCAAAATTCACATTTAAGCTAAACGACCAAGAAATCAATATAAATAGTGGAGTAACAATCACAGCATAGAATATTGTTAATAATAGATCTGCTTTTACTAAATTGATATTGCATCGCCTAGAATCAAATAATCGAGCAAAGGTCACCGGCATATAACCTTGAAAAGCAACATACAAGACGTTTGCTAAGCCAAAGCACATAATGTAAACACCAGTAAACTTTGTTCCTTTATGACTTTGGAGAAATACAAGTAGAAGAATCGGAGAGAGACCTGAAAAAAATCGAGTCATAAACACCGATGTTATTTTTATTAATTTCTTCATGTAATTTATTTATAACAAATAAAATGCAAGTCTATATCAGACTCAGCGTTTTTATCGGACTCTGATATACAGAATGAACTCTCAATAATCGTATTACTACCATTAAGTCTATACGAGACATCATTATCCATAAACTTATTTAAGCTGATATTCACATTCTCATCAATACTTCCAGCTGACTCTTTGGCACTTGTGCTTTCATTATCGTTATATGATATTGCTGCACTATTACCAAGAAAAAAATTGCTAGATATAAAGAAAACTCTATTAGTTTCTATTTCATAGTCAATGAATTGAATTCCATCACCACCACTATAAGATATAATATTGTCGCTTATTGATATTAACTTTTCTTCTATTGAGTGTTCGGGATGAAGCCTTATCTCAATCCCATCATCGTTCGAATTGGATATAACATTCCCTTCAATAGCCACTGAAACATCAAGATCCAAATCAATCGCATCGTCTTTATTATTATAAAATTCATTATTTTTAACGACACCACCACCAGACTCAAAATCGATCCCATCATAATTAGAATAAAACACACTTTCTGTGATCATGACATTTGAATCTGTGGATATTCCATCAACTGCATTTTTTATCTCTACATGGCTAATTTCGGTCCCATCAGAATCAACTATATTAAGACCATTACTCCCATTTGCATCAATTACTGTTGGACAATTTTTGTTTTTGCTACCTGTAATCTTCAACTTTTTATTCGATATGAACAAGGACTCATTATATACACCACATGCTATGGTCACTTCATCACCATCACTGGCAGAGTCAATCGCATCTTGTATGGATGAATCATCACCCGATACATTGATGACTTTCGTTACGTTGTCTTGATCACATCCAAATAATAAAAGAACAATTGTCATACATACAGCTTTCATCAAAGATTCCTTATCTACAATGATTTACTTTATATTTAAATGTAGTTCTTGAAAACTCATTGCACTAGCATCTTTGCCAGATAACTCTGGTTTTTCTTCCATAATAGGCCAATCAATATTTAAGGATGGGTCATCCCAAGATATTGACAATTCTGCTCTAGGATTGTAATAGTCCGTGCATTTATATACAAAATCGGCTTCTTTGCTAAGAACATAAAAACCATGAGCAAACCCTTCTGGAATCCATAGCTGCCTTTTGTTTTTTTCTGATAAATACTCACCAACCCATTGACCGTATGTTGGAGAGTCTTTGCGGATATCTACCGCGACGTCAAATACTTCACCAGTGACAACACGTACTAGTTTCCCTTGTGTGTTTTCTGTTTGATAATGAAGACCTCGAAGAATACCCTTTTTTGATTTGGAATGATTGTCTTGCACGAACAGTGTTGGCTTTCCCGTCACCAAATCTTCAAAACGTTTTTGATTCCAGGTTTCCATAAAAAAACCACGTTCATCACCGAAAACCGTTGGCTCAATAATTTTTACATCTGGAATGTTAGTATCTATGATTTTCATTTATTAATCCGTATATAAATTAATACTGTCTAGAGCTGAAGACCAATCACTTGCGTCTATACCAAATGAATGTGTGATTTTGTTTGTACTCATCTTCGAGTTCATTGGTCGTTTTGCCTGTGTGGGGTATTGCTCAGTTGTTACACTTTTGAGCATGGGTTTGTTTCTAATTATTTCCTGCTCAACTGCTCTATCGAGAATTACATCGGCAAATTGACACCAGCTTACATGGGGCAGTCCAGAATAATGATAAACCCCAAAGTCAACTCTATCATCACTTGTTATTTTTTCAGAAATTGCAATGAGTGCTTTCGCAATATCACCAGCGTAAGTAGGTCCACCAAATTGATCACCAACGATACTCAATTCATTTCGCTCTTGTCCTAGGCGAATTATAGTCTTAACAAAATTCCTGCCAACCTCACCGAATACCCAAGCTGTTCTTATAATAATGTGTTTGTCACATGCTCTTGAAACTTCTATTTCCCCAGCTAGTTTACTTGCACCGTAAACCCCTTGAGGGTTGGTTGCATCACTCTCTACATATTCACCAACTTTATCGCCTTCAAATACATAATCAGTAGATATATGTAAAATCGCGGCCCCGACCGCACTCGCGGCCTCCGCAAGAAATTTCGGTCCGTCACTATTTATTGCATATGAGAGCTCAACTTCATGCTCCGCTTTATCAACCGCTGTATGAGCTGCTGCATTGATAATGATAGTAGGCTTGAATGCTTTGACACTATCCAAAACCGCATCTTGATTGGTGATATCTAGGTCATCTCTATCTACTGCGAGTAAAACAACACCGTCTTTGTGTTTGAGTGCTTCCGTCAAACAATGTCCTACTTGACCTTTAGAGCCAGTCACAAGAATGCGCATTCTTAGTTTCCTTTATTTATGTTTGCAAGACGAGCAAGATAATGACCATATTCATTTTTCATCATTGGCTCAGCAAGTGCTAAAATTTCATTATCACTAAGCCATCCATTACGCCAAGCGATTTCCTCCAAACACGCAACTTTTAATCCCTGTACATTTTCAATAGTCTGAACAAAGGAAGATGCCTCGTGTAAGCTTTCATGAGTTCCTGTATCTAGCCATGCAAAACCACGCCCCAATAGCTCCACATTAAGTGTACCGTCATTTAAGTACATTTCATTCAACGTTGTGATTTCTAGCTCTCCACGATGCGAAGGTTTCACTCGCTTAGCCATTTCTACCACACGGTTGTCGTAAAAATATAAGCCTGTTACTGCGTAATTTGACTTCGGTTTAGTTGGTTTTTCTTCAATCGATACAGCTTTCTTATTGTCGTCAAATTCCACTACACCAAAGCGCTCTGGGTCTTTTACTTGGTAGCCGAAGACCGTCGCACCTGATTCGCGTGCAGCTGCGCGCTTTAACGTGTCTGAAAATGATTGGCCATAGAAGATGTTATCGCCCAGCACTAGACACACACTGTCGTCACCGATGAATTCTTCACCAATAATAAATGCTTGAGCCAAACCATCTGGGCTAGGCTGGATTGCATACTCTAAATTGATACCGAAATCAGAGCCATCCCCGAGCAAGCGTTTAAAACCAGCGTTGTCTTCTGGTGTGGTAATAACCAAAATATCGCGGATACCCGCTAGCATTAAGGTTGATATTGGATAAAAAACCATCGGCTTGTCGTAAATAGGCAGTAGTTGCTTAGAGACGCCACGAGTTAGTGGGTAAAGACGAGTGCCAGAACCACCCGCAAGAACAATACCTTTCATTCGAAATAAATCCTAGATTGATAGTATCTAGCTCCTAGGTAAACCTAAGCTCCAGACACTCAAATGTTTGTAGAAGGGAGAATATGATCAATTAATGCCTAAACGTTCACGTTGGTAACTACCATCTTGAACATTTTGGCACCACTGTTGATTCTCTAGATACCATTGCACGGTTTTTCGAAGTCCGGTTTCGAACGTTTCAATCGGCGTCCAACCAAGCTCTTTTTGCATTTTACTTGAATCAATCGCATAACGACGGTCGTGCCCAGGGCGGTCTTGCACGTACGTGATCTGGTCTGAATATGGTACTTCTTTAGGTACTAGCACATCTAAAATTGAACAAATGGTTTGCACGACTTCTAAATTTTGCTTCTCATTGTGACCACCAATGTTGTAAGTTTCACCTACTTTGCCCTCTCTCACTACTTTGTAAAGCGCACGAGCATGATCTTCCACAAACAGCCAATCACGGATTTGGTCACCTTTGCCATAAATCGGCAAATCTTTACCTTCTAAGGCATTAAGAATAACTAATGGAATAAGTTTTTCAGGGAAGTGATAGGGACCATAGTTATTCGAACAGTTGGTAACGATAGTGGGTAAGCCATAGGTTCTCAGCCATGCACGAACAAGATGATCGCTTGAGGCTTTTGACGCAGAATATGGGCTTGATGGCTTGTAAGACGTTGTTTCCATGAACATTGGAAGCCCTGAACTTTTAGGTACTTCATCTGGATGCGGCAGGTCACCATACACCTCGTCGGTCGAGATGTGGTGGAAACGAAATGCTGCTTTGGCGTTGTCGTCAAGTGCATTCCAGTATTCGCGAGTTGCTTCAAGCAAGGTATAAGTGCCAACTACATTGGTTTCAATAAAAGCCGCAGGTCCAGTAATTGACCGGTCAACGTGTGATTCTGCTGCTAAATGCATCACTGCATCCGGTTTGTGCTCAACAAACACGCGGTCAAGCGCAGCACGATCACAGATATTCACTTTCTCGAACGCATAACGTTCACTGGTATCAATCATCGCTAACGACTCCAAATTACCGGCATAAGTTAAGCAATCAACGTTGACTACTTTAGCTGACGTGTTTTCAATGATATGGCGAACAACCGCAGAGCCGATAAAGCCCGCGCCGCCAGTCACAAGTATTTTCATTTTTTAACTTACCAACACTAGAAAACACTACTAAGAGTGTTTCAAAACTTCCATTTTTATCTCAGACATCTAACCCAGTCTGAGACACTTTTCATTCAAAATGAGGCAGCCTCATCTAGCTATCTCATTGTAGTACTATCATTTCATCTATCTTGCCAAACCGGACTCAATAGAATAGGTCACGAAAAGCCTAGATTTTAGTCTCTAGGACCTCATTTTCTTCTTTTCGAAACGCAAAACGTACGAGTACAATTGCAACACCAAGCATGCCACCAAGCAACGTCCCTAACACACAAATTAGAGCACGTTTGGGTCCATCTTTGAGCTCTGGCACAACCGCAGGGTCCACAACTTTGAAGATGAATTCTTCTTGTACTTCAGCCAACATCAAGCTTTTGGTTTGTTCTTCAATCAGTTTGTAAAACGTGCTTTGCATGTCAGCGACTGCTGTTTTTTGTAGCTGTGTATTTAAATATGCAAGGTTTTGCGACGTTTCCGCAATCGTACGTTCGCGCATTACTTTGTTGATATCTTCAATTAACCAATTGACCCATTGTTGCGCAATATAGGGTGAGTAGTTTTTGACTGATATGGTGTATAAGCCACTCTCTTTATCTTGATTGATACTCAAGACCTCTTTACTGAATACTTCAAACGCCTCTTGAGCCGTAGGAGTTGCACCTCGCATACCATCAGGCTCGCGATGCCACACTCCAGTGTTTGGGTTATAGAGCTCTTCATCTAAGATGAGCTTATTGTTTGCTAAATCCCAACCTTTTGCCGCCATCAAAGGTACAAGCAAATCATGTTTGTTGATGAACACCTCAACAAATTGGCGTGATTTCATCACCTGCACAGCAAGATCTGTTTGAGAAGACTCATTTCCCCCAAGATTAACTCCCGCTAAAGCAGCTAAACCTCCAAGTTGACCTGCCATTTTTGATAAGCCGCCGCCATTCGAGCTTTCAGCAGGAGCTAAAAGCGCGTCAGCTTTATAGATATTTGGGAGGCTTAATGCATAAAGAACAGAACCAATGGCAAAAACAAGTGTTGTTACGATGATGATCCACTTTCCTTTCCACAATGCTTTGAAAAGTTCACGCAAATCGATTTCATCATCTGTGGACTGGGGTTGGGGTGGATATGGTAAGTAGTTTAGGTTGGATTCTTTTTGTGGTTCCATGGGTATTTAATCCTAAGCTCTGAAGTTCGTTGTATTGGACTTAGAGATTGGTAAAATTTGATAGACTGTTCTCCGACTTTCAAAACACAACCGCGTTGTGACAAGATTCCTAGTCTCGCTTCGGCTCGCTGGAATGACGGGCTACGGCCGAATAATGCCACTATTGATGTTCAGAGCAGTATTTGCCGTTTTGATTTAATATGTTCATAAAACTGAGCTTATGTAACTTCAATCGTCACATAAGCTCTTATTATTTTTGTATTTCTAATCTTGTTTTAAGCTGATTGTAATGACCTTGTCGTTCCTTACTTCAACGCGTTGATCGCTACACCTGTTTGGTAAAGGATCTGCGTTGCAGCAGTCCAAGTGCTTAGTGCATCACGGTAGTCAGTATCGATTGGTACAACAATTGTGTCACCCGCTTTTAGCTCTTCATGATTATTACCAAACCAGTATCCCGATGTTGGTTTATAAACTGAGCCATCGGCACGCACTACAAAGATACGATCTTCATCCGCTTGCTTCTTAGCACCACCCGCTTTATTCAGGTAATCATCCACGTCTAACTTATTGTCCAGTAGATATGTAATTGGAACTTGAACTTCGCCCATGATCGAAACTGTATTGCGGAAGGTTGGCACAAATAAGAAGTCACCATCTTCTAACATAAAGTCCGCAGAGCGCTCATCTTTAAGGATGCGATTAAGCTGCACCACCATTCGACCAAGTGCTTTGCTACGGATTGCTTCTTCAACAAACTTCAGTGTCTTGTCTGGGTCTGAGATTACTGAACCCATATTACTGTCGGCTCGGAAGGTTTTCTTGGCTGTTTCTGCTCGCATATCTGCTGCGTATTGGTTTAGTAGTTTTTGCTCTTGGAGGCGTAAAGCCTCACGAGTGAAGATCGCTCCTTGCGGGTGAGCAAATTCGGTTAGTCCTCCAGCGCGTTCAAGCAATTCACCCAATGTTTCACCTTGACGAACAGTATATGTACCAGGGAAACGAACCTCACCTTGCAGTGTTACCGTACTTTGCACCTTTACATCTGGTTTTTGCAGAATATTGAGTCTATCTCTACCCGCAATAATGACATCACTGTTTACGTCACCTTGAATCGCTTTACGTAAGTCAATTCGCTCGATATCGATAGAGGCTCTTTCGTCAGAACTTCGAATGACTGTTCGTGCAAGCTCTGCATTAATTGTGAATGCGCCGTAGGTCAAACCGCCCGCCGCCTCAATTAAATCAGAAATTTTCATACGAGGTGTAATAGGGTATCGACCTGGGTATTTCACTTCTCCCGTAATTTCTGCAATCTGTGGCGCTAGTCCTAAACGTGATTGCTGTTGTAACTTAAGTAATACCGGAGCAAGCAACGTAGCGCGCGTATTTTGTTTCAGTTCTTTCAGCTGTTCAGCTGTAACAGGCTTCCCTTGCCACATCATTCGAACATCTTTGCCCGTAACATTGCTTGATGTAACTTCAACATTTTGCTCTTTCTCTTCTTCTTGGGCTTGCTGTTGTGCTTGCTCTAAGCTTTTCGCCTTATCGTCGGTTTCAAGCAGTGAATCAACACTCTTATTACTCAAACGATTAAATACCAAAACTCTATCTCGCGAGTTTAGCTTCAAGTTGTCAGTGCTAGTTGGAGAAAGAATCGCATTGGCAAGGTTAACTTGGTAAACCTCGATATCACGTTGAGGATTAGTCTCACGTACAACAACAGCATAGCTTACATCTGCAGTAGAATTAAACGAGGTATCAACGGATTGGAATAAATCTGCGATTCGTAGACCGCTCCTCCACTCTATAAAGCCCGGATGACGAACATCACCTTCAATTTGTACGTAACGGGTCAGCTCTTCATTTTTCTTAAGCACATTAACCGCATCACCATCTTTGACTTTAGTTTGTTGGTCATGTGACTGGCTAAAGTTCAGTGTTAATGCATCGCGAGCACCTTTAGCTGCATAACGCTTCACCTCGATTTGATCGCTATAAGCATTAGCCGTAAAACCGCCAGCCATTTGAATCGCTTGCTTATAGGTTTCACCTGGTTTGATTTCATAGATTGCTGGGCGGTTTACTTCACCATCAATCGAAATCGTGTTACCCAATGCGCCGATGAAAACCACGTCCCCTGGCAGTAAACGGATATCATTACGGGCATCGCCTTTAAGTAGCAGGTCGTACATATCAAGCTTACGAATAACCTGACCATTACGCTTAAGTTGCACGTTACGGAGGGCGCCACTCTCACTAAAGCCACCACTGTAATAAATAGCTTGAGAGATCGTAGTTAGGGCGCTCACCGTGTAAGCGCCAGGCTTGTAGGCATCACCCATCACAAAAACTTGCATGGTGCGCATTTCACCCAACGAAATATCACTACGAACCCCGATCATTTGCTCTTTTACACGCTGGTTTAAAGAATCACGCACATCAGAGAATGTCATCCCCGCCACTTGAACAGGACCAAGAGAAGGGAAATTAATGATACCAGCGCGATTAACACGAAGACGATGCGTCGTGTTCTCTTTACCAAACAGTTGGATAACGATTTCATCACCAGCTCCTACCGTGTAGTCAGCCGGAACAGGCACATCACTGATTGGTGCAAACGTCGTCGGTGAACCTGCAAACAAATCTAAACCAAAACGCTTTAAACCTTGCTCGTCTTTTTCGGCGTCGTTTACTTTTGCTTCAGTCGCGCTGCTAGCAACCGGACGTTGTTCAATCACTTGAGGATTTTGGTAACTGCTTGGCTGAGACGAAGCGCCGGATGGAATAGAGATACCATACTTACTCGCCAGTGCTTGTTGCTGGTCAGCAGGTAAGTTCTGAAACATCTGAATTTGTTCTGGGGTTGGAGTCTGCGCATTAGTAAGCGGCGCAAATAGGCTTGCCAGAATACAAGCACCTATCGAGAAATATCCTTTGAGCATGATAATTCGCTATTTAAAGTCAGGAGTTAAAAATCCTAGCCACAAAACTAGGCGCTAGGTCTTTAATTAAAATCGGTGTTGGAAGCCAAGAGTAAGTGCGTTCAAACGAACCTGATCTTCAGATGTACTGTCAACAAACTCAAAGACAACCGCATTCTGCTTGTCTAAGGCGTAATGCATCCCTAAACCAAAGCTGAAACCTTGATCTTTATTTGAGCCTACATTCTGTTGGTCGATCTGAACGCTCGAATAACCAGCAAGTCCGTAAAGGGCGATACGTTCGGAGACGGGCATATTCAACTTAATAAAGCCACTCGCGAGGCTGTCTACTGCCAGTCCGCTGTCTCGTTGTGCAGAAGCTCCGTAACGCGCTTCAAAAGCGAGGTAATCATTGAAAAAGTAACCAGCTTGCGCTTGGAGAAGGAAAGGGTTTCCCTCGGTTACCGAAGAAGAGGAATGATGAAATTCGGCGTTAGAGTAACTGACTAACGCACCAGCATAAAAATCTGCTGAGGCAGAAAATGAGCACAAGCCTAAGCTGATTGCACTCAACGCCCCTAGCCATGGTCGTTTATTAATCACGTAAGTGTTCCTTGGGTGTCGACTGACCGCTGCACATTATGAATGACGCGCGCAGTGAATGTCGGTTAACTTTTTTCAATTTCGTTTGTGCGTTTCCACGCTACCGCCCGGCGGCATTACGCGTTAGCCACTGTTCGCTGATTCCCGATTCATTCGGTTTATTGATATAACTATTCTTTTTAAGCCTCACTTTTGCGACTAGTCGTTCAAAAAAACAGTCTTGATAAACGCTACACAAAAGCTGGCAAATTATGCATGGATTAGCGCAAAACGGCAAGAGGGAGGGACTTCTAAGAGTTCTGTTTATGGTTAGCAAATTCTCACAGATGAGAAACTCATTGTCTATCAGCGACTTAAAACAAGACATACCAAGACATACAAAGAGTCGCGTTGAATAAAAATCGTGAACGTTTGCGTGAACTCTGAGGTGACTTCAACTTAAGTAGTTTTATTAAATACAATAATCACACCTAAGCAATCCTCTATTCTTCCACCATCTTTCTTTAGCGTTAGGTAAATTCGCATAGGAAACTATTTACATGCTGATTGTTTTTTAACTAAAATGAGCAGTGGTATGTGATAAACAGACCAAACATCGATGTTTTAAAATCTGAAATACAAGGATTAATAATGAAGAACACAGCTCTAGCTATTCTTATGGCTCTAAGCGCGTCAACTGCATTTGCAGCGACTGAAGCTGGTACAGCAGGCACAGCAGCAGCATCTGCGACTGGTACAACTGCAGTAGCAGTAGGTGCAGCAGCAGCAGTAACTGTAGTAGCAGTTGCAGCGTCAGACAGCGATTCTACTTCTACTTCTACTTCAGGCTCAGGTTCAGGTACTAATCCACAATAGCCTAATTAAGTTCTAAGTAAAGTCATCGCCCTGAATACTCAGGGCGATTTTATTTGTTATGAGGGAATGATGAACACCTTTCTATCGCTAAAATGGATGCGCTTACTTATTGCTCTACCTTTACTGAGCTCAATCTTCGGCTGTACACAAAAGTTTAATGACGTATCCGCGACAGTCCAAGAAGCTTATGGCAACTACATCGATGTCGAGCTAACTCCAGAAGAAGTTGAAGCGGTCCCTTATGCCAGTGCTTACTTAAAAATTGGTGACCAAAAACAGGTCTTCGTAGTGTTGGCCTTTGCTGAGCAAAACCCACTAACTGGCAATACCCAGTTAAAGTGGGTAAGTGCAGACAAGGCAATGGTGGTAACAGAAAACGGTCATATCGTTAAAACTATTGGCTTGCAAACCACCAATCTAGCAGGCATTTATGGCAACGTTCCTGCCTACTCAGCGCCCTCTGCACAATATTCTCTTTCTTACGATTGGTCTGACAAATACCGTTATGGATTCCCGGCTAAAGTCCAGCGTTCTCGTCAAGGTAAAGAAACCGTCATCACCCCTATTTCATCTACCTCTACTGATGTTTATAGCGAGGTTGTAACGTTTACCAGCTTAGAAAAAAGTGTAGAGAACCAATACTGGGTAAACGGTAAAGGAGAAGTAGTGAAAACACGTCAACACTTAGGTCCAAACATGGTGCCTGTTGAATTGACGATTCTGAAAGGGTACAGCAAATCATGAATAAGCGACTGCTATCTTTATTAAGCCTAAGTTTAACGGCAACGATTCTGGCGACACCTACTACTGTTCAAGCTCAAAACCACCCCTCTTCACCGCTTAATGTTGAACTTGTCGGAACGGGCAAAGCATTGCAGTTCCAACAAGCGGCGCGTTTAGAGAGCGTACTTAAGCATGCACAAGAACAACAAATCGCCCTACAATACCCTTTAGCTGTGACTCTATTTGATAATTCCGAAACTGCAGTGCAAAGAAGTACTGCCTTAAAAAATTCGGTGTTGAACCAAATGATTCAACATAATTTAGTTGCGCACCCATTTTACAAGTTTATCCAACGAAGCCAGTTTGCACCTCGCGTGCTGTCGGCCATTGATGTTGATCGCATCCGTCTGGATAAATTTGATAACCCTCTTTTACAAGGTCAACTTGCGTTAAGTGCACCAAAACGCAAAGAGAAAGTGTTGTATGTGGGTAACTTAGAAAAAGTCTACGCAGTAGAAAACCAAGCGGGTATCACTCTGCATGAACAGGTCGAGAATCTAGGTTCAAGTGACATTGGTAAGCTCGCCTATCCGCCAATCCTAATTTACCCGGATGGCAAAGTCGTTCATCCTCACCATGGCAGTTGGCTAACCACTCAATATTACTTGCCACCACTTACCATGGTGTACATCCCATTTGATAAGTTCGAAACATCACAAATGGATAAAGACATTGTCGCTCTGCTTGCACAACGTAAACTAACCTCATCGAAGAACTAAACATGAACCTGATCAGAACCAGTTTATCCCTTTCTTTAATGGGTCCAGCGTTGGTGTGGGCTCAAGACATGCCTTTCGAAGTACCACCATTGCAACCATCACAAATGGACTTTGGTGGTGTCGGCTTAATGCAGATGCCAACTGGTCGTATGGCGCCTGAAGGCGAGTTTAACTTTGCTGTTACTGGCAGCGATGAGTACCTTTTTTACAATGTTACACTGCAAGTCATGCCATGGTTAGAAACGACCATTCGCTATACCATGGTGAATGATCTTTTTTATAGTGATGATCCAAGCTTCTCGGGTGATACCAAATACACTGACAAAGGCATCGATTTTAAAGTTCGACTTTTGCAAGAGTCAGAGTACTTACCAGAGCTTTCTGTTGGTATTCGCGACTTTGCTGGTACTGGTCTTTTTGATGGTGAATTTGTTGCCGCGACAAAACGTTACTCTAACCCAAACCTCGGTACCTTTGATTTCACTCTAGGTATGGGCTGGGGCTACTTAGGCACTCGCGACAGTATCAGTAACCCAGCTTGTAAGTTATCCGATAAATTCTGTGAGCGACCTTCGGACTTCAAAAATAACGGTGGTAGTGTGGATTTTGAACGTTGGTTTAAAGGTCCTGCTGCACTCTTTGGCGGCATCGAGTATCAAACTTTATATGCCCCGCTACGCTTTAAGCTTGAATACGACAGCAACGACTACAGTGAAGACTATCCTGTAGCACGTGGTGGTGTAGATATGACGCCTCATACTCCTTGGAACTTTGGTGTTCTGTATCGTTTAGGACATATGGCAGATTTGCGCTTGAGCTACGAGCGAGGCGATACGTTAGTTGCAGGCGTAAGCCTTTACACAAACTTCAATGATATGCCGTCTTTCTGGCGTGATACGCCAACGCCAGAAGTTGAAGACAAGCAACCAGAGCAACTGTCTGATGTAGATTGGGAACGTGTTACCGAGGAGCTGGATAAAATTGCTGGCTACCAAAATACCCAACTCTATGTTGAAGATAATACCGTTTCGGTTGTTGGCGAGCAGAAAAAGTATCGTGATCGCAATGAAGCTCATGAAAAAGCGGCGGCAGTGCTTTACAACGAAATGCCAGACAACATTGATACCTTTACTATCAATGAACGCAGTAGTGGTCTGATCGGCGATCAAACGGTTATCTCCAAAGAGAAATACCGTGACTTTGCAGAAGTTAACTACATCAATCCAAATATCGAAGATGCAACATCAACCTCGAGCGATAAACCGCAAGGTAAACCTGCTTACGATGGTTTTGAGCGCTTTGATTGGGGCTTCTCACCAAAACTGGCTCAGACCTTAGGCAACCCAGAAGAGTTCTATCTGTTCAGTGTCGGTTTAAGTGGCAGCGCCTCTTACTGGCTGACAGATAACCTAGAAATTGGTGGCTCGCTATACTGGGATTGGTACAACAACTACGATAAGTTTAACTACGTCACCCCACCGGATGGCACTTCGATTCCTCGTGTACGTACCATGTTCCGTGCTTATCAAAATGAACACGAGGTAACCATGTCCAACCTGCAGTTAACTTGGTTCCAAGAGTACTCAGATACCATGGACCAACAGTTCTACGCTGGTTATCTAGAAAGTATGTTTGCGGGTGTGGGTACCGAATTCCTGTACCGACCGAAAGGCGCAAACTGGGCGATCGGTGCAGATGTAAACTTGATCTCTCAACGTGACCCGCAAAGCTACTTCGGTGTATACGATGAGAAATGGCAATACGTTCCAGAATATGGGCGTCCGTTCCAAGTTGTAGACAAAGGCTTTACTGGTTTTGTATCAGGTTATTACTACCCTCAATGGGACTTCCTACAAGATTTGATGATTCAAGTTGATGTGGGTCAGTTCCTAGGTGGAGACATTGGCACACAAGTGAACGTATCTAAACAGTTCAAGAGTGGTGTCATTGCTGGTGCATTCGCATCAATCAGTGATTTGTCGGCTGACGAATTCGGTGAAGGTAGCTTTACTAAAGGCTTCTACATTTCGATTCCATTCGACATCATGACAGTGAAACCAAGCAACAACCGCGCGTTCTTTAGCTGGCAGCCACTGACTCGCGATGGTGGTCAGAAGCTAGGTCGTAAGTACAGCTTGATTGAACTGACTGATGAACGTAATCCTTGGTACCAAAGGCCAAACGCGTCAAACGCGTCAAACGCTGAATAACAACACTATTTAAGGGAGCTTCGGCTCCCTTTTGTTTATACCCAAGCGCTCTATACCTTTCTTTTCCTTCCAATAGCGCTAATTTCTGTTTCTTGCTAGAATTCCTGAGAAAATTTTAATCTATGGTGGAAGTCTTATGATCATCGTAACTGGTGGTGCTGGCATGATCGGCAGCAACATTGTTAAAGCACTGAACGAAGCAGGTATTAACGATATTCTGGTTGTCGACAACCTAAAAAATGGCAAGAAGTTTAAAAACTTAGTTGATCTTGATATCACAGATTACATGGATCGTGATGACTTCCTTACTCAAATCATGGCAGGTGACGACTTCGGCCCTATCGAAGCTATCTTCCATGAAGGCGCTTGTTCTGCGACAACCGAGTGGGACGGCAAATACATGATGCTAAACAACTATGAGTACTCAAAAGAGTTGCTTCATTACTGTCTAGATCGAGAGATTCCATTCCTGTACGCGTCATCAGCAGCAACATACGGCGAGACAGAAACGTTTGTTGAAGAACGTGAATACGAAGGCGCACTCAATGTATACGGCTACTCAAAGCAGCAATTTGATAACTATGTGCGTCGCTTATGGCAAGATGCCCAAGAGCATGGTGAACAGCTTTCTCAAATCACTGGTTTCCGCTACTTCAATGTGTACGGTCCGCGTGAAGATCACAAAGGCAGCATGGCGTCGGTAGCCTTCCACCTAAATAACCAAATCAATGCAGGTGAAAACCCTAAATTATTTGCAGGCAGCGAATCATTCAAACGCGACTTCGTTTACGTTGGTGATGTGTGCAAAGTAAACCTTTGGTTCCTAGAAAATGGTGTTTCTGGCATCTTCAACTGCGGTACTGGTCGTGCAGAATCTTTTGAAGAAGTGGCAAAAGCAGTGGTCAAACACCACAACAAAGGTGAAATCCAAACCATTCCGTTCCCTGATCACCTAAAAGGCGCTTACCAAGAATTCACTCAAGCGGACCTAACTAAGCTTCGTGCAGCTGGTTGTGATGTAGAATTCAAAACGGTAGCTGAGGGTGTTGCTGAATACCTAGCGATTCAAAACCGTTAATTCCCTTCAAAGGTGGTAGTTAACTCTCTACCACCTTTACTCTGATACGATTACTAGTATCATTTCTACAGACCCCCAATCGCCTTTCTTCAAAAATATAGGTACTTAAAACTTCATGACTAATCAACGTGATGATTTCGATCCTAAAGCTTATAACCCTGAATTTGAGCGCCACTTTTTAGCGCCGAAGTATTGGGGTACGTGGATAGGCGTTGTCCTTTCTTTGCCGCTTGCTTTACTACCTTTAGGGGTTCAAAAATGGCTAGCAAAAAACATCGCGAAGAAACTGGCTAAATCGCACAAAGGTCCGGCTCACCGAGCTCGAGTCAACTTTGAGCTGTGCTTCCCAGAGAAATCGTTTGAAGAGCGCGAAGCACTGATTGAAAAAACGCTTTATACCGCAGCATTGTTCTTTTTCCGTTTCAGCTTACTTAGCTTACGTTCATCTAAATGGTTACAGCAGCGTTGCCAGATCCGAGGTTTAGACATCCTTCAAAAACACATCGACAATGATGAGAAAGTCATTTTGATGGTTCCACACTCATGGGCAATTGATATTCCTGCGGTGTTACTTGCTTCGATGGGAATGCCCGTCTCTGCGATGGCAAAAAAGCAGAAAAATGAAGTGGCAGATTGGCTAATGCACGAACAACGCGTGCAATATGGCGGTCGCGTTTATGAACGCTCTGGTGGTGTTAAGCCGTTTTTGAAATCAGTTCGTGACGGTTACATTGGCTATTATTTACCCGATCAGGATCATGGTCCTGAACACAGCGTTTTTGTCGATTTCTTTGCAACCAGAAAAGCAACGCTCCCAGGCTTAGGTAAAATTGCCAAACTGTCACGCGCTAAGGTGTTACCTATGTTTGCTTCTATGAATACAGAAGATGGTACGTTTGATATCGAAATCTTACCGGCGTTTGAATTAGACAAGGGCGAAGAACAAGATGCTCGCACTTGTAACCAAGCGATTGAGTACTTTGTAGCAAATAAGCCAGAACAATACATGTGGGTGTTGCAGCTTTTACACTCTCAAGAAGATGGCAATAACTATTACAACTTGTTTAAACCAAGATATAACTCTGACTGGCAGCTAAAAAAATGAAAAAGATTTTAATAATTGGACCATCTTGGGTTGGTGATATGGTGATGTCACAGTCACTGTACATCGTTTTAAAGCAACTTCATCCAGAAAGCCAAATTGATGTAATTGCACCAGGTTGGTGTAAACCAATTCTTGAGCGCATGCCAGAGATCCACCAAGCCATTGAAATGCCTATTGGTCATGGTGAGTTCAACTTATTGGGTCGTCGAGAAATTGGTAAATCATTACGAGAAAAACAGTACGACCGCGCCTACATCCTACCGAAGTCTGCAAAGTCAGCACTGATTCCTTGGTTTGCTAATATCCCACTTCGCACTGGTTGGAAAGGTGAAATGCGCTACGGTCTACTCAATGACTTGCGTCCAAATATGAAATCTTTCCAGTTTATGGTTGAGCGCTATGTTGCATTGGCCTATTCACAAGCGGAGATGATCGACTCTTCTTCTCTGGGCGGCTTAGAAACATTGCCTCGCCCTAGCCTGTTTATTGATAAACAAGAACAAAGCGCTACGATTTCTAAGTTTAATCTCAACCAAGAATCTCCTGTTGTTGGTCTATGCCCAGGAGCGGAATTCGGTCCCGCGAAAAAATGGCCCGAAGCACACTATGCAGAAGTGGCAATTCAAATGGCGAAATCAGGGCATCAGGTATGGCTGTTTGGCTCTCAAAAAGATCTCGAAACCTGCAACAACATCAAGCAATTAGTACCTCAAGAACATCAGCATCAGATTCACGTTCTAGCAGGGCAAACAAGCCTGATTGAAGCGGTTGATCTTCTGGCGGCTTGCCAGACCGTTGTTGCGAACGACTCAGGTCTGATGCACGTGGCAGCGGCCGTTGGCTGTAATGTCGTGGCGGTCTATGGCTCCACCTCACCGAAATACACACCACCACTTGCAGAGAAGGTAGAGATTGTTCATACGGACATTGACTGCCGTCCATGCTTTAAGCGCGAGTGTCAGTTTAAGCATTTGAAGTGCTTAACTGAGTTATCGCCAAAGCAAGTTTTGGATAGTATTCAAAAACTAGAAGCGATCGCTGTTGGCTCATGTTAATTCGTATTCTCTATACTCTCTTGCTCACAATCGCATCGCCTTTCCTATTGGTTGGCTTATACAAAAGTAAGCCAAACAAACCCAAATTTGGTCAACGTTGGAAAGAGCACTTTGGTATTACTCCGAAATTAACAAGCGAAGAAAAGCCGATTTGGATACATGCAGTCTCTGTCGGCGAAAGCATTGCTGCTACGCCTTTTATTAAGGCGCTTAAAGAGCAAAACCCTGATCAACCTATTCTGGTTACGACCACGACGAGTACCGGAGCGGAACAGATTGCTAAGCTGGGTGATTTAATTGAGCACCGCTATATGCCAATTGACTTCGCCTTTGCGGTAAAACGCTTCCTGAAGACAACACAACCGAAGCAAATGCTGATCATCGAGACGGAGCTGTGGCCAAATACGTTAAACGAGGCCCATAAAGCCGGTATTCCTATCAGCGTGGTCAATGCCCGCTTATCGGAAAAATCATGTAGCAACTACGCCAAAATTCAGCCTTTGTTTAACCTCATGTTGCCATGCCTAACTCAGGTTCTTTGTCAGACAGAGTCAGACGCAAACCGTTTTGAACGACTGGGGGTTGATAAAGACAAACTGAAAGTCACTGGCTCTATTAAGTTTGATATTCAAATCTCGGATGACGTGAAAGAAAAGAGCAAAATACTAAGGCAAGAGCTAGGTCAAAATCGCCCTGTGTGGATTGCAGCAAGTACTCATAAGGGCGAAGACGAGCAAGTCTTGGCAGCACATAAAAGAGTGTTAGAGTCACACCCATATGCACTTTTGATCCTTGTACCTCGTCACCCAGAACGTTTTGATGATATGTACAACCTCTGCCAACAACAAGGCTTTGAAACCGTGCGTAGAACCACACAAGAGAACGTGGCTAATTCAACTCAAGTTTATCTCGGCGATACAATGGGAGAAATGCTTCTATTGTTAGGTGCTGCAGATATCTGCTTTATGGGTGGCAGCTTGGTTGGAGATAAGGTTGGTGGACACAATGTATTGGAGCCTGCGGCTTTGGGCGTCCCTATTATCAATGGTCCAAGCTTCTTTAATTTCAAAGAGATCGTCGAAGCCATGTTGAGGGAAGATTGCATTTTGTTAGTTAACAACGCCCAAAATCTGGCATCCTCTATTACTGTGTTAATGCAAGATGTCCATCGACATAATTGTTTTCGTAAAAATGTGATTGAGTTTATGGCAAAGAATACCGGAGCTTTGAAGAAGACGATCAGGATGGTCACAGAGGATTCATAATGAAAATATACGTAATAAACTTAAAAGAATCAGTAGAGCGTCGCGAACAAGTCGGTAAAGTATTAGATTGTGTCAATTTTGATTTTTTTGATGCGGAAAATGTAAAGCAAGACCCTGAGCATTTTATTTATGCACTTTATGATCCGAGAAAAACGCAAAAATATAAAGGTTACACACTAACAACACCTGAATTAGGATGCTGGGCTAGTCATATTTCCCTTTGGCGAAAATGTGTTTCAGATAATGAAAACTTCCTTATCTTAGAAGATAACATTGAATTATTAGGTAATCTTAAAGAACAACTAGAAAATATCGATAGACTAACTACCCAATACGGATTAGTGAAACTAGGTAACTTTTTTGAACGCAAACATATAAACATTGTAAAAATAGACGATAATTATCGACTTATTTCTAATTTAAAAGGTGCTTGTGGTACTTCCGCTTATGCTATAACACCTAAGGTTGCTGCGACCTATCTTTCGCAAATCCATGGTTTCTTCGAACCTGTAGATGACTTTATGGACAACGAATGGCGCACTAAACAGACTATTTATAGCTACGAACCTCAATTAATTTCTCGTAGCAATACCACTTCCACTATTGGACAACGGAAAGTCAAATCCAATAATAGCTTGCTAAATAAAGTAAACATTGAGCTTTACAGACTATTAAAGCAATGGAATCAAGCAAATTATAATAAAAGCAAGAAATAATGAACCTATTCTTAGCGTCAACTCCATTTCAACTTATTAATGCTTTAGAAGCGATTGAACACTACCAGTGTAATAACAACATAATCATCGTTAGAGAGCAAGAAAATGAAAATGCAGAGCGACAAATGGAAGAGTTGTTAGCACTGCATAATTGGTTTGGTATTATACGTTTAGAGCGCAACCCTACCCGTTCGCTTTACCCAAGATTGGTTTTGGTGCTAAAAAAAGTCAGAAAACTCAATCCAAGCATGACGTTCAATTATGTATTTTATACAGAATACCCAAGCCGACGCGTAGCTACTATACTTGGTAATATTACTATTAAAATTAAAGAAGTCATGTACGATGACGGCACGTGGACACTAAAAGCATATGAAGAACAACTTCGCGATAATATTCGTGTCAGCTATTCTCAATTAAAAAGAAATATTACTCTTAACCTTTTTGGCTATAAAAAACCGAGAGACTTTTACATTAGCAATAAATTCGAGCTTTTTACATTATTTGACCTAAAAGCTAAACATTTTCATATAGTGGCTAATACATTTCCACGCTTACGACGACAGATATCTAAGCAACCAACCATCTTTAAAGCTAACTCTTCAAGAGCTGTATTTATTGGAGATGGAGCGACTGATGGTGGGATTGATTTAAATGAATATAAGAAAAGCCTGCAACGCTTATCCGAACAGTTTGATGAAATTATCTACTTTCCACACAGGAATGAAAAAGCGAGTGTAAGAGATCTGTTGCAAAAAGTGCCAAATTTACGTTATGCGGAAGAAACCAAGGGACCTATAGAACTTGAAATATGTAAATACGATAATATAGCTGCGATTTATGGCTATTACTCTACAGCACTGTTTACATTGAGTCGTATTTATCCACATTTATCAATTTATACTCGCCGCTTAGAGGATCATGAGATCATTGATAAGACCTTAGTTTATAAGTTAATGGAACTCATCGAAACTTACTTAGAAGGTGATAATATTCACCGGTGGGAATAAAAAATACCCCAATCAATGGGGCATTTTCATATAAGTATCATCTAATGGTTTATAAGCTAAAACCATCATCCACAATAATGTTTTGGCCTGTCACATATCTAGACTGATCAGATAACAGGTAAACGATACTACCTGTCATCTCTTCAACGTTAAGCATACCTGCTCCGTGCGTATTTTTACGGTACGCGTCGAGGAAAGCTTCAGGCTGACCATCTAATATGCCACCAGGACTCACGCTATTCACTCTAAAGCGGCTGTCGTTAATATAACTCACCACATATTTGTTTAAGTGGACAATAGCCGATTTAATCGCGGCATATTCGACGGGCATTGTCATCGGCGTGTTGTCGTACACTGAAAACTTAGGAGCAATAACACCATAGATAGAGGAAATATTTACTAGTGAAAAAGGCTGTTCTTTATTAACAAAGTATGCTGCACATTGCTGGGCAAACAAGAATGCACTACCCAAATGAATACTCACGTTTTCGTTAAAGCTATCTAGGGTTACATCAAAAAACTTAGCACCATAACTCTTAGTTCTTGGGTAAGTACAGTTCACCGCGCCAGTGACTCCGTCTGCTTCTTGCCAAAATCGCGTAAGATCGTCGCTGTGGGTAATATTTAACTCATGCATAGTTAAGTGAGTATCGGCAAGATTTACACCAACAGAAGATAAACGAGCTTTTAGGTGCTCAAGTGAGACATCTGTTGCGACGACACTCCCACCAGCCTCTAAAATGGATTTAACGACACTGGCACCTAGTAGTCCACCCGCACCAGCAATAACGATTTTTTTATCTTTAAGCATTTGATTCATAGTCTTAATCTACTAACTATTACTGCGAATTTTTGTCTTTCGACCACTGCATATAAAGCGAGTTACGACGATCTTTGACAAAGGGGAACTGCGTTCGAATTGCCATAACATCTTCCAAATTGATGCTATATAAATCCCAAAATACCCCTTGTTGCAGTGGGTCTAGTCTTTCACCAAGCGGATTAAAAATCACACTAGAACTATCGTAATCTAATCCCTTTCCATCTGTCCCAATTCGGTTTACACCAACAACAAAATACTGATTCTCAATTGCTCTAGCTTGCAATAGACATAGCCATTGGGCAGTTCTTGTCGACGGCCAATTCGCCGTATTGATGACCATGGCAGCCCTTTCCCGATAATGATGAAAAAGCTCAGCAAAACGAAGGTCATAACAAATAGAACCACCAACAGGGATACCATCAATCATACTTACACAAGGTTGTTCACCTTGTGCAATATAATTAGTTTCTCCCGCATAAGAAAACGTATGAACTTTGTCATAAGTTGAAATAAGTCGACCACTTTGGTCTGTTATGTTCTGGCGATTTACCACTTGTCCTGATGACAAGCGAGCAAGCTGACCAAACATAATGTGGCATTGGTAATGCTGACTTAGATCCGAAAAGAAACGTACAGTATCTGACTGTTCACCATCACCTTCGGCCAGCGCTGAATCATCTACACAAAAACCTGTCAATGTAAGTTCTGGGAAAACAATAAGGTCGATATCAGAACTTGCAGCTTTGATTTCTTCAACCACGCTTCGACACTGTATTTGATTTGCAAGCTTATCTCGCCACACTTGATCAAGCGAAACCAATGCCACTTTCATTAGTTAATGCTCCTAAATACTGGCTTGATGACATCACCTTTTAGGTAACCTTCAGTACTACCAGCATCAATAGCTTTCTTGTATACGTTCAATGCAGCTTCTAACGCTTTCTCTGTCATTTCTAACTCTTTTTCACCATGGCTATGGCTAAGTGCAATCCATGGAATTAAAACGCCATTTTTTAGCATTTCTTGCGAGAATAGAGTTCGGAAGGCTAAGTCCGCCTGACCATCAGGACCGTAAGTCATATACCAAGGAGAACAAGGAACACCGCCGGCTTGGAAATATGATTCAACACCTGCTTCTTTTGCTTTGCGGTTCATAAGGTCAATTAACTTTTGACCATAATCCCAAAGATGTTCAATGGTATCGTTCTTTTGAATGTACTCGACCGTTTTTACAAACGCTCCCAACCCACACATTTCTGCACCGTGTGTTGTCGATAGTAGGAATAAACGCTCAGAACCAGCAAACTCAATCGAGCCAAGTTGCATAATTTCACGTTTACCAGCAACAGCAGCAACAGAGAAACCATTTGCCATCGCTTTACCAAACGTACACAAATCTGGCTGAATATTGTAATAGTGTTGAGCACCTTTAATATGCCAACGGAAGCCAGTGATCATTTCATCCAGAATAAAAACAATACCGTGTTTTTTACACAAACGTTGAACATCGTGAAGATAGGTTTCGCCCTCAACTTCAACAGATGGCGCAGGATGGTCCATCGTACTTGGCTCAAGAACCACACAAGCAAATTGATCTGGGTGTTGTTCAATAAGCGCTTTCAAGGAGTTAATGTCATTGTACGAAAACATTTTTGTTTGTTTGATCGTATCTTCTGGAATACCTTTCGTGATAGGTGTAGAGCCAATAAACCAGTCATCGTAAGAGAAGAACGGGTGTTCCGCACAACGCGCAACCAAATTACGGTTAGTGTATGCACGTGCTAGCTTCACTGCAGCAGAAACTGCAGTGGAACCATTTTTGGTAAATTTAACCATATCGACTGAGTCGATAAGATCAATCAAAAGCTCAGCTGCTTGTAATTCAATTAAAGAAGCACGAGTAAGGTTGTTACCGTTACGCATTTGCTCAAACGCAGCCATATCTACTTCATCATTTGCATAACCAAGGTTCACAGCACGCAAAGACATTCCGTAATCTAGATATTTCGTGCCTTTATCATCGTAGCAATACGCCCCTTTACCACGAGACAAAATTTGTGGTGCACTTTCTGGATATTGGTCATAACCACGAGAATAAGTATGCGCTCCACCCGGAATGGCTTTTAGTAAACGCTCTTTGTAATTACTCATGCTTTGTTACCTTTCAATTGATCAACCTCTTCTAGTGCCTCAAGCACCTCAAGCACTTTCACATCATCTTGAAGGTTGTTAGGGAAAAGACTTTGGTCACCAGCCAAAGCTGCTGTTACAAAGTCTTTCATCTCATTAATGTATGGTTCTTCTGGGTTAATGTATTGGCTCTCAACAGTGCCTTCTTCCCATGTACTTTCTACCCAACCGTCTGTTTCTAAGTTGCAGTAAGAGACTGAATTACTATCAGCACTAAATTTAATCTTGCCTCTTGAACCTAGAATCAGCATCTCACGAGTTGCTAGTGGACGAGAAATAACCTCTACCGTTAAGTTTAACAATACACCTGAATCATATTGAAGCAGGCAATGGTATATATCATCAATGTCCGCATTCATATCAGTTTGCTTAGCGACAACACTCGCTAAGGCTTTTACATCATGACTAAATAAATCATTCAACCAAGTCAGCTCAAATGGAACAATTTCACGAGCACCACCGCTTTCACGTTTGGACACGTAGAAGTCTTGAATGTCTTCCCAAGGGTGCCAATCCGGCAAATACTGACCTGTTTGGTAACTCACTGACAGTGGCAAGCCAATAACGTTTTGTTCAAGCAACTCCTTAACCTTTTTAGGACCAGGGAAGTAACGCATAGTGCAAGATGGAGCAATAACAAGTGAAGCTTCTAGAGCCTTCTTACCAAGTTCACGAATTTCTTCAGTATCAGTTACTGAGGCTTCGATAAAACATGGAACTCGTGCGTCGAAACACATGTTTGCATATGTCATATGCAATTGCGGTGGTGTTGAAATAACGACAACTTCTGGCTTCACATCTTCAAATGCTTTCTGTACGTCATCAAATGTCGTGATTTGATACTTCGAGCTCGCTTCCTCATTACGATCCGCTCGCACATCAAAACCAAAAACATCAATGTTTCCCAACGCCAATAAGTTTCTTACTCGACGCTTACCCATTGAGCCTAAACCAATTACAAGTGCTCTCGTTTTCATTTTAAGTTCCACTCAAATTTCATAATATTTTCGATAGCTAAAAAGTCATAAATATCGTCGATTTCATAACATTGGTAGCGTTTTATCTCATAAGGAAGAGTTCTTTGCGGGTAGAAGCTCTTCTCTTTTAGTAATACATCTCTTTTGACAACATAAGCGACGCCAAAAGGAAAATATACTTTTGCGCAGTCTTGTCGTCTAATGGCAGAGTCAGCCTGTTCATCGAGAGGAACAACGCTTCCATCATGATCAATAACTTTGACAATAGACGGATGTTCAGACACTTCCCCAAGACTCACAATGCCATCATGGGTCTGATAATGTTGCTCTAACTTACTCAGCATATTGGATATGTCTGTATTTTCGCGCAGTGGCGAGGTCGGCTCTAATAAAACGATGATGTCAAATTCTCGCCCCAACTCCTGAGCATAATAGTCAAGACTATGTTTGACGGCATCAAAACTGGTTGCCGTATCACTGGCAAGCGCATCTGGACGTAAAAATGGGCATTCGGCACCAACAGCTAGAGCAACAGACTGTATTTCAGGACAATCTGTCGTCACTAAGACAGAATCGATTTCAGTTGTTTGTAAAGCAGTTTCAATGGTCCACTGTATCAGTGGTTTACCATTCATAAGCTTGATGTTTTTTTTAGGTAGCCCTTTACTGCCACCTCTCGCCGGAATAATAGCCAGCACAGACTTCTGATTAATCATTTTTACAACCCTAGAGTATAAATATCAGTTTGAGCTCGATTAAAGTCATCCATACGACCAATATCCAGCCAGTATTCATGAATTGGAAACATTAAAACGTTGTTGCGTTTATTCATATGCTGCTCGAGCAATGTCGGCATATCAATATGATGGTTTTCAGGAACGGATTGGATGACAACTGGTGAAACCACGTAAATTCCCGCATTAACAAAAAAGCGTTGGATCGGTTTCTCGACCATACTTGTAATCCGGTTCCCTTCTCCATTAATCACGCCATAAGGGATCTGGTAGTCATATTCTCGCACGCACATAGTTGCGTCCGCATCATGCTCAGTGTGAAATTCCAGTAACCGTTGAAAATCTACCTTCGTTAAAACATCACCATTCATCATAATTAAAGGCAAATCTTTAGGAAGGTCTTTAGGTAAAAGTCCTAAAGCACCTCCAGTACCAAGCGGAGATTGCTCATGTACATAAGTGATCTTTACACCTAAACTTGAACCATCACCAAAATGCTGTTGAATAAGTTCTGGCATGTAATGGGTTGAGATATAGAAGTTAATAAAGCCTGCTTTGATAAAGTTTCGAATAACTGTTTCTAAGATAGGTTTATCACCAATCTTCAACATTGGTTTTGGGCAGTGATCCGTCAAAGGACGCAAGCGAGTTCCGAAACCACCAGCCATGATAAATACAGGGTTCTCATACACAGGAGTACTTAAAGCATGATGTAAGGTCTCTAACCCAACGACCTTGCCATTGTCTAATAGTGGAATAGACAAAATATCATTGCTTTCCATGATAGCAATGAGCTCATCACGTGGAGTTTCTATTGCAGCAGTGTACGGTGTCGTATTCATAACTTGCGCTATGTCTGCGGTTAGAGGCAAATTACGTAGTAATCCACGCCGAATATCACCATCAGTCACTACACCAAGTAGTACATCACTTTCATCAACAACCAATACAACTCGTAAGGCTTCATCGTTAATAATCTCCAACGCATCTAATAAAGTACACGCTGGCTTGACTAGTACATTTTTCCAACAATTACTCATGAGTAACCTTTGTATTTCTATATTATTTCGAGTTTATGATGGTCGCTCTGCTTGGATAGCAAACTTGATGAGCATCCAAATGACACGTGACTATAGCACCAGCACCAACAACGACGTTTTGCGCCAGCTTAAGATTTTGGATGACAGTGGCATTAGCACCAACGTAAACATCACTTTGAGTAACAATACCGCCGCATAGAACAGCTCTAGGGGCAATATGATTGTGCTCTCCAATTACGGTATCATGCTCAATCAAAGCCCCAGTGTTAATTATTGAATGTTCGCCGATAACAGCACCGCATTGCACGATTGCGCCCTTTAATACCTGAGCACCATCCTGGAGATGCGCGTGTTTTGAAACCAACGCTTGCTCCGAGATCACTGTTTCAAATTGGTAACCAAGATCCAGAAAGCGTTGATTTACTTTTTTTCTTAACGGCGATTTGGGCATCATTCCGATACCATTGACTAAGCGAACATCATCCGGCGAAAATTGACTGATATCTTCATCATTTGATAGTCGCGGAATACCGTCAAAAGCAGGTCTAGTAGAGGTATCATCTGGACTAATCACTGCGAGAATGGTTCTGTTTTGATGGCGGAGCAAATCAACGAGCACACTTGCATGACCACCACCGCCAATCATAACCAGCGGCATTAACACTTCATTACTCAACTATTAGTTCTCCAGCATCGTAATCTTTAGTCGCTGTTTGCCCGATTAAATCCCACATCTTGTAAGGTGACATACCTGTTCCTGGGCGCTTAATCGCCAAGTTTTCAACACTAAAGGTCTCACCAGAAACAATGACCTTAGCTGCCACTAAGCTTTTACGGGCTACGGATTTGTTTTTTATCTCTGATACTGTGGGAGTTTTCACCCTATTCCCTAGCGCTTTCTCTACTTGTCGAATACCTTGTACCATTGAGGCAAGCTCGTGCGGCTCTAAAGACGCTTTGTGATCCGGTCCTTCCATATTTTTATCAAGAGTAAAGTGTTTTTCGATTAACATTGCACCACGAGCAACTGCAGCAATCGGAATGGTAATACCTTCACTATGGTCAGAATAACCAGCAGGCAATTCAAACGCTTGATGTAAGGTGTCCATTGCTCTTAAGTTTATTTCATCCATAGGAGCGGGGTACTCTGTTGTACAATGCAATATGGTAACTTTACTCTTCAACGCAGCCTGTCCAGCATCCGAAGCATAAGCTTGTTGAAACGCTTGCTCGTTCGGCAGGTCATCTGCTTTTGCTGTATAACCAAACGCAATTACTCCAAGTACACTTTCAACTTCTGATAGAGTTGCCATGCCAGTTGATACAATCAAATCGCAACCTGTGCGAGCATGTTCTAGAACAAGAGGAGCATTTGTGATTTCGCCAGAAGGTATCTTTAATCGCTTAAGCCCGAGATCGTTTACCAAAAAATCCAAGCTTTCAGAGTCAAAAGCAGTCGAAAGAAACTCAATACCAAGCTTACTGCAGTGGTCAACTAGTTGGTGGTGCACCTCATAAGACAACTCCAATCGGCTTAACATAGCCAATTGAGATTCTTGCTTTTGAGTATTCACCATTTGGTAGTCAGCTTGTTTGGCTGATTCTGTGACCAGATTTTTAGCTTTAAATGTTTGGAATTTAACAATGTCAGCGCCAGCTTTATGAGCAGCTTCCACTAACTCAAAGGCGAGCTTCTCATTCCCGTTATGGTTAACACCGGCTTCAGCAATTATTAAGGTCATAGAGTCTCTTTCTGTTTTCATTCTTGGTTTACAAGGAAATTATACATTATCGAATGTAAGGTCATAGAACGCTTTGCTACGTTCAAACTGCAAGCCTTTAATCATCTCTATGACTTGCTTGCTACTATCCCCCTGCCCGTAGGGGTTAGCAATATTCTCATTTTCAGCTTTATACTTTCTGCTCACAGCAAGGCTAACCGCGTTACTGATAGATTCTTTTGTAGCAGCTGCGTTTAGAACACTTTTTGCAGCCAAACGCCCTTTTTGTCTAGAACCTATATTCACTGTAGGAACATCAAAGGCTGGCACTTCTATAATACCACTAGATGAGTTGCCGATAACGGCAGCAGCATGTTTGACTGCACTTAGATAACGTACCTGCCCTAACGATGGTATTGCTAATACACGCTCAGGGTTACTTCTAGCATATTCTTCAAGCATTGGGATAATTCGTCGCCCACCATCATCCGCATTGGGATACGTCAAAATTACTTGATGGTCGGGAAACGTATCTAAAGCATCGAGTAGCGCTTGAAAACTTTCTTCAGGAGCTTCTTCACCTAAGGTCACTGGATGATATGTGACAAGAAAGTAAGGCTTATCAATTGAGAAATTAAGAGATTCACTTAATTCCTGCGTATCCATAAAAGAAGCCCTTTTTAGATGATCAAGCCCAATAGCCCCAATATTTTTAACGCGCTCAGGAGATTCTCCTAACTGGATAACTCGCTGACGATACTCTTCTGTCGACGTACCATGCAGGTAACTCAACTTTGTAATAGCATGACGAATCGCATCATCGTAAGCACCTTCCGTTATCTCTCCACCATGAAGATGAACAATTGGAATACGAAGTATCATGGCAGTTTGCGCTGCAGCAAGCGCTTCAAAGCGGTCCCCAAGAATAACAAGAACATCTGGTGCTAATCGCGACAATGCATCAGCAAAACCTAAAACTCCTAACCCCATACTTTTCGCAGTACCTACCGCGGAATCAGAAGATAGCAAAATCTCTATTTTCTCATCGATGCTGAAGCCATCTTTTTCAATTTGTTTATAGGTTTCACCAAACTCCGGTGATAGGTGCATGCCAGAAACAAGCACTTGAAGTGTTAGATCTGGATCGCTTTGTATGTCCTTTAAAAGCCAAAAGAGCAGACCATACTCTGCTCTTGTACCAGTAAAGACTGCAACCTTTTTATCTGTCTGCGTCATGTATGTATTGAACCTACTTAGCTTTTGATTTCCACTGGGGTACTTGGAAGATTGATTAGGTGCGCCTCAATAAACTCTGAGTAAGTTAAGTCACCACGTATTGCATTCTCAAACATAGGTAATCTGTGCATGAGCTGCCAAATAGGTCGAGTCATCACACCAGAGCCATTTGTGCAAGCTAGCACCTCTTCGCGACTTTCTTTATCCGGACAGACAATTGCATTTAACCAGTAGTTTGACTTCGCATACTCTGGCTCAGTGACAAAGTTAAAATCTGTACCTTTGAAGAAGTTTTTATAGCCTTCTGCAAGCAATCTCTTTTGCTTCAAATACTGCTGGATAACTTCCATCTGTGCACATCCCAGTGCAGCATTCAGGTTAGGCATACGGTAGTTAAAGCCAGGTTCATCATGGAAAAACTCATAAGGATGAGGAACTTTTGCTGTCGTCGTGACATGCTTAGTACGTGCACCTAATTCTTGAGTCTTACATAACACCATGCCACCACCACCTGTGGTGATGATCTTATTACCATTGAAGCTGACAGCACCAAAATCACCAATAGTACCGGTATGTTTGCCCTTATAGAACGAGCCTAGACTTTCTGCGGCATCTTCAACCAACGTGATGTTCCATTTCAAGCAAACGGCAACCAGCTCATCAAGCTCTACAGGGTGACCAAACGTGTGCATTGGTACAACGGCTTTGATTCTTCTACCTGTTTTTTTATGGATACATCCCACGTCTGTGACTTCAGCATTCTCTTCTAAAAATGCATCCACAGCCTTAGGGCACAACCCTAAACTCACCGGGGAAACATCAACAAAAACCGGCTCAGCTCCCATATGATAAAGAGCATTACAGGTAGCAACGAACGTCAGTGCTTGCGTGATGACCAGATCGCCTCTTTGAACATCAGCCATGTACAATGCCGCATGCAATGCTGCTGTTCCATTCACTGTCGCTACAGCTTTAGCCGTACCAGTGTAAGCTTCAATTTTTCTCTCAAAATCATCAACAAACTTACCGACGCTAGAAACAAATGTACTTTCAATCGTTTCCATTACGTACGCTTTTTCGTTGCCATCAAACGTTGGTGCATGTAAGGGAATAAATTCGTCTGTTTTGTAAGTATCTCTCACAAATTCAACAATAGTTGTCGCTTTCATTGAATACTCCACTTACATCTTGCTATCGAGGTATTTACCAGTTTCTTTGTGCCCAAAATCAGGGATCATAGTAAAGAACAGTTTCACAATCTGCTCTTTAGTCCAAGCTCGCTCACCTTTCATCTCAGAGATGCTGTTTTCAAACAAAGTAAGCAGATCTTGCTCATAAAGAGGTTCATTTTTGATGATGCCCAGATTTTCGAATCGAGACATATCCAGCTCTTCTTTATCTGTAAAAAACTCTTCGAAGTCTTTTTCACCCGTTGTATCACTTGCAGTAAACAAACATGGCCACTTACCTTGCTCTGGGAGCGTATGCGCAAGCTGGCGAGCTTCTTCTTCTGTTTCACATAAATGAGGTTCGTAACCAAGCTGCTCTAGGTATTTCACGGCAATATCTGCAAACGAGATAAGGTGCAGAGCTTCACTCAATTTCGGGAAAAAAATGTCACGATTCTCTCCAAAGATACAAGACATCAAACATAACTCACCCGACTCTTGCGGAGTAACAAAGTAACGTTTGATGTCATTGGGAGCAACGATAGGCTGACGTTTTTGAATACGCTGGTTAAACCCATGTAGCAACGAGCCATCAGAGAATGCAACATTCGCAAATCGCGCCGTTGAGATTGCTATTTGCTCACTTTTGCGCATTAGGAACATTTCCATAATACGCTTGGATGCCCCCATCATATTGACTGGGTTTGCAGCTTTATCTGTTGACACACAAAAGTACTTCTTCGCGCCAGCATCAATAGACTGCTGAATGGTTTTGTCCGTATTAAACACATTCACATCGATCATACGCATCAATGTGTAAGGATCTTTTTCACTTCTAACATGCTTAAGCGCAGATAAGTTCAGTATGTAATCAAACTTACCATCAGCCTTTATGAATGCATCGTATTCTAGAGAGCCGATATCGAGAGCAAATGTTTGGAAGTCGCCATCGATGTAACCGAATGAACTGCGGATATCTCGAACAAGTTCCACCATGTTGTTTTCACTAATATCCACAACATACAATTTCTTAGGATTGCGTTTGAAGATCTCTTTAGTCACTGCTTGACCAATTGATCCTGCGCCGCCAAGCACAAGAAAGCTAGATTCAGAAACAATACGAGATAGCTCAACTTCATGCTGAGCGATATCTTGTGTAAACAGGGCGTCAGTGCGACCGATGAGAGGTAAAATGTTGCTCATATTTAGCCTTGAAAAATCTTTAATTACATTAGCTATAAAGTTTAGCTAATACACTCAGTGAACGTTGCTCTTCCGCATTGATTTTAAAAGCATTTCCTTTTATATCAATCTGTTCATTTAAGTTTTCAGCGAGTTCGGAAAAACTAGCAAAACTAACTAAATCAATTGACTGAGCATCTTTGAAGAACAATTCATTGTAACTTCCTTTAGCCACGCATACCTTACCCTGCCCCCACTTCATCAGTTGACGGGCAGTGCTGGCCCCACCTCTAGGTTGCAGTACTAGGTGTGTGCACGACATTACCATCGAGGTGTAAGCAAGAGGGGGCAAAGAGGTCAAGATCGAAATATCAATAGGTTGTTTTTTTACTTTGTGTAGGTAGAACAAATACAAATCTAGCAGAATGCGTTTTCGCCATTGTTTTGCAGGCCACATTACAACAAACTTGAAGTCTTTGTTGACGCCCCGCGTGACAAAAGCATGTAACATTTTTTTGATATCTTGGTATTCAAATGCATTAGGTTTTGTTCCTAACAAAACCATATTTCTCTTATTTTTTTCATCATCGAAAATAGACAGAGCAAGTCCTTGTGCTGACTTCGTCGGCAATGTATCAAAAACAACACTAGAATCGACAATTTGATAGTTTTCTCGTCCTAACACTTGGTTTAGTTTGTTACGAAAAGTCGACTCTACAGTAATAAAAAGTTGTTGTTGACCTAAAACCCACACGTCATTATCACTAATCATAAGTTTATCATCAGGCTTGATGTATCCATGCTGAACGATACATTTTAGCCAACGATCCACTTCATCATCAGTAATAAACATATAACATTTATCTTTAATACTAGAATCAAGTTCCAATACTTTACGCACATACAAAGAATTAAGAGTACTTAAAGAAAAGTATGTTATTGTTTTTGCACTAATAAATATTGACTTATCAGCATCGAAAAAGCTTATATATTTAATACCATCTATTTTATTAGGCTCATCAACAACACTTGTATTGCTTTTAAAGTAGACAACACATATTGATTCAGGAGGTATATTTACCTTATATAATAGTGCATCTAAGTATAGTGGTGAAAATACATCTGTATTAGATACTAAAAACACATGTTTATTATCATAAGGTTTCATAATTACTTATTCATTTTATCCAATACAGTTTTAATTGCTGCAATAGCATCTGATTGTTCACTGCTTTCCATATTGAAGAAGAGAGGCAAACGAACCAACCTTTCACTTTCTCTTGTTGTGTAATCGTCAGCCCCTACAAACTCACCAAACTCTTTTCCCGCAGGTGAGTTGTGTAGCGGTATATAATGAAACACCGACATAACCGAGTGTTTATTGAGCAAATTAATAAATTGCGTTCGTTGCTCTAAATCTTTTAGTTTAAGATAAAACATATGAGCATTATGTTGGCAATTCGATGGTATTGTAGGTAATACAATACCACGGGTTTCGGTATATTCACTTAACTCATCGTAGTACTGATTCCAGAGCTGCATTCTTTTTTGAGTAATGACTTCAGCATGCTCTAGTTGCGCCCATAGATAAGCAGCTTGAATTTCACTCGGAAGGAGGCTGCTGCCAACATCAACCCAAGTATATTTGTCAACCATACCTCTGAAGAACAAGCTACGATTGGTCCCTTTTTCTCGAATTATTTCTGCTCGCTCTACAAACGCTTTGTCATTGATTAGCAGCAGGCCACCTTCGCCACCAGAAGTATAGTTTTTAGTCTCATGAAAACTATATGCAGCTAAATGACCGATAGAACCAAGAGCCCTACCTTTATAAGTCGACATGACTCCTTGAGCTGCATCTTCAATAACAAACAAATCATGTTTGTTAGCAATGCTCATTATTGTATCCATTTCACAAGCAACACCAGCGTAATGAACAGGTACAATGGCTTTTGTTTTGTTTGTGATTGCAGCTTCTATTTTTGTCTCATCAATGTTCATCGTATCAGGGCGAACATCAACAAAAATTACCTTTGCTCCACGCAGTACAAAGGCATTTGCCGTACTGACAAAGGTATAGCTTGGCATGATTACTTCATCACCAGGTTGAATATCAATGAGCAATGCAGCCAACTCAAGTGCATGTGTACAAGATGGCGTTAACAAAGATTTGAGCGTTCCTAAATTACCTTCAAACCACTGCTGACATCGATGCGAAAACGCACCATCACCACTAATTTTATTACTTACAATTGCTTGCTGAATGTATTCGATTTCTTTACCTGTCACGGCTGCTTTATTGAACGGGATCACGAGAAATTCCTAAATCACCACCTACTGAGTAATGTAGGCTGTTTTTAATGCTTGATAGTCAGTTTTACCATTTGGTAAAGAAGGGATTGAGGTACTATTTACGACTTTGATGCCAGCACGTTTAACTTCTGTCATTTCCGTTAAATATTTTTTCAACTCTTCCTCATCAATTGCCACTTCAGTGAAAACAATAATTTTTTCATTGTCATCAGTGACAGCAATGCGCTCGGCAAGATATTTTTTCTTCAATACACTTTCAACTTCATCGAGGTTGACACGCAAACCAAAATGTTTGATAAAGCGCTTAATACGACCTTTGATAAAATAGTAACCATCTTCATCTTTAGCCGCTAAATCTCCGGTGTAGAGAACACCACTCCATTCATCACCAAGCGTCAAATGTTCTTTCTGATCCGCATAGCCCATACAAACATTTTCACCTTCAAAAACCAACTCGCCAGTTACTTCTGTCGAGTTAATTTCGTTGCCATTAGTATCAACTAATTTAAATCGCCCATTAGGAATCGCCACACCAATACTGCCTCGTTTTTGCAAACAGCGTTCTGGTGGAAGATACGACATTCTTGTTGTCGCTTCTGTTTGACCGTACATAATAAACAACTGCTTTTGATATTCTTGGCAATAAGTACCGATTTTGTCTTGCAACGCCTCAGTCATCTTTCCACCAGCCTGAAGTATTTTCTTTACATCAGGCAGGTCTTTGCGAAAGACTCGTAACCTATCCATCATTTCATAGGTATACGGGACACCTGCTAGCACTGATACTTTCCGCTCTCTTAGCAGCGTCCAAAACTCTTTCTGTACCACCGCCTTATTCGTCAGTACGATATCTCCCCCAACCGCGATCTGACAATTCACAATTGACATGCCATAGGTGTAATTAAGAGGTAGCGAAGTGATCGCTACATCATCTGCTTTTAGATCAAGGTACTCAACAATCGAGACCGTGTTCGCCAAAATATTTTGACGAGACTGTCGAACAAACTTTGGACTTCCCGTCGAACCCGATGTGGATGCAAGAAGACATAGTTGGTCACTCAAGTTGGCAGTTTCGCCAACACTGAGTTTCAGCAAGCTGTAACCATATGAGTTCAATACTAACTGAGCATCTCCATAAATCTCACGAAGACTTTCTGGCACCCAAACGTAATCAGGTTCATATTTTTTGATCAAGCAATGAATATATGCTTCATGAGTTTCTACCCCTTGAAGCATAGCCACGTATTGACAACTATGTGCAAAGGCGAGATAACAGACTAGCCCACCTAAAGAACTGTCAATTTGACACAAAACAAGAGCTTGCCCACGCATATACTCGTGTAAATGAGTAGCAAAATTTAGTAATTCCGCGTATGTATATGAATGCCCATCTTCGGTAAAAACCATTGTGGCACTCTCTGGATATAAGAACATTTCAGCACCAACTTATTTTAGATAGCGAGGAAGAATGACTTGGTCCTCAGCAATGTCTTCAAGCAGTTCACGTCCGAATACAGTCTCAAATTGGTCTGCTGGAATGCCCGTACCTGGTCGTTTCAAAACGATATCGGCTTCTGTCAGTATATCCCCTTTAAAAAGCTGCTTAGCTGAGACCACTGAACGACGCATATTCGCACGCTGGGCATACTCTTCTGCGGTCAAAATTCGTTCTTTGCTACCCATTGCCCGGTGAACAGATTTACATTGCTCAATCATTAGCCCCATTTCATCTGGCATAGTTGCCATCTGATTGTCCATACCAATTCGCTTATTATCCAGCGTAAAGTGTTTCTCAACCAAACAGGCACCAAGTGCAATTGAAGCGGCTGCCACTTCAGATCCCATCGTATGGTCTGAGTAACCGATAACGACATTTTTCAGCTTATTTTGTAACGTGACCATGTTGTTTAAGTTGATGATCTCTGAAGCTGCAGGATAAATAGATACACAATGGAGAACACACAAGTTTTCTGCTCCAGCATTTTGCAGCTCGTTTACAGCATTCTCTATCTCCGCCATCTCACCCATCCCTGTTGAAAGAACGATAGAGCTATTTAACGGACCCAACTGACGTAAAAACTGGCGATTGTTCAGCTCCATTGATGCAATTTTGAGGAATGATGGCTGACACTCATTTACCAGAAATTCGGCTTCTCTCAAAGAATACGGCGTGGATGAAAAGCCAATGCCAATATCATGGCAATAAAGCGCCAACTGCTTCAGCTCAGCTTCTGACAGACTGTACTTTTTTACAAAACGCTTCGCGATAGGGTTTTGCTGATAATACGTTTGGGAATAGAGAGTGTCAGTTGTCCATGATTGAAACTTCACACCATCGCAACCACAGGCTTTAGCTGCATCGATCATCTCTTTGGCAATACCCACATCACCAAAATGGCTCGTATTAAGCTCTGCAACAAAGTATGGCGTATTCTCCGCGCCTAATACACGGCCATCATTTAACTTGATAATAGACATTAGACTCTCTTCATTTTACTGATCAATTGGCTCAATAATCATCTTGCTCAAAAACAACTCGCGTTCCAAAAACGGCCATTGATCTTCTAATGGACGTCGAACAAACTTTCTCGAGGCAGTTTTCGCATAAGCTACTTCGACGTATTGCTGATTTTCCAACCCCATAATTTCACACAACACTGGACCTTCAAGTTGCATCACATCGGAAATACGTTGACTTAGGTTCTCGCTATTTTCAATCAATTGATATTTCAACTTAAAGCATTCAGCAACCTTGGCAAAATCCGGGCAATGAACGCCATTGCTGTCATCTGTACCAATTGTACGGTTGCGGAACAGCTCTTTTTGGCGACGGCGAATGATAGCGTAAGCATTGTTGTTAATAACGAATACTTTCACATTCGCGTTATAGTCAGAGATCGATTGCAACTCTTGTAGATTCATCATGATCGAGCCATCTCCGATCACGACAATTGTTGGTCGTCCCGAACACTTAGCTATGCCGAGAGCTGCAGGAAGAGCAAAGCCCATAGCCCCCTGCGAGACAGGGTGAACACAACGCTGGCCATCAGAAAACTCAATGTTCGTCGGCAGAATCACACTTGCAAAACCCGAGTCACAAACAAAAACGCCATTTTTAGGCATTGTCTCTGACAGCGCGTCTGCAAGATCATAAAGATCGACAACATCCTCTTCAGACGTTTGCTTGTGTGTGCTTTTTAAACTGCGTTTCCAATCAAAACATGCTTCCAACCAACTCGATGAAGTCTGCTCTAGATTTTCTGTTAACAACCTCTCCATGAACGGAAATAAGTCCGCATGGATAAAGTGGTCAATGTGAACACCTTGCTTGGAGTGCTCATCACGATCAATATCAACCACAGTAACTTTGGCATGGCGAGCAAACTTGCAGTGGTCGTTTCCTGTTGTGATTGAGGTTAAACGAGAACCCAAAACCAACACAAAATCCGCATTTTGCACAGCAAAGGCTCCTGCTCGAGAGCACCCCATAGAGCCAATTGAGCCTATCGATAATGCGTGTTTGGCACCATATACATCTGCAGCAGAAGCGGTATAGACAAGAGGTAGATTGTACTTCTCAATCAATTGAACCAAAGCTGTCTCTGTCTTCGACAACTTAATACCACTACCGATCATAACTACGGGTCTTTTTGCGGCACGAAGATCAGTAGTCAGCATCGCGATATCATCTTCCGACACTAGCTGGTCATGGCTGCCGGGATTGAAGCTGGGTATTACATCAATATCAACGCGCATATTCTGTACATCTAAAGGTACATCAATCCACACAGGACCTTTGCGCCCCTCTTGCGATAGATACAGCGCTTTTTCAAGTTCAAAGCGAATTTGAGAAGGATCTGAGATCATCACCGCATATTTAGTGATAGGGGTGACTAATTCAATAATATCTGCTTCTTGCTGACCAAACGTACGGATCGGGCTCTGTGTATGACGAGTTGTTTCACTCAACGTGTTCTGACCAGAGATAAATATTGCAGGTACACCATCTTGCCATGCAGACAACACCCCCGTAATACAGTTTGTTGAAGCACATCCTGTTGACACAACAGCACAGCCTAATGTATCCGTCACTTCACTAACCGCAATCGCAGCAAATGACGCACTTTGCTCATGATGGACAAAGCACGGTTCAAAGTCTTTACGCTTTGCAATCGCGTCATTTAAAAATAGAGCACCACGCCCCGTAATTACAAATGGTGTTTTGACACCAACAGATGCCAATTTATCAAAAATGTAGTCAGCTACACGCATCGTATACTATCACTTCTTTTGAGGAATGAATTTCTCGAAAACGGAAGGAACTGATACCGTAAAATGAGCAGACACAGCAAGCTCACCATCTACAGTACCAACAGCCGTTCCTTTGGCGATTCCGCGACGGAATGAATCCAACTTCGCGTCAATTGTTAATGTATCTCCTGGAACAATTTTTTTACGAAATTTAACTGCATCCAAATCTAGGAAGTTTGTCTTGCTTCCTTTGTACTCATCTTTACTCAAGAATGTCATAATGAATGTTTGCACTAAACACTCGATCTGAATAAAGCCAGGAACATTCGGATCATCCTCATAATGCGCAGGGAAAAACCACTCATTGTAAGTGAAATTTTTCACGCCTACTGCAGACACGCCAGGAACCGCTTCAATAATTTTGTCGACAAACAACAAAGGGTATCTATTTTGCTGAGATGCTAAGATACCCATCGTATCGAAGGTCAGTGGTGGTTGTTCCATATTTAGAACTCAACGTTATATTTGGTTAGAATGCGTTGACCTTCTTCGAAGCTTGAAAAGTCAGTGATATCATCAATATCCATCTCGATATCAAACTCATCTTCAAGTACTGTCATTAAATTCATATGACCAACGCTATCCCATTCTGTAACATCTTGATATTTCAAGCCTGACAATTGCTCTTTTGTGATACCAAAAGTGTCGATGAATGCTTGTGAGTATTTTTCAAAATTAGACATTATTTTCCTACCAATATTGTTTAGTAAATTGAATGTTTTTTGGGTTATTCGCCCTTCATTTTTGACAGCACATAGTATTGATTATGCAAGTTGCATGCAATGCTATAGTGAATCGACGACGCTCCGCGATTATTCGATGAAAAATTGGTATAAACCGCTTTAGCTCCTAACTCAAACGCTTCAACGTAAGCAAAATAATTCATAAAAAAACCAAGTGCATAGCGTTGATGTGATTCAAAAATCCCTGCCAAAATCGAGGTAATTTTATTACCTTTCGCAGCCCCTAAGATAAAAAAACCTGCAAATTCTTGATTGAAATTGATTCGATAGAATCGAGCTCCTCGAGACAACTCATCCGTCAACCAACCAATATATCGCGAGATCGACTTCTGCAGTCCCAATTTCGGGTCCAAAGCCACCCTATCGGTTTTAAACAAACCCAAACGGATTTGTTCAAAAAGATACTCTATATCCGATGCTTGCATCTCTGCATAGCTAAGCTTTGAGAGCATTCGTTCTTGAATACGACTCAAGATAGGCAACTGAGTTACAGAAACCTCAGTAATAAGCTCTAGAAACTCAAAGCCATCGTTTAACAAGTGGTTTGTCAGCAAAGCATCACCAACTGGTACTTTCGCGACATTGTAATCCACACTATCGTTTACACATTTACGTACCCATTGTCGGTAGTTGTCAATTGTATCGCTTGTATCAAATATCAGTTCAACTGTTGCTAAACCAATATTCCGTTGTTCCCATACGGCATCGATAACTTTCATCGTTTACCCCCTAAATGACGGACATTGATTTTGCCATTTGGCGAATCAAGTCATAACCATCCCAAATCAAAGTAAAATCAGCGCCTTTACCAATCGGTACAATGCGGTCAACTCCTAACACTGCACCTTGGTTTAATACTGCTAACAAATCCGTTGTATCCAAACCTTCATAGGTAATTGTCTGCAGTTTACGTCGGCATAGACTTGGCAAAGCATCCAAAACTTCCGCACTGTATTCGATGAAAAAACCACCAGAGGCAGAATGCCGCTCTATGTCGATAGGCAGTTGCTCTACACTAATTCGACATGCAATATGTTCATGATGCTTTACGACACATTCTTCCAACTCTATCGCAGCAGAACACGCAGCAACCACTTTGTCCACTATCATGTTATTTTGATTTGAATAGCCCTTTTCTTGACTAATTTGCTCAAAAGCTCCCCAAAAACGTTCTTGAGCCTGTCGCACAGTAGTTTTTTCACCTACCCAATAGAGTAATCTAGGCGACGTACATGCATTCTGATCAAAAAATAGAGTGTCGTTGTAAAAACGTAACGCGACAGCATTGGCGTTGCTGTTTTTTAAGTAGTTATCTGCACCAATCACACAAATAGAATGCCTGTCAGAAAATACTATGTCATACGCTTTCGCTGGAAGCGGAAACCTTCTCAACTCATGAATGGTTTCATCACTTCCCCAAATGACACGAATATCGCATAGATCTGTTAGATAGCGAGTAACTTCCTCGTCATGAGCATACTTAAATATGGCTATCCGTGCTCTTAACCTTTCGAATCTCTCTTCGGCAAGCAACTCACAAAACGTTCGATTAAGAACGTTAGCCTGAGGAAAGTCTTTTGATGACATCCGAATTAAACAAATGTTGCCAGCCAGCAATGCGGAAAACAAACTATACGCAAAATTAAGTGGTACATTCGATGGAGTGAAATGCAGGGAGATACCCCTACCACTGAAAAATCCAGATCCTGTATTTGACTCTTTTTTTATTTTTTCTAAGTTTCTAATTCGGCAACCAAAAGCGAAAGAAGCCAAATCAGGGAACGCTCTCGCATCCGAACTGGATAGTATTCGCTTTGAAACTTCATCAAAAAAAGACAATGTCATCGGTTCAAAAGCTTGCAAAGGAGCCAAACGATGGATACTTTCTAAATCAAAGTCACCCGTTTGAAACTCAAGTTTATTTTTGATTGTTTGAGTAAGTATCACTGCACCCCCTTAACTCTGCATTTTTTACACGTCCATAAATTTTAAAATGAGTACCTGGACGACCACACGAACATCCATCCAAGCCAATAATCTCCCCCTCATCTTCTGTTAGAAGTGAGTGACCGGGATATGACTCAGGCAACAAAGAGATTACCTGTAATATTCCACGTTGTCTGGGCGGAAGAACTGATAAATCTTTGGGACTTCGCACTAGAACATCATTAAATAGTGATGCGTGCATATGACCCTGTTCACACTCAACAAAAATGGACCCCGTCTGCTCAACCATACCGTAATAATTGTAAACATGCTTTAGTCCTAGCGATTGAGCTAGCGTACCTTTGAAGTCTTCTTCACTGACCGCTTCATCAACCAACTTTTTCCATCCCCCACCGTGGAAAAGTATCCCATTGGAAAGATCTATATTTTCCTGAATACTTGATAGTTGCTTAATAAAATGCAACCAAATGATGTAGGTAAAGCCAAAAATAAATATTGGCTTATCAGTGTATTTTTCGAGAAATGTGCTCACTACCTCTACATTGATACTCATATCTTCATTCAGAGCATAAACTCGTTCTCGGCCAAACATCGAGAACCCTAAAATACCCGCTCCTCGAGCAGAAAAACTATGTCTATTTTTTAGAACCTCCGGTGAATCTATAATTAACATTGGTAATCGCTTATTACCGATGTACGAATTCACGGACTCGGTCAATATTTTGGTCTGACGTGATGCAGTCTGCTTATCTAGATATATTTTGGATACTTTTTGCCCTGTAGTTCCTGATGATGTCATTGTTTTAAAAATGTCATCATTTCCAATACTTTTTAGATCGTACTCTTTAAAAAGTCTTACTGGCAAAAATGGAATATCTTCAATGGTTCGAATATCTGATGCTTTTTGCCCAAAAGCACGGAGTATCTTCGAGTATTCCACACAATTAAATTCATGTTTCTCAGTCAATGACGACAAGTATTCTAACTGAATAGATTTACGCTCGTCATTGGGAGTATAAAAAGTTGACAATGTAAGCAGTTGTTCAAAGTTCATAAAATTTGCCTGACTTATTTTCATTGAGCCTTAAGAGCATCAATGCAAGCATCTATAAAAGACCCTGTAAATATTGACCATAATCATTTTTGAGCATGGGTCCAGCTAACTGAACTAGCTCTTCATCACTCAGCCATCCATTACGCCACGCAATCTCTTCCAAACACGCAACTTTTAGACCTTGAACATTCTCAATGGTCTGAACGAATGAAGATGCTTCATGAAGGCTCTCGTGCGTCCCTGTATCTAACCAAGCGAAACCACGACCTAGTAATTGAACATTCAGGTTGCCTTGCTCAAGGTACATCTGGTTGAGAGTCGAAATTTCTAACTCCCCTCTCATGGATGGTTTCACCTTCTTCGCTAAGTCTACAACTTGGTTATCATAAAAATACAAGCCTGTAACGGCGTAGTTTGATTTCGGTACTGCTGGTTTTTCTTCAATCGAGATTGCATGCATATCAGCATCAAATTCTACTACACCAAAGCGCTCAGGGTCTTTGACTTGATAACCAAATACTGTCGCTCCATGATTTTTCATCGCAGCTTGCTGTAAGATCGGCGTGAAGCCCTGTCCATAAAAGATATTGTCGCCTAGAACCAAACACACAGAGTCATCACCGATAAACTCTTCACCAATAATGAATGCTTGAGCTAGACCATCTGGCGTGGGTTGGATTGCGTATTGCAGTTCGATACCAAAGTCAGAACCATCACCAAGCAAGCGCTGAAAACCATCTTGGTCTTCAGGAGTGGTAATCACCAAAATCTCACGAATACCAGCAAGCATAAGTACTGATAGTGGGTAGTAGATCATTGGCTTATCGTATACAGGCAGTAACTGCTTAGAAACGCCTCGTGTGATTGGGTATAAACGCGTACCAGAACCACCAGCAAGAATAATACCTTTCATTATTCACCCGCTCCTAATCGTTCAAGACTGTATGAGCCATCAAGCACTCGTTGCCACCATTGCTGGTTGTTTAGATACCATTCAACGGTTTTTCGAATGCCACTTTCGAATGTTTCTTCAGGCGTCCAGTTCAGCTCTCGAGCAATTTTTGTTGCATCAATTGCATAGCGTACATCATGACCTGGTCGATCTTTCACATACGTAATCAACGATTCATAAGATTCAACATCTGCAGGTTTGTTTGGTCGAAACTCTTCAAGTAACGAGCAAATGGTTTTCACTACTTCAATGTTCGCTTTTTCATTGTGACCACCGATGTTGTATGTCTCGCCAATTTCACCTTCTGTCACGACTTTGTAGAGTGCGCGAGCATGATCTTCGACGAACAGCCAATCACGGATTTGCATACCATCACCGTACACAGGTAACGGCTTGCCATCCAAGGCATTCAAAATCATCAGTGGGATCAGTTTCTCTGGGAAATGGTAAGGTCCATAGTTGTTCGAGCAGTTGGTCACCAACGTAGGAAAACCGTAAGTGCGTTGCCACGCTCGAACAAGATGATCGCTGGACGCTTTAGAAGCAGAGTACGGGCTACTCGGCGCATAGGATGTAGTTTCAGTAAACAAATCATCCGTACCTTCTAGGTCACCATACACTTCGTCAGTAGAAATATGATGGAAACGGAAAGCGGCTTTGCGTGTCTCATCCAGTGTCGACCAATATTGACGAGCCGATTCAAGAAGGTGATACGTCCCCATGACATTGGTTTCAATAAATGCCGCAGGTCCATCAATGGAACGGTCTACGTGCGATTCAGCCGCAAGGTGCATCACGAGATCAGGTTGATGCTTTGCAAATACGCGATCAAGCTCGTCACGTTGACAGATATCAACTTGCTCAAAATGGTAACGTTCACTATCCGATACTTCCGCTAAGGACTCTAAATTGCCAGCGTAAGTCAATTTATCTAGGTTAATGACGGTATCTTGGGTATCACGAATGATGTGTCTTATGACTGCAGAGCCAATAAAACCAGCACCACCAGTTACTAGTATTTTCATTATGAACGTTACCTGCTTAATATTATGCTCACGTAAAGCACGAGAAATCTTGTTTAATTGTAGTTAAATGTGCGCTTAAACTACGCCACTTGGCTTACCTTAATAAGATAGCCAAGTCTAAATTTTTGATTGTTCGTCGTTGGCACCTAACGACTTAAAGAGTACGCCTTTTCAAGCACAGCGAAGTCGCTTTCTTGCCAATGTATTTGACGTTTGTTCAGCTCTTTCAGAAACGAGCGCTTCAAACGCTCTAAGTTGCCTTGCTTCCAATCACCATCCGGTTGCTGAGAGCATTTATCAAAATCGATGATCCATACCTTTTCTTGCTCATCAATTAAGATGTTGTGAATGTTCAGATCGGTATGGTTCACGTTGACGTTGTGCATCTTGGCAATTTCTTGCCCTACCTTCTGGTACATCACTTCCGGTAATGGGTTTTCTTGCAAAATACTGACCAAGTCTTTGGCATTGGGAATTCTTTCGCTCAAAAGATCCGCTTGGTAAGTTAAGCCCGTTTTAACTGCGCGCGCAGCAATCGGTCGAGGGACATTCACACCAGACTCAATCAGCACTCTGAGCAGATTAAACTCTTGTAGGCTACGAGTCTGCTCCCATCCAGTAAACCAATAGTGATCTTCAACCAACTTGCCAAATAAACCACCACGGCGGTAATGACGCAAAGCAGCTTGCATAGTATCAAGTTGAACAAACCATGTGGTTCCACGTCCGGATGCGCTGCCCACCACTTTATCTTGCTCTTGCCAATATTGGGCGTCAAACAACGCTTGGCTTGGGTCAGTGATGATTTCATCATCAAACCACACCATGCTATTGCCTTGTTGATAACTCTGAGTCATGTCGAAAGTTGCCGTTAGGTTTTATTAAAAGTAGTGGCTGATAAGAATATACAGCCATGTAAAGCCAGCAAAAAATAGCGCAACCATCACTGCGGCTGAGCCAATGTCTTTTGCTCGCCCACTCAGTTCATGATGCTCGACACCAATTCTATCAACAACGGCTTCAATGGCAGAGTTAATCAGTTCAACGATAAACACTAACACTACAACGCCTAACATGAGAATGCGTTCTACAACACTTAAATCAAATACACACACCAATGCAATCGCAAGTACCAGCATGGCTAATTCTTGCCTGATGGCTGCTTCATGTTTAAACGCCGCTTTCAGCCCTTTTGCAGAATATCCAGCCGCTTTGATGACGCGCGTCAAACCCGTGTTTCCAGGTTTACCTGAGTTCAATGATTGGTGTTGTTTTGTCTTTGACATTAAGAGGGGCTCGTCAGTACTCATTATAGAAGCGGTGTATTTTACATTTATTGGGGATGTCTGCATAATTTACCTGCATCTATTTATCTTATCAGACAATAACTATGTTCACTTCTGCCCCTTCTTCACTCTGTATATTGCGTTTATCCGCCATCGGCGACGTTTGTAATACCATCGCGACGGTTCAAGCGATTCAAAAACAATGGCCTGATACCCATATCACTTGGATTACTGGCAAGCTTGAAGCTCAATTGCTGCAAGCGATAGATGGTGTTGAAGTGATTGTTTTTGATAAAAAAGCAGGTCTTGATGGTTATAAGTCATTGTGGAAACAGCTCAAAGGACGCAAGTTCGATGCTTTGCTTCATATGCAATATGCCATTCGAGCGAGCGTGGCGACGTTAGGTATTAAAGCGAAGTACAAACTTGGGTTCTCTTCTGACCGTAGCCAAGACTTTCAAACTTTGTTCACCAATGTCAAAGTTCCTTCACCAAGCTCTTTGCATGTTGCGGATGGCTTAATGGCGTTTGCCCATCAAATTGGTGTGCCTCAGTCAGAACTTACTTGGTCATTGTCGTACTCAGAGCAAGATGCTCTCTGGGCAGAAACTAAGATTTCAGAAACTAAGGTCTCGAAAACTCAGCGCCAAGCTGATAAACCGAATCTATTGTTGGTCCCGGGGGCAAGCAAAGCTTATAAGAACTGGAATGCAGAAGGTTATGTTGATGTTATCAACCACGCTCGAGAGAAAGGCTGGAATGTCATCTTAGCGGGTAGCCCAGCGAAAGTAGAAGTCGACTTAGCTGAACGCATTCAATCTTTACTTACAGAACCTTGCTTAAACTTAGTTGGCGAAAGCTCCATCATGCAAATGCTGGCACTGATTGATAAGGTTGAGATGGTGATTGCACCAGATACTGGTCCTGCCCACATGGCAAGTGCAATGCAAACCCCGATTATTGGCTTGTATGCTCACCATAACCCTGTCCGTGTTGGTCCTTATAACTATTTGAAATACGCCGTTTCAGTGTATGAAGAGACCATTTTTGCAGAGACTGGAAAAACCAGCCAAGAGCTAAGCTGGCGAACGCGAGCAAAAGATGAAAAAGCGATGAACCGTATCACGAGTGATCGTGTCATGGTTATGTTTGATCAAGTCGTAGAAGATTTGTATCCCCAATATCAGTAAACTCCCCCCTATATAAGATTGTTTAAGAAGGAAACCAACTTGTCTAAACCCACTTTAGCCGTTGCCTTAATCGTGAAAAATGAAGAGAAGCATCTACAAGCTTGTCTAGACACAGTGAAAGATTGGGCTGATGAGATTGTCCTTCTTGATTCAGGCAGTACTGATCGCACTGAAGAAATCGCCAGACAATATACCGACAAGTTTTACACCAACTTGGAGTGGCCAGGATTTGGCAAACAGCGCCAACTTGCTCAGCAATACGTAACCGCAGATTATGTGCTTTGGTTAGATGCCGACGAACAAGTCACGCCAGAGCTGAAAGAAAGCATTTTAAAAGCCGTTGAGAATGACGAGCCAAACACACTGTACAAAGTGAATCGTCTGAGTGCCGCGTTTGGTAAGTTTATCTACCACTCAGGATGGTCACCAGATTGGATCGTTCGTCTCTACCGCACCAGTTACACCCACTACAATGATGCTTTAGTGCATGAAAAAGTCGAAGATAAAGGCTTTGCAATCAAGAAACTGGATGGCAGATTACACCACTATACGTACGAACATCTCCATCATTACATCAACAAAACCACAGGTTACCTCAAAGCTTGGACAGACGAGCGAGAAGGCAGGAAAAAATCCGGTCTCAGCACGGCAATCATCCATGCATTAGCCAGCTTTTTGAAGATGTACATTCTTAAGCGTGGTTTTCTTGATGGTAAGCATGGCTTCATCCTTGCGTGGTTAAGCATGCATTCTACCTTCGTTAAATACATCGACTTATACTTACGCGAACAGGCGAAAAAACAATGAAAACGACTTTAATTATTACCACTTATAACTGGAAAGAAGCCTTAAAATCCGTGTTAGAAAGTGTAAAGCGCCAAACCGTTTTGCCTGATGAAGTTATTGTGGCAGATGATGGTTCTCGTGAAGATACCAAAGCAATGATTGACCAAATGCGTGAAGGTTTTCCGGTTCCACTGGTACACAGTTGGCATGAAGACAATGGCTTCCAGCTTTCTATGAGTCGAAACCGTGCAATCGCTAAAGCATCAGGCGATTACCTAATCATGATCGATGGCGACATGGTATTGTCACAAACCTTTATCGAGTCCCACAAACGCGTGGCAAAACCAAATTGGTTTGTTCAAGGTGGTCGAGTTCTGACTGACGAAGCGTGCAGTCGTGAAATTATGGAAAACGGATTGGTTCCTTCTGTATTTAGCAAAGGGATCCGCAACCGTAAGAACTGCATCACAAACTCACTGCTATCGAACTGGTTCTCATACGAACGCAACAACGATAAGGCGACTCGCGGCTGTAATATGGCGTTTTGGCGACAAGATGTTATCGAGGTGAATGGCTTCAACCAAGATTTTGTCGGTTGGGGACGTGAAGACAGCGAATTTGTTCATCGCATGCTTAACTCAAACAAGTCACGTCTTTACCTAAAATTCGCCGGTGTGGGCTACCACTTATATCACGTAGAAAACTCTCGCGCGTCATTGGGTCAAAACGATGAGATCTTAGATAACACCATTAAAAACAAACTTAAGCGTTGCGAAAACGGTGTTGACCAATTTCTAGAAGCGTAAAAACTTTAGATGCTTATAAAAATATGAAAGGGGCGTTTCGCCCCTTTTTTATTGTTGTTGAGATAAGGTGAAGTACTTATCGGCAACCATCAATGAGATCAAACGCTCTTTACGTTTATCTTTAAACTGCTCAACCCATTGGTGCGCATTCTCAATGATCGCTAATGCTTCTTGCTCATTCGCTAAGTAATAGTCCATCTTTTCAGGCAAATCCGAATAATCATCCTTCACTTCAACATAGTGGATGCCAGCTTCTAGCTTACCTTCCATAAACCATGTTTCGTACTTAGGCTTTGACATAATAACCAATGAGTTCGAGGACATTGCCCACTTCAGATTGGTTGCAACATCATTGCCTTCAATACACAACAAGAACTTGTATTGAAGCTGCTCCTCAATACTCATAAAGCCTTTTTCCCAAGGCTGTCCTTCTTGTGGTCGAGTCTGACCAATATTGCACTGCGGATGATCGTAGAAAGCATGAATTACCGTTTGACGGTGAGGCTGAAAACCGACGCCTCGCCACGCCACCATGTCTTTCTTATCTCGGTAGCTCATTTCGTCATCCACAAATTTAAAGTGACGAATTTGATTCAGCTTTAAAACGATAGAATTCTGATTGTCACCATGGATAGGACGACTTTTAATAAAGCTCGGCACATTAGGAATATGCGTCACATCACCATTGATGTAGTTAAACGTAAACTCAGATGGGAAATAGCGTATAACTTGGCGCGTATCGAAAAAATAAGTCCAACCTTTTGTTTTTTTGAACTCACCAATCTTAGCGTAACTCTGCTCTCGGCTATCGACCGAAAACGACTGTTCACACTTGTTGTAATAATTCACTCGCTCAAGACAGTACTGCTTCTCCGCTTCATTCAGAGTCGAAAGTAAACGCTTTGCTTGCTCTCGATAGACAAAACGAGGGATCAGCATCGAGAGAGCGTTTGAGAAATAATAAGGAAACTTACTGTCTTTCATTTACTTTCTTCTCGATAGCCTTAGCCACTGCCGCAGGAACAAATTGCTCAATACTACCACCATGGATGGCAACCTCACGTACGATGGTCGACGATAAAAAAGCAAACTCTTCTTCAGGGGTCAAAAATACACTCTCAATCCCAGGCAATAACTTGCGATACATGTTGGTCAAGCCAAACTCATACTCAAAATCGACCGTCGTTCTTAACCCACGAATCAATACTTTAGCCTGCTCTTGACGAGCAAAGTCCACCAGTAACCCAGAAAAGCCTTTCACTGTTACACCAGGTAAATGCGCCACTACCTCTTCCATCAAAGCAACGCGTTCTTCCAATGTGAACATCGTATTCTTTGAAGGGCTTGCTGCGACTCCGATAACGACTTCATCGAACATTTCATGGGTGCGCTCGATAAGATTTAAGTGACCATTGGTAACTGGGTCAAATGTTCCTGGGTAAATGACTTTCATAGGATGTACTGATTTATTCAAAACTGTATGAATTATTGAAGGAAAGGTCGGCGATTACAACTGCTTGATAGAAATACACCTGAGACGATCTTATTTCTACTGCTGACACACATTGCAAAAGAAGGTATTACGTTGCCCTATTTTCTGCTCTTGGAGCACTTCACCGCATTCTGGACATGGCTCTCCGGCTTTTCCGTAAACTAATAACTCTTGTGCAAAGTAACCAGGTTTGCCGTCCGCTTGGGCGAAGTCTTTAAGTGTAGTTCCACCTTGCTGAATCGCGATTTCTAACGTAGCTTTGATGTTCTCCACCAGTAATCGCCACTCTTTCTTAGTTAGTTTTCCTGCTGGGCGAGTTGGGTGAATGCGGGTTTTAAATAAAGACTCATTGGCGTAGATATTCCCAACGCCAACCACCACTTTATTGTCCATAATGAACTGTTTAACCGCAACACGCTTACCTTTGGCTTTGTCTGCCATATATTCAGCGTTGAACTCCTCGGTTAAAGGCTCAGGTCCCATATGATCTAACACGGCGTGAGACTCATTAGGAGCGCTCCAAAGCCAAGCACCAAAACGACGCGGGTCGTTGTAGCGTAAAACTTTGCCATTGGTGAGTTTAAGGTCAATATGATCGTGCTTTGCCGCAGGGAAGTCAGCGTCGAGTACACGCAATGATCCAGACATGCCAAGGTGAACAATCGCTGTACCTTGGTCAGTATCAATCAATAAGTACTTGGCGCGACGACGAATATTACGAATAACCTGCCCTTCCAAAAGCTTAAGCTCTTGAGGAATATCCCAACGTAGCTTCGGAGTACGAAAAACAAATGCCTTGATCGTCTGCCCAATCATATGAGGGCTGATCCCCATTCGGCTTACTTCAACTTCTGGTAATTCAGGCATTTAACTCTCCTTAACAGCGTCAGAAACAACATTAGTGAGCGCTTAGCATAATAGAAAAGCAGCATGACAAACACAGTTTCAGCGAAAGGTTATTACGCAACTTTTACTTAGGCATGATGTAGTTACCATCAACAGAAATGGCGATCCACTTGTCTTGCCAATTTTTAAATAGCCAAAAATCGTCAAGGCGGTAAAAGGTGATACGTTGTGGCTCTTCCAAACCTTGATACCAGACTTCGATGCTTTCCGGCGATGAAAGGCGAGGCTTTAACTGTTCATACTGCTGAGAGTTCAGTTCTGTGCCTTCAAGTGATTGCCAGCGAGTCACTATTTCTTGTACGGGGATATTGGCTTTAATGTTGGATTGCCACTGTCCATTTTGCTTGTCTAATTCCCAACCAGCATAGTAAATGGCACTGACATCATGATCGGAGCGTAACAAGTTCGGATACGGATCCACTTGTTCATCGATAAGGTAGGTTTTGATCCAAGTTGGCGCATTAAGGATCACCATGAACACGATGATGCCTAAGATTAGAATATTGTTCCAACGACGGCGGCGGTGCACCTTTTTAGACATAATTCACCTCATCGCTTAAATCAGCAGCAGCTTAACCAAGCTGCTGCTATTTAGAAAATCTACATTAAATTATGATTGAATCGGATCATCTTTTAACGTACTTAGCGGAACTAATTTACCTTCTCCATTATTCACTTCCGGCACATCCGCATGTGAAGAGAAGAAAGAAGGTAATGCATCCAACCTCTGACTAGAGACACCCATCAATTCAGAGATTGCTTTGATCATTGTGAAGCCATTACGTGGATAATCAACTACTTTTCGTTCATTGAAATCCGAACCAATGACAAACAAAGGCACTTCGTAGGATTGTTTTACCGATGGATCATGACGCAAGTTTTCACCACTATTACGATGCCCAAGTCCGTGATCGGAAACATAAATCAAGTTGTATGGCAGCGACTGCTTCCCAGCAAGTTGGTTAATTTTCTCTAGCATTGTGTCTGTTTGCTTTATCGACTCAATGTAACAAGAGATCTTGCTGCCATTGAAGTCAAACTCAACATCACCTTCCACACGATCACAGAAACCTGGGTGTGAGCCAATTAAGTGGATCACAATCAATTTTGATTTATCGTCACTCGACAGCGCTTTTTGAATGCTTGGCAGCAGTGTGCTGTCATAGACGTTCGAGTCTCTAAAGCTACCGCTGCGTGTAAAGGAAACATGCTCAGCATAGTTAGCAATTGAACTGATCCCGGTATCGAATTCTCCCATTCGACCCTGGTTAGAAATCCAATAGGTTTCCACACCAGCCATTTGCGCTAAGGTGTTGATGTTGTTATTCAGCTCAATATCAAGACCATCATTCATTGTGACGTAGCGCATTACCGAAGTGAACGTGTTCGGACCTGGGGACAAAAAGTTTGTCCAAAGCTGCCCTTTGGCCGTCGACATAAACGGCGTGTTTTCCATCGGCAGACCATACGCATTCATGTAGTCTTTTCGTACGCTTTCACCAATCACAAAAATGGTGTTCTTAGCCTCGCTCGGTGTTTTAGTAATTTGCCAAGAGGCTGGGATTTCACGCTGAGCCATGATCTCTGCATTGTATTGATGGTACATGTTGTACGAATCAAACCAATCAAAGATAAATCGAACTGGTGGGTAACGCATGTAAGAGAGCAATGCATGCGTGTAGTCGCTATTAACATTACGGTCTTTAATGGTGCGAATAGGCTTATCTAAGAGTAAGAACGAAAACAAGATCAGACAGAATACTGATGTTTTACGACCTTTAAGTTGTGGTACCCATTTGAACAGGTAAAAGGACGCTGCAGCGAAAAGTGCCGCGACTGCCAACGTTTTGAGCTCCAAGTCATTAAAGAACTCAAGCGCTTCTGAAGGGTTGGTCTCAATCAGTGAAGAAATGATGGTCAAATTAGGATGACCATAATTCCAAGAAACAGGAATATAGAAAGTCGCAGTCACAGCTAACAAGGCATATACCCAGTGACCAATACGATGAGCTTTAAGAAAAGCAATCGTAATCGACATTAAGATAAGACAGTCCGCTTTTATTTCATAACCCAGTGGGCTTTGTTGCGTAATTCGATGGAACTAAATCAAGAAGCTACGATCTG
>NZ_CAWMYL010000129.1:0-446 GCF_963871815.1 Vibrio sp. L85
TGGCTACAGCGGTAGTCTCTAGTGATAGGTGCGAGTGTCATTAGGTTACTCCTTGTTTGCATTACTTACTGCTCCCCAAGGCTCAATACACCCTCGATTGGTACAGGTGTAATTTAGTGGCTTTGGCTCCGGCTTAACGCGCTTTTTAATACCGTGCTTTTCACGCAGCTTCGATATTAAAAAACACGCTCGCTGCGTTTTTTCGGGGTCGTAATTCACAAGCCCCGCCATATCTGGACAAGGCTTGTGTATCGGGTCATTGATGGGTAAATCTGCAATAGATTTACCCACGATGTAAGTAACATCCCCCATGGTTACGCCTCTAGGCTTTCCAGTAATTCAATCGCTTCTTCGAGCTCAACCAAGATCCCCGACAAGTAGTTATCTTCATCAACGTCATTGCATGGGTTCATGTGATTCTCAATAACTGAGTGCAACAACTTAGC
>NZ_CAWMYL010000130.1:0-407 GCF_963871815.1 Vibrio sp. L85
TTTACTAAAAATGAGGCTTTTATCCCTTAATAGACGCTAACTTTTCTGAAAACCATCGCAGCTCATCAAAAATTGCGTTCTGTCTTATCTAACTTATCAGTGGTTTGATAGAGTTATGATTCGATGTGTAAGGAGGGTTTTAGATGGGAACTATAATAGGCTTGGTCATTTTAGCAGCGATAGATTGGTATCTTGTTCGTAAAACAGGACTTCATATACATCAACTCATTTCCAAAAAGTATGCCGAGCATTCGCGTAGTAAAGAACATCATAAATAAGACCTCTTTAGGCAACAGGCTAACTGTATATGGCGTTGGCATTTAACCGTGCCTACTGATAGAACAAGCATAACAAACTGTTCAAGAGGGATTCGCAACGCGTGGCACTTTCACTATGCGTTGGTTTAA
>NZ_CAWMYL010000131.1:0-219 GCF_963871815.1 Vibrio sp. L85
TCAAGAGGGATTCGCAACGCGTGGCACTTTCACTATGCGTTGGTTTAAATGATTAAGGTGGTGTGCGGTGGCTTCGATATTGCGTTGCTCACCCCTTAACAGGGCGTTATGCTTTTTCTCAAACTTGTAAGTATGGACACTTTAGGTATTCAACGAATATCACCATGTATCTTTACTAAAAATGAGGCTTTTATCCCTTAATAGACGCTAACTTTTCTG
>NZ_CAWMYL010000132.1:0-1235 GCF_963871815.1 Vibrio sp. L85
TTTCTTCGGCAAGTCCGATCTGAACATGGCTCAAAGCTATAAGCTGGGTAAAAACGACGCAGGTGAAGCGATCTTCAATCGCGTAGTGGTAATGGATGGCAACACGTTAGCAAGCTACAAGCCAACCTTTGGTGATAATACCACCATGCAGGGGATCCTAGATTTGCCTGTGTTTGATGCAACGCCAATCAACAAACCGGAAGTCACTGATGTCCTTGATGCCTTGTCAGGTAATGAGAAGCACAAAGAAAACGTGGCGATTGAAAATGATGGCACGCCACCGCGCGATAAAGAATCTCTTAGCCCACTGACTCGATTCCTCAATAATGAGTTATACGGTGAGAAAGACGCGCGTCGTAAGATTGGCGAAATCACGCAAACCCTACTTGACCATGCGGTAGAAAATGGAGAATCGCAGAAAGTCACCCTCAAAGGGGAAGCGGGCCGTCTAACGGGGCATTACCATCAGGGAGCGGCTTCAAGCGAAGGTGAAACAAGCGCGACAAGCGGCAAAGTCGTGTTGTTCCTGCACGGTTCTGGTTCTTCTGCTGAAGAGCAAGCGAGCGAGATTCGCAACCACTACCAGAAACAAGGTATCGACATGCTCGCAGTCAACCTGCGTGGCTATGGTGAAAGCGACGGCGGACCAAGCGAAAAAGGCTTGTACCAAGACGCTCGCACCATGTTCAACTACCTAGTGAACGACAAGGGTATTGACCCAAGCAATATCATCATTCACGGCTACTCAATGGGTGGTCCAATTGCCGCAGATTTAGCACGTTATGCCGCGCAAAACGGCCAAGCGGTGTCTGGCTTATTGCTTGACCGTCCTATGCCAAGCATGACCAAAGCCATCACCGCTCATGAAGTGGCCAATCCTGCGGGCATTGTGGGGGCTATCGCGAAAGCGGTTAACGGCCAATTCTCAGTGGAGAAGAACCTAAAAGGCTTGCCAAAAGAGACGCCGATTCTGCTGCTAACGGACAACGAAGGCTTAGGCGAAGAAGGCGAGAAGCTACGAGCTAAACTCGCGATTGCTGGCTACAACGTCACGGGTGAACAAACCTTCTATGGCCACGAAGCGAGCAACCGCTTGATGGGTCAGTACGCGGATCAAATTGTCTCCGGTCTGTTTAATGCAGAGCAAGCAGCGGTAGAAGCGGGCGAAGTGCTGAAAGGGCTAGAGAAAGACTTTAAACGCTATGGCGACGCGCTGAAACCTGATACGAGCGTAC
>NZ_CAWMYL010000133.1:0-353 GCF_963871815.1 Vibrio sp. L85
GTTTTATAAGGAAACCAGAACTGTCGTTCTGATTCATTTGGTGTTAATCCACCATTATATTGATGTGGACGATGCTGGTTGTAATAACCTACCAGATAATCTGTTACTGCTTGGTTCGCCTCAGTAAAACTTCTATAGCCATTCTTTGGTACCCATTCCGTCTTCAAGCTTCTGAACACTCGCTCCATAGGACTGTTATCCCAACAGTTCCCACGACGACTCATACTTTGAGTAATTCGATATCTCCATAGTAACTGACGATACTTCTTACTCGTATAGTGGCAACCTTGATCCGAGTGGAACATGACATCTGACGGCTTTCCACGGCTCTCATAGGCCATGGTCAACGCCTT
>NZ_CAWMYL010000134.1:0-380 GCF_963871815.1 Vibrio sp. L85
CGTCAGGTTGGTATCCCATACATCATCGTATTCATGAACAAATGTGACATGGTTGACGATGAAGAGCTACTAGAACTAGTAGAAATGGAAGTTCGTGAACTTCTATCTGAGTACGACTTCCCAGGTGATGACCTACCAGTTATCCAAGGTTCTGCTCTAGGCGCACTAAACGGCGAAGAGCAATGGGAAGCTAAGATTGTTGAACTAGCAGAAGCGCTAGATTCATACATCCCTGAGCCAGAGCGTGCAGTAGATATGCCATTCCTAATGCCTATCGAAGACGTATTCTCAATCCAAGGTCGTGGTACAGTAGTAACTGGCCGTATCGAGCGTGGTATCCTAAACGTAGGTGACGAAGTTGCTATCGTTGGTATCAAAGA
>NZ_CAWMYL010000135.1:0-221 GCF_963871815.1 Vibrio sp. L85
CCAATAATCGCGACATCGCCACTGTGAAGGTATAAATCACTCACAATGCCTTTATTGGTTCTGCCACTATCAGCGGCGTACACAGGGTCAGCTTGGATCAACAGGTGAGGAAAGACCTTTTGCTTATCTTTGATGGTATCTTTACCAATCAGCAAAATGCCCGTTTCATTAACGGTGACACGCTGCCCTAGTTCTGAGGCTTTGCCGTGAACGGTTGTACT
>NZ_CAWMYL010000136.1:0-20811 GCF_963871815.1 Vibrio sp. L85
CTTCTCGCTTCTCGCTTCTCGCTTCTCGCTTCTCGCTTCTCGCTTCTCACTTCTCGCTTCTCGCTATGCGCCAGGCGGCATCGCTAAACTGTCGGCAATCAACTGAATCAAGTGGTCTTCTACCGCGAAGCGTGTTTCAATGATTTCCCCAATCAAAGACATATCTTCGTCAAAATCAGCCAGTTCATCTTCGGCTGAAACATCAGAATATTTGTCGGTAAAGTTCAACAACGGCTCAGTAGTGAGGACGATCTTCGCGTAAGTTTGGTTAATTTCATCAGTAGCAACAAAGCCAGTGGCTTTCCACTTATCCATCACCATATCGTAGATTTTAAAATGACCTTCAGAGATATAATCCACAAGGTGTTGGCAGAAGTGCTGAAGTTCGTCAGGGGAAGGGAGTTCAACGACGTTGGATTTCGAACAAGGTTGCAGTGCTGCAAGCTTACAATATTCGACAATCAGAGATTGTCTCGTTTCCAGCCAATGGTCAATAACGTCATTGGAGCCGCCCCATTGGTCTTGTGTTTGTTTGAATTTTTTTAGCATGACCATGCCCTCATGATCTGATCGCCCGTTGGCGAACGTATCCTTTGCAAAGCAAAGTTAGTAAAGTGATTACAAACTCTTGTCCTTACTAGAATTTATAGTTGCAAATTTAGCGAACGACAAACTCTGGTATGAAATTAGATTGCCAGTAAAATGAATGAACTTCAAGCAAAGGGACGCTGTAATGTTAAGAAAAGGTGAAGTTAACCGTACGAAAAACGCCTATTGGTGTGTTGTCTCAGGAAGCGATGTTTGGCTGGTGGATGGTGCTATCCCATTTGGCAACGCAGAGCAGTTCTCACTGCCAGAAGCGAGTGCAAGGCAGATAGGTGAATACCAAGATGTCCCGGTGATGTGGGTAAACCTGTCGGATTTAGACCACGATTTAGAGCTTGTATCTTTGCGTGATTGTCTCCATTTCTCAGACTCCCTTTTTCTTTTGATCAGTAAAGCCATTCAGTATGGTCATATGACACAAAGCCTGCGTTTTTGTCCGCAATGCGGTGGTCGCAATTTCCTCAATAACAATCAATTGGCAATGCAGTGTGGTGAGTGCCGTACTTTGCATTATCCGCGTATTTTCCCATGCATCATTGTCGCTGTGCGTAAAGACAACCAAATCTTGCTAGCTCAGCACCCTCGCCATCGAAATGGCATGTATACTGTAATAGCGGGCTTTTTAGAGGTGGGTGAAACCTTGGAGGAGTGTGTGACACGCGAGGTGCACGAAGAGACCGGCGTACACGTTCAAAATATTCGCTATTTTGGCAGCCAACCATGGGCCTTTCCATCCAGCATGATGATGGCATTTCTTGCGGATTACGAGTCTGGTGAATTGAATCCTGATTACACCGAGCTGTCTGATGCTCAATGGTTTGGCGTTGATGATATGCCGCCAGTAGCCCCAAAAGGGACAATCGCAAGAGCATTAATTGAGCAAACAATTAGTGATATTCAGCAGGCTTGAGAGCCGACTCGTAAAGTGATTAAAGGAAAATGTAGAATCACTTTTGAGACAAAGGGGGTTGTTAGACTGACCTAGCACAGCATTCTGTAATGACACAATGATTAATAAAGGAGTATGTCTAATGAAATACAGATCAGCGTTATGGCTAGGTATTGCGTCTTTTTCTTTGGTAAGTGTTTCGGCACAGGCAAGTATTGAAGTGAAAGCGAAGCGTATGTTGACCGAAAATACAATGACGGAAAACGTCGCAAAAGTGCAAACCGCTTGTGGCAATGAAGTTCTTGAAACAAACTTTGACTGGGCTGCGTGGGATGACTACGACTTTGCTGAAGCTCGTTTAGACAAAGTAAAAACCACAGGTTGGCTGGGTGGCTTAATCAACTATATCTACGATGATATGGTTAAGCTATGCACGACGACTGAACATGCCGCACTTTATAAAGAAGAGTTCCAAAAAGTTCAACAAATCCAATTTGTTGGTCAAGACTCTGTGAAGGCGCGTAAAGCAGGTTTCTCTCTTGATGATGGTGGCAGTGTGCTTAAAGTCGCTTTGAACCCGAACGCGGCTTACGACTCTTCAACGCTGAAATATCTCAAGCAAGCGTGGAACTAAGGTAATGAAAAAAATACTCTTCCCCTTAGTTGCCATGGCTTCAAGCTTTTCTGCGGTCGCTGAAGAGCGTTACTCTATGGAAGATTTAACCGCTCTTCATAAAGCACAAAGCTGGAATGAGCTGCTCTATCATGCCAATGATATTCGTCCATCAAAGCGAGATGATGCTTGGCAAGGACTGGTGGCAGATGCTGCAACAGGAGCTTTCAATAGTTACGTTTCTTCCGGAGCCGCTGATAGCGCTATTGGTTTAGGGCAGCAGCTACTCACTGAGTATGCGTTTCTGTCTCAATCCAGTGATTTTACTCAAAGCTTTGCAAAAGCCATAGTTCCGGCAGCGCAATCTTGTATCAAGTATTCGATGGAAGGGTGTGTAGAGAGCTACGGACAACTGCTCGCCGAACTCTCTCCTGCGGGTAACGTAAGTTTTGAAGAAGGGACTAAGGTGTTCCAAAATGTCTCTAAATCTCTCGCGATTCCATTCTATGCCGCGGCAGTCAAGCAGTCTCCGGAATACTGTGCAGATGAAAAGGTCTCGAATGCGCTGTTGTATACGCTTGATCGACCGAGTAATTCTCAGTTTGCATTGGCAAAAGAAGTCGCAACAAATGGGTGTGCTAACACGGCACTAACAAACTTTGAGAATTACATTATTGACTCGCAATCGGTGCGGGAGACCTTGTGTCCGACTTACCTATCCAAAGGATATGTAAAAGGGGTCATGAAAAAAGTTTGCCAATCATGATTATGAAATATGAAGCCACCGTAAGGTGGCTTTTTTAATTCATTGAAAAATAGATAAAAAAAAACCCTCCGAGAGGGAGGGGGTAAGTAAGATGTCGTTATGAGATGCTGAGTACCGGGTACTCAGTTTATAATTGTAGTTTTCGCTAGCGAACAAATTTTTAACACTGATACCGATTGGGTGCAAATTAAGCACTGATTTAAAAGTTAATAACTTGATCCAGGTTGCAAAGCACACAGCTATTAGCCTTAAATCAGTGATAGAATACCCCCTTTCAAAGAAAGCCTAACAATTGGAATTACGGAATGACTGAATTAAAAAATGATCGTTATCTGCGTGCCCTTTTAAAAGAGCCAGTAGATTACACGCCAGTATGGATGATGCGTCAGGCAGGTCGTTACCTACCAGAATACAAAGCAACTCGTGCGCAAGCGGGCGATTTCATGTCTTTGTGTAAAAACGCGGAGTTGGCGTCAGAAGTAACGCTTCAACCACTACGCCGTTTTCCTCTTGATGCAGCGATCTTGTTCTCTGACATCCTAACTATCCCAGATGCAATGGGCTTAGAACTTCGTTTTGCTGCTGGTGAAGGTCCGGTTTTCGATAAACCAATCACTTGCAAAGCAGACGTTGAAAAGATCGGTCTGCCGGATCCAGAAGGCGAACTGCAATACGTAATGAACGCAGTGCGTCAAATCCGCAAAGACTTGAATGGTGACGTTCCACTGATTGGTTTCTCTGGTAGCCCATGGACACTGGCGACTTACATGGTTGAAGGCGGCAGCTCGAAAGCGTTCACCAAGATCAAGAAGATGATGTACGCAGAACCACAAACTCTGCATCTACTTCTAGATAAGCTAGCAGACAGCGTTATCGAGTACCTAAACGCGCAAATTAAAGCGGGTGCACAATCGGTGATGGTATTTGATACATGGGGTGGTGTACTGACACCTCGTGACTACAACCTGTTCTCTCTGCAATACATGCACAAGATTGTAGATGGTCTGATTCGTGAAAACGACGGTCGCCGTGTACCAGTAACGCTGTTCACTAAGAACGGTGGTATGTGGCTTGAGCAAATCGCAGCAACGGGCTGCGATGCGGTAGGTCTAGACTGGACAATCAACATCGCAGACGCGAAAGCGCGTATCGGTGATAAAGTGGCTCTACAAGGTAACATGGACCCATCAATGCTTTACGCTTCACCAGAGCGTATCCGTGAAGAAGTCGCGGGTATTCTAGAAGGCTTTGGCGATGCAGGTACTGGTCACGTGTTCAACCTAGGTCACGGTATCCACTTGGATGTGCCGCCAGAAAACGCAGGTGTGTTTGTGGAAGCGGTACACGAGCTATCTAAGCCATACCACAAGTAACTTCGACTTTTTGAAATTAAATACCGGCAATCAGTGCCGGTATTTTTTTACCTGAAATTCAAGATAGTACAGCTCTGATAGTATTTGGTCTGCCATGATCTAATTACTATTCTAGCTGCACGTTAGACATTAAAGTTTAATATAAACAAATGTTTATGATTGCGGGGTTTATGTTCTAGTTTTCTTGTACAGATAAACAAGCAATTAGATCATGGGTAACCTAAAGCATCGAATGAACGCGTTTTTTAAGATATGGCACGACGTCAGATTCAAACCAAGGGTTCTTCTTTAACCACAATGTGTTGCGTGGAGAAGGGTGGGGAAGTGGAATAAAGTCAGGTTCCCAATCCTGCCATTGCTGAACAGTTTGCGTGAGCGTCTTTGGTTTGTTGGTGAGATAGTACTGCTGTGAGTACTGACCAATCAGTAGCGTCAGCTCTATATTGGGCAACTGCTCAAGAATCTGTTTATGCCAAGCTGGCGCACATTCTTTACGAGGTGGTAGATCACCTGAGTTTCCTTTACCTGGATAACAGAAGCCCATTGGGACAATGGCAATTTTGTTTGGGTCGTAGAAAATGTATTTGTCGATATCGAGCCATTGGCGTAACCGATCGCCGCTTGGATCGTTCCAAGGTATCGAGGTTTTGTGTACGCGCGTTCCCGGCGCTTGTCCGATGATTAGAATGCGTGCGTCTTTTGCGGCTTGTACGATAGGGTTTGCACCCAAAGGTAAATCGTCTGCACAGATCTGGCAGGCACGTACTTGCTTTAGCAATGTTTCTAAAGACATAAGATGGTTAATACCCTTTATCGAAATCGACCTGATTATTAAGAGAGAAACCGTCTCGCCAACTCAAGTAGTTATCTGCAAAAATGTCGACCACTTGCTCAGGGAAACTCAATGCTGCGATGTGGGGTGTGATGGTTACCTGCGGAAGTTTCCAAAACGGATGTTGCGGCGAGAGTGGTTCTTGTTCAAATACATCGAGAAAAGCATGTTCCACCCAGCGATTCTTGAGCGCGAGCAATAGACCTACATCATCAATCACATCACCTCTTCCGACATTAAATAACAGTGCCTGATTAAGGTGGCTTAACACTTCACTATTGAGTAAGTGCTGCGTATCCGGTGTGCTCGGTAGCGTATTCACAACAATATCCGCTTGGTGAAAAGCGCTTGCTAGTTCATTGATGTGATAGGTTTGAGCAAATTCACCGCCAGAGGTTGGAATCCCGGTACGATTCACTCCGATAGTCTTTATTCCCATCAATTGCGCTGCATTCCCCAAGTAGCTACCAATACTGCCTGTACCAACAATCACCATAGTTTTGCTTTGCAGCGAGGTGTACAGATGCGGTTGCCACTGCTTGTTCTGCTGTTGCTGGTGGTATTGCATAAAGTGGCGGAAGTGAGCAATGCAGTAGCCAATTACGTACTCGGCAATTAATGGTCCGAAAATGCCGCGTACGTTGGTTAAAGTGTAATCCTGGCGTAGATTTGGTGACATTAAGGCATTCACACCAGCAAATGTGGATTGCACCCACTCAAGCTGTGAAAACTCGTCTAACCTTTGTGATAGTAATGGTGGATCCGCCAGTACGATCTGAGCTTCTTCAGGTTGGTCGGTGAGGCAAAGATCGGGCAGATTTTTCTCTGCCAGTAACGTTTCGTAGGTGTCGCGATGCTCTGAGAGCAGGAAAATCTGATTTGGATGCTGCATTAACTTTTTTCCCTGTGATGAATCAAGTACACTTTCGCTGTTTTTTTCTTCAATGATTGAGTGACTATGCTTAAGAATCCTCTTCAGGTTCGTTTGGAAAAACTAGAACCTTGGCAACAAATTACCTTCATGGCGTGTCTGTGTGAACGCATGTATCCAAACTATGCGATGTTTTGTGAGAATACAGAATTTGCTGAGCCACGTGCTTACCGAGCGATTCTTGATAGTGTATGGGAAATTCTGACGGTTAAGAACGCGAAAATTAACTTCGAACGTCAATTAGAGAAGTTAGAAGAGTTGTTCCCAAGTGCGGATGAATTCGATTTTTACGGTGTTTACCCAGCGATGGACGCGTGTCAGAGCCTGTCGACATTGTTGCATGGCCTGTTGGATCGCGACTACCTTTTCGACTCAATGCTTAAAGTGAGCCAACAGTCGGTAAAAACCGTTGCTGACCTAGAACAAGCACAAGGTGCGGAGCCAATCACCAACGACAATCAAAAAGAAAATGAAGCCGTATGTGAAGAGTGGGATGTTCAATGGGCGATCTTCCGTCCACTGCGTGAAGCGGTGGAACGCGACATCTGCTTGATTAAAGATTTGCGTGAAGAGCTACGTGAAGACGCCGTGAGCAATATCGGCATCACACTTTAATTATTGAATAGACAGAACAAAGGCATCCAAATTGGATGCCTTTTTATTTTTGCATATGGGCTGTTATGCCCAGTACTGATTACGATTCTTTAGATTCTGGCTTCGTTGGCTCTTGAGCTTCTGGCTCTTTGTCCTGTTTCTCCAGCCCTTCCTCTTCTTCATCGTCATCGCGGCTTTCAATTACGCCGTGCTTTTCTTTCCAGCTTTCCCAGCGTTGGTAAGCCAGTTCTTGCATGTCTGTGCTCTTATCCGCTTCATCGATGATCTCTTCACCCAATAGGTGCTCAAAGATGTCTTCTAGCGTTACCAAGCCTTGTACTGTGCCGTATTCGTCAACCACAAGCGCTAGCTGCAGACGGTGAGTCATCATTTGGTCAAACACTTTTGGTAGAGCTGTGTTGTTCAGTACCACTTGGATTGGACGCATGACCGAACCGAGTTGTTTTTGACCACTGCCCGATTGTTGCAGCTTGAACAGCTCTAGACGGTGCACAAAACCAATGATGTTATCTTTCTGTTCGCTGTAAACCAGTGGGCGAGAGAAAGGCGTCTCTTTATGCTTCTCTAGGAAGTCGTTGATGGTCATGGTTGCGTCTACGCGGAATACGACCGGACGCGGTGTCATGACTTGTGTTACTGGCACGTCTTGAATGCCCAGTAGGTTGCTCAGGATCTTTGATTCGCCTTCTGCGAACTCTCCGCTCTCTTTTGCCAGAATGGCCATAGCAGATAACTCATCGCGCATCTTCGGTGCTTCGTGGTTACGAGCTAGGCGCTTAGTGATTTGCTCAGAGAACCATACGAATGGCGTTAGTGCCCATACCATCCAGCGCAGCGATACCGCCGCAGATGGTGCAAGTTGGCGCCAGTAAGTTGCACCAATCGTCTTAGGTACAATTTCTGATAGAACAAGAATCGCCAGTGTCAGTACCGCAGAGAAGATACCTAGTGCTTCGCTACCGAACACTACCGCCGCTTGTGCACCTGCCGTTGCTGCACCGATAGTGTGAGCAATGGTGTTCAGGGTCAGGATCGAAGCCAGTGGTCGGTCGATGTCTGCTTTCAGTTTTTCTAACTGAGCAGAAGCAGGGTGCCCCTGTTGTTTGAGCTGCGCAATGTAGCTCGGACTGATACTAAGAAGTACCGCCTCCAGTACCGAACAGATAAACGAAATGCCGATAGCAATAGAGATATAAATGGATAACAGCAGCATAGTTGCCCTTGAATGTAATGTGATAGTCGGGATTTTAAGCGATTATAACCGCAAAAGCGCCCTATAAATCGTTCTAATTGCATTAGAAAGCAAGCGCTTTGCCCGTACAAGTAGTAACAAATTGTGAGTTATTACTCATATTATGGCTAAAACTACGTCAGAAAATCGAAAGATCGCTTACAAACCTTTGCCAGATGGGGCATTTATGTTTTAGAGTGAGATGAATTCGATAACATATGAGAAGGGAAACCTAATGAACAAGACCCAATTAATCGACTTTATTGCAGAGAAAGCAGACCTATCTAAAGCACAAGCTAAAGCTGCTCTTGAAGCAACTCTTGAGGGTGTTACTGGCGCTCTTAAAGAGGGTGACCAAGTTCAACTAATTGGTTTTGGTACATTCAAAGTAAACCACCGCGCTGCACGTACTGGTCGTAACCCTAAGACTGGTGACGAGATTCAAATCGCAGCAGCTAACGTACCAGCATTCGTAGCAGGTAAAGCGCTGAAAGAATCAGTAAACTAAGTTAAAATGCACCGAGGTATCCTGCCTCGGTGCAATTTCATGAAAAAACATCTACTCACTTCACTCCTTTTATCAAGCCTCGCTCTTGTTGGCTGTTCTTCTGTTGAAACCCCAAACCTTGACCAATTTACCCATTTCTCTGGCGGGAAAATCATGGGTGATGCCACCAGTTTGTATTGGATGACAGAACGTTTGACACGCGTTAGTACGGCTGCAGACTACGTAGCTATGGGTGATTCCGGCTCGTATCAGAGTGATTATCGCTGGGACGATGGTGAGCTAAGAGAGTTGATTCGAAAAGGTGAGCAACTCGATACAAAACAAGGATTGGTGCCTTTTCAAATCCACATTCGATTCAATAAAGATGGCGATGCGATCTATCAGCAATACCGTGTGAACGGGAAAGTGCTGCCTTTACGACGTGATCAGCTAGAGCGTTACAAGACAGAAGCGAATGATGTGGTTGCTTCGATCAAGAGTCAATCTCGCGAAGGTCAGAGTTTAATTCAGGGCTATTGGGATGGCGAGACGTTCGAAACCTGCAAAGGACGTGAGTTCGCGACGCTAGAATTTAACCAGACTTTACCTAAGTTTGTGATTGATAGATTGGCATCGGTAGATAGCTACATTGCATTTATCGGCAAAGAGTCACGTAATACAGCAACTGTTGACGAATTGTTGATGCTTAATGATGACAACTTTGATTGTATCCCACGACCAAAGCTGATCTCTGAGTAAGTTCTGAGCTTAGCTTCATGCTAGTGGAGTCACATGAATAAAAAAGGCGCTTAATGCGCCTTTTGTCTTTTTAGCCAACTGAAGTTGTTTTTATTTTTCTTGCTCACGTGCGATTGCACGGTAGCCGATATCGTTGCGATGGAACATGCCATCCCAACTGATCTGTTTTGAAAGTTCATAAGCGCGTTGCTGTGCTTCTGATACGCTGTTACCAAGTGCTGTTGCACAAAGTACACGGCCGCCGTTTGTCACAATGTCGCCGTCTTTGTTGTGTGTACCTGCGTGGAAGACCTTCTCACCTTCAATTTCAACTTGTGGAAGACCTGAGATAATGTCGCCCTTGTTGTACGCAGCAGGATAGCCTCCGGCGGCTAACACAATACCAATCGATGCTCGTGGATCCCATTTTGATTCCACTTGATCCAGTTTGGCATCAATAGCAGCCAGACATAGATCAACAAGATCCGATTCCATGCGCATCATGATCGGTTGTGTTTCTGGATCACCAAAGCGGCAGTTGTACTCGATCACTTTCGGCGTACCGTCTTTATCGATCATTAAACCCGCGTATAGGAAACCTGTGTAAGGGTTGCCTTCTGAAGCCATCCCACGCACTGTTGGGTAAATCACTTCTTCCATGATGCGGTTATGAATTTCAGGTGTTACCACTGGAGCAGGAGAATAAGCGCCCATGCCGCCTGTGTTTGGACCGGTATCTTTGTCGCCTACGCGTTTGTGGTCTTGGCTGGTGGCCATTGGCAAAACGTTCTCACCATCCACCATCACGATGAAGCTTGCTTCTTCCCCATCTAGGAATTCTTCGATAACCACACGACTGCCAGCATCACCAAATGCATTACCCGCTAGCATATCCTTGATGGCGTCTTCAGCTTCTTCTAGTGTCATTGCCACAATCACGCCTTTGCCAGCGGCAAGACCATCAGCTTTGACTACAATTGGTGCACCTTGTTCACGTACGTAAGCGAGTGCAGGCTCGATTTCAGTGAAGTTTGCGTATGCTCCCGTCGGGATTTGGTGACGAGCAAGAAAGTCTTTAGTAAACGCTTTAGAGCCTTCAAGCTGCGCTGCTGCTTGTGTTGGACCAAAGATCGGCAGACCTGCTTCTCGGAAAGCATCCACAACACCGATAACCAATGGTGCTTCAGGACCAACGATGGTCAGCTCAATGGCTTTCTCTTTTGCGAATGCAACCAGACCTGCGATGTCTTCTACTGCGATATTTACGTTCTCTAGTTTAGGCTCTAGTGCTGTGCCTGCGTTACCCGGAGCAACGAAGATAGTCTCAACATTTGGGTTTTGCGCCGCTTTCCAACCTAGTGCGTGTTCACGACCGCCTGAACCAATGATAAGTACATTCATGTTTTAAACCTTCAATCAAAATTGATAGTAGTAGAACTAGAAAATGTTTGAGCAACACGAAAGGAAAGTGTTGCTCATCTCGGAGCGCAACGCTCTTGTATCCAGTAGCGAAGCGCTCTCGCATCTTTTCTTTCTAGTGGCGGAAGTGACGCATACCTGTAAAGATCATTGCCATGCCGTGTTCGTCTGCTGCTGCGATAACTTCGTCATCGCGCATCGAGCCGCCAGGTTGAATCACACACTTGATGCCAGCTTCTGCTGCTGCATCGATACCATCACGGAATGGGAAGAACGCATCAGATGCCATTACGCTACCTGCGACTTCTAGACCTTCGTCTGCTGCTTTGATTCCCGCAATTTTCGCTGAGTAAACGCGGCTCATTTGACCTGCGCCTACGCCGATGGTCATGTCACCTTTCGCGTAAACAATCGCGTTAGATTTCACGTATTTCGCTACTTTCCAGCAGAACAGTGCATCTTTCAGCTCTTCTTCTGTTGGCTGGCGCTTAGAAACCACTTTCAGGTCATCTAGGCTTACCATGCCTTGGTCACGGTCTTGAACCAGTAGACCGCCATTCACGCGTTTCACGTCAAAGCCCGTTGTCTTCGTTGACCATTCGCCACACTCAAGCAGGCGCACGTTCTTCTTCGCTGCAACCACTTCAATCGCTTCAGCAGAAACACAAGGTGCGATGATGACTTCAACGAATTGACGTTCAACAATAGCGGTTGCTGTTTCAGCATCTAGCTCTTGGTTGAATGCAATGATGCCGCCGAATGCAGATGTTGGGTCAGTTTGGTAAGCGCGGTTGTACGCTTCTAGGATGTCTTTACCTAGAGCCACACCACATGGGTTCGCGTGTTTTACGATCACACATGCTGGTTCGTTGAACTCTTTCACACACTCAAGTGCTGCATCTGTGTCTGCGATGTTGTTGTAAGAAAGGGCTTTACCTTGGATTTGGCGAGCAGTAGAAACAGACGCCTCTTGTGGGTTTGCTTCTACGTAAAAAGCAGCTGCTTGGTGGCTATTCTCACCGTAGCGCATATCTTGTTTTTTCTCGAACTGTTGGTTGAATGTTCGAGGGAATTTGCTCTTGTTTTCAGGAGAAGGTTCATCACCTTCTTTGTTCTCACCGTAAGATGGAACCATAGTGCCGAAGTAGTTTGCGATCATGCCATCGTAAGCCGCAGTGTGCTCAAATGCTGCGATAGCAAGGTCGAAACGGGTATCTAGAGTAAGGGATTTGTCGTTTGCATCCATCTCTGCGATTACGCGCTGGTAATCACCTGCGTTAACGACGATAGTCACGTCTTTGTGGTTTTTCGCAGCAGAGCGAACCATAGTTGGACCGCCGATATCGATGTTTTCAACTGCGTCAGCTAGAGTACAACCCTCTTTTGCTACGGTTTCTGCGAATGGGTATAGGTTAACAACAACCATATCGATAGGGTTGATGCCGTGTTTTTCCATCACGTCATCATCTTGACCACGGCGACCCAGTACACCACCGTGAACTTTTGGGTGAAGCGTCTTAACGCGACCGTCCATCATTTCTGGGAAACCAGTGTAGTCAGAGACTTCGGTTACTGCAATGCCTTGCTCAGCAAGTAGACGAGCCGTACCACCAGTAGATAGGATATCGACACCGCGCTCAGCAAGAGCTTGTGCAAACTCAACAATACCTGTTTTGTCTGATACGCTGATAAGCGCACGGCGAATAGGACGAGCGTTGTTCATGCTTCCATTTTCCTCAAATTCACGGAGTTAAAGATGTTTGCCAAAAATGAACTTGTTTTTACCTCATGGGGTAAAATATTGGCCAGTTTTGGTAAAGACCTTTTCAGGTGTTTTCATGCTTAGAAAACAGTCTCCACTATTTGATGGCGCGTATTCTAACCAATTTATTACAAAAAAGCTCGCGCAATCGTTTGGCATCTCAAAAATAATTGCAAAAAACTCGATCTTTGGCTTTAAAAGTAACGAGATAGTTAATAAGGAAAGTTATGTTTCAGATAGGTGAACTGGCGAAACGCTGTGGTGTGACTGCCGATACATTACGTTTCTACGAAAAAAATACACTGATCCAGCCCGCAGGACGAAGTGAATCGGGCTATCGCTTATACAACGAAGAAAACCAAAAACAGGTACGCTTCATTCTCAAAGCGAAAGAGCTTGGCTTAAGTTTAGAGGAAATAAAAGAGCTTCTAGAAATCAAATTAGAAGCGACAGAACACAGCTGTGCAGAAGTAAAAGCTATCACTTCTGCAAAGTTAACTTTAATTGATGAAAAAATAGCGGAACTGACAAAGATTCGCACCGCATTAAAGAAGATCAACGACGCTTGCTGTGGGCATAACAATGACGATGCCAGCCACTGTTCTATCCTCGCAGCCCTTGAGTAGCGTGCTACTTAATTTAAGTTTGCATTTTTGGCGGCTTGCTTTTCTAGGTTCAAGCCGTTTTCCCACCTATAATCTCGGCTTTAGTCGACTGTAAGAATGTGTAGTCCTATCTATTCCTAAAGCGACGCTGTCTATTAGATACGAGAGTTTTCATACATGGTTGGAGTCTATTTTCAAATCAATGACTGGGTTTTGAGCGTTGATGAAAATAAGCTGTATCGACAAGACAGGGAAGTTACCGTTGAGCCACGCTTAATTAATTTGCTGCATTTTCTTGCAGAGCACGCTAGTGAAGTATTCAACCGCGAAGAGCTGATCCAATACGTTTGGGCGGGTGCGATTGTGACTGACCAAGTTGTGACGCAATCCATTTTTGAACTGCGTAAACTGCTGCGCGACGGTCGAGAAGAAAACACCAGCTACGTGATCACTGTGCCTAAACGTGGTTACAAGTTGGTAGCAAATGTGACGCCGATGACGCACGAGGAATTCCTCGCTCGCCGTCATTGTGATACAGAGATTCTTGCTCCGATCGTAGAAGAAATCGAAGAAGAACAATCAGAAATCTCAACTTCTACGATTGCATTTCCGGCAGGTCCGTTAACTCGCGCTGTATGCGAGATGTCAAAAGAGAAAAAAGCACCGCGCAAGCCGAATAAAATCAGCCCTTGGCGATTAGGTTTCATGAACTTCATTTGGATCAGTATTTTGGTCGTGGTGATGGGGGTGTTTACCTATAAGCAATCTGAAGTGCGCATTACACAAGCCATTGATACTCACCTTATCGAATTCAAGTTTCAGGATAACTTCAGCAAAGAAGGTCGTAGCTATGACTTAGCCGACGGGTTTGCACAGAAGTTGATGGCAGATGTGGCTCAAGTCAGTGATTATCGAGTCATGTTGAAAAAGGCGACCTTTACTACTGGTATTGTACCGGGTAAGTCTGTGGTGGTACGTGTTAAAGAAAACGACGGTGGCAGCTTCCTTGAGGTGGAATATCGCAATAACTCCTCCGAAAAGGTTTTGTTCAGCCGCCAATACGCGTTAACCAATAGCCATTTGAAGTCGGTTATGCAGCAAGCCTCTCTAGATTTGATGCGCGCACTAAAAGTGCCAGATGCAAAATTAAAATCCAAGGTGCTGGTGGCGGGTATGCCAATGAACCCAGACGCATTGGAGCTGTTTGTTGAGGCAAACCACTACTTGAATGTGTCGGATGCGAATCAATTCCAGCACGGTATCGACTTGATGGAGAGAATTCTCGAGATTGAACCGGATAACGCTTATGTACAAGCTGAGCTGTTGATTGCCTATCATGTGCAAAAGGCGCTTGATCCTGCATTGGAGCTGAGAAAAGGCAGAGTTCAGCAGTTGAGTGAGAAATTGGAAACCAATTCAAAGATGATGGTGGGACCAATTCAGCCACGTATTTATGAAGCGTTAGCGCTGCATGAGACCATTGCAGGTGACATCGATTTGGCTAAGCAGCATTTGAATCAAGCTCTCGAGGTTCGAGACTCAGTTCTGTCTTATGTCATTAGAGGCAAGCACGCGGAATTGGATGGTGATTTGGATTGGGCAAGTGAGTCTTACAGTGAAGCCTTCTATATAGATACATCTGTAGAGACCTATTTGCTATGCGAAAACTTGGTCTTTCCAAGCAATATGAAGGCGATTGATTACGCCATGTATCGAGCAGTGCACCCTTCTGTGGTTCGTATGTTGTAGTAAGCCCTCTTTTATCAATCAGAGACACTTAGCCCTTCACTTCGGTGAGGGGCTTTTTTGTCTCTACGTTATTAAATCGCTATCTTCTTGCTTTTTGAATAGAGCTTGCTTTACAGGGGGTGGTAGGCTTTTCATTCTATCTTCTATCTTCTATCTTCTATCTTCTATCTTCTATCTTCTATCTCACCATCTTTGTATTTTGCTTGTGTTTATTAATGAGCGGCTCTTATCGAGTTTTTGCTAGAGCTACCTTTTTTTCCCATTGCTCTACCTTTGGTTTGTGTACTTATTGTCTGTCACAACCACACTGTTGTTTATGTGTACTTACGTTGGTATCTATGCAGAACGAGGGGAAAAGAAGAGGGAAGTTTGATGTAAGTCAACGGAGCAATAAAGGTAGGAAAAAGCGGCGTCAACAGTTTGGGTAATTAGCCATGGTTTCTTTTGATGTTGATAGAGGTTGATAAGCTTGATGGAAAATTTGTTGAGGTTGATGTTTTTAGGTTTCCGATAAGAGCGTTTGATGTTATTGGGCTAACCTTCTGTATTTATTGGTTTTATATTTTTGTGTTTATAAGGTTTATCTCAACTTTATACCGATGGGCTAATTGTTTTATTGATAACGCCAAGTTTATTTTTTTCCCAGTTTTTGGGCGTAGTCTTCACTTCGAAATTTAGCGAGGTCGAGCAGATTCCTCCTCATAGCATCTCGCTAATAACCATTCAGTTTGAGTCATGTTGACTCGAGTAGAATAGATTTGGAGATGTTATGTCATCGAATGCGAAAAAAATCGGCCTTATTGCCTGTACGGGTGTCGTAGCCGGTAACATGATGGGTAGTGGTATTGCACTATTACCTTCTAGTCTTGCCTCTGTAGGCTCTGTTTCAATCTTCAGTTGGCTGATCTGTTTGGTCGGTGCACTGAGTCTGGCGTTCGTTTACGCTCGTCTGGCAACCAAAAACCCACAAGAAGGTGGTCCTATCGCTTATGCTGGCGAAGTGTCTCCGGTATTTGGTTTCCAAACGGGCGTTCTTTATTACCACGCGAACTGGATTGGTAACCTGGCTATTGCCATTACAGGTGTTTCTTACCTTTCAGTATTCTTCCCTGTGCTTAATAACCCAATCCCAGCAGGTATTGCGACGATTGCATCGGTATGGATCTTCACTTTCGTCAACCTACTTGGTGGTAGCTGGGTAAGCCGTCTATGTACGCTTGGTCTAGTTCTTATCCTTATCCCAGTTGTTGGTACAGCCGCATTTGGTTGGACGCACTTCGATACTGCGCTTTACAGCCAAAACTGGAACGTATCAGCAGGCACTGACAGCCACGCGGTAGTAACTGCGGTTCTTATCTGTCTATGGTCATTCGTAGGTGTGGAATCAGCAGCGGTATCGACTGGTATGGTAGAAAACCCTAAACGTACCGTACCACTAGCAACTATGTTGGGTACTGGTATCGCAGGTGTGATTTACATCCTATCAACTCAAATGATCAGCGGCATGTTCCCTGCGTCAGAAGTTGCGGCATCAGGTGCGCCATTTGCACTAGCAACCACTGAGCTATTCGGTAGCTGGACAGCACCATTCGTATCAGCATTTACAGCACTAGCATGTTTCACTTCGCTAGGTTCTTGGATGATGCTAGTAGGTGAAGCAGGTAAACGCGCAGCAAACGACGGCAACTTCCCTAAAATCTACGGCGAAACTGACAAAAACGGTGTGCCTAAGAAAGGTCTAATCCTTGCGTCAATCAAGATGACTGCACTGATGGTTGTACTGATGTTCTTCAGCTCTAAAACAGCGCACGCATCAGACCTGTTCAACCAACTAACGACTGACGCAGTTCTACTAACTATGCTGCCTTACTTCTACTCAAGCATTAACTTGATTCGCTTCGAAGGTATGACAACACGCAACGGCTTCGTAATGCTGTTCTCTGGTGTGGCTTGTCTGTTCTGCTTCATCGCACTAGCAGGTGCAGAGGGCGGTACGCTAACAGCAACCTTCATCGTGTCTCTAGTTATCTTGATGTTCTACAGCAAAAAAGCAGGTCTTGCTCAGTACGTGAAAATGCACGCTGACGATATGCCTGCCCAAGCAAGCAACTAATCCCCAAAACGCTGGCACTAAGGTGCCAGCCCATAAAACCCAAATTCACGCGGCGCTCACCTTACTCATTGCCTGTAAATGGCAAAGAGCGCCCTCATTCGCCTTGGAGATGTCCAAATGAATATATTCGCTATCTTGAACCACATGGGTGTGTTCTTTAAAGAAGAGCCAGTTCGTCAACTTCACGCTGCTCTTGAGAAAGCGGGCTACGAAGTGGTTTACCCAGTAGATGATAAAGACTTGATCAAGATGATTGAGATGAACCCACGCATTTGCGGTGTGCTGTTCGACTGGGATAAATACTCACTAGAGCTATGTGAACGTATCAGCCAAATCAACGAAAAACTGCCTGTTCACGCATTTGCTAACGAACAGTCTACTCTAGACATTTCACTAACAGACCTACGTCTAAACGTGAGCTTCTTCGAGTACGCTTTAGGTATGGCTGACGACATCGCTATCAAAATCAACCAAGCGACTGAGGCATACAAAGATGCCATCATGCCTCCATTCACTAAAGCGTTATTCAAATACGTAGAAGAAGGTAAATACACCTTCTGTACTCCAGGTCACATGGGCGGTACTGCATTCCAGAAAAGCCCTGCTGGTAGCATCTTCTACGATTTTTACGGTCCAAACACATTTAAAGCGGACGTATCAATCTCAATGCCTGAGCTAGGTTCTCTACTAGACCACTCAGGTCCACATAAAGATGCAGAAGAATACATCGCACGCACATTCAATGCAGACAGCTCGTACATCGTAACTAACGGTACGTCTACATCGAACAAAATTGTTGGCATGTACTCAGCACCTGCGGGCAGCACAGTACTGATTGACCGTAACTGTCACAAATCTCTGACTCACCTAATGATGATGAGCGACGTGACACCAATCTACTTCCGCCCAACTCGTAACGCATACGGCATCCTTGGTGGTATCCCACAAAGCGAATTCAGCCGCGATGTAATCGAAGAGAAAGTGGCGAAAACACCAGGTGCAACAGCACCAACTTACGCAGTAGTGACTAACTCAACTTACGATGGCTTGCTGTACAACACACAATTCATCAAAGAGTCGCTAGATTGTAAACACATCCACTTCGACAGTGCTTGGGTGCCTTACACTAACTTCAACCCAATTTACGAAGGTAAATGTGGTATGAGTGGTGAAGCGATGCCAGGCAAAGTGTTCTACGAGACACAATCAACACACAAACTGTTGGCGGCATTCTCACAAGCTTCAATGATTCACGTGAAAGGTGACTTTGATAAAGAATCTTTCAACGAAGCCTTCATGATGCACACTTCAACTTCACCTCAGTACGGCATTGTTGCTTCTACTGAAACTGCAGCGGCAATGATGCGCGGCAACACTGGTAAGAAGTTGATGCAAGACTCTATCGATCGCGCAATCCGCTTCCGTAAAGAGATCAAACGTCTAGAAGCAGAAAGCGACAGCTGGTTCTTCGATGTATGGCAACCAGAAAACATCGATACCACAGAATGTTGGAAACTAGACCCTAGCGACACATGGCACGGCTTCAAGAACATGGATGATAACCACATGTATCTTGACCCAATCAAAGTAACGCTACTGACTCCAGGGATGAATAAAGAAGGCGAACTAGAAGAATCAGGTATTCCTGCTTCGCTGGTGGCTAAATTCCTAGACGAGCGCGGCATCGTGGTAGAGAAAACAGGTCCATACAACTTGTTGTTCCTATTCTCAATCGGTATCGACAAATCAAAAGCAATGCAATTGCTACGCGGTCTAACTGAATTTAAGCGTGGCTACGACTTGAACCTAACCATCAAGAGCTTCCTACCTTCGCTATACAACGAAGATCCAAGCTTTTATGAAGGCATGCGCGTTCAAGAACTAGCACAAGCAATTCATGACCTAACTAAGAAATACAACCTACCAGAGCTAATGTACAAAGCGTTCGATGTTCTTCCAGAAATGAAAGTAACACCACACGCAGCATGGCAAGAAGAGCTTCGCGGTAACGTAGAAGAAATCAAACTGGAAGAAATGGTTGGTCGCGTAAGTGCGAACATGATCCTTCCTTACCCTCCAGGTGTGCCACTAGTACTTCCTGGTGAAATGGTGACTCAAGAGTCTCGCCCTGTGCTGGACTTCCTAGAGATGCTTTGTGAGATCGGTGCGCATTACCCAGGTTTCGAAACCGACATCCACGGTCTATACCAACAAAAAGATGGTAGCTACACCGTAAAAGTATTGAAGAACTAAGTTCCTCTCGAAGATGACGCTATTGGGAATGCAAGCATGCTCCACTCTTACGAGCTCAATGCGTCATCGAACAATAACGGCATTTAGATATACCCCTAACTATTCTGTCGTAAAGAGAAGGGCAAGGATGCTCTGATCTTTTCTTCTATATAGAAGAATAACTTTTCCAAGACTTCACCTGAAGTACCCCAAGTAAAAAGCAAAGACCAAAAGAGCAGCATGAAAGTGCCGCTCTTTTTTTGCTATCTATATAGAAAAGATATCAACAGCCAAAGCTAGGCAAACTCCATCACGATACGCCCATTAATTTCACCTTTCTCCATATCAGCAAAGATGTCATTGATATCTTCAAGATGTTTAACTTCGGTAATGGCTTTTACTTTTCCTTCTGCTGCGAATTGTAAGCACTCTTGCAAGTCTTTGCGTGTGCCAACAATAGAGCCAATCACTTTGACACCATTTAGCACCGTATCAAAGATAGGGATTGGCATCTCTTCAGGAGGAAGACCAACAAGAACGCATGCGCCACCACGGCGTATGGAGTGATAAGCCTCTTGGAATGCAGGCTTCGATACTGCAGTACATACAACGCCATGCACGCCGCCATTAGTGATGGTCTTAATACGCTCTGATGGTTTCTCTTTCATAAAGTCGATGGTGTGTTGCGCACCTAGACTTTTAGCGAGTGCGAGCTTCTCATCACCAGTATCTACAGCAATAACATTCATGCCCATAGCTACAGCATATTGAATGGCTAAATGACCTAAACCACCTGCACCGACAATTGCCACCCATTGACCTGGTTTTACATCTGTTACTTTGAGCGCCTTATAAGTGGTAACACCTGCACAGAAGAGGGGAGCTGCATCCACATAGCTTAAGCCATCTGGAATCTTCACGACGTACTCACCATGAGCAAGACAGAACTCTGCATAACCGCCATCAACGGAATAACCAGCGTTATGTTGATCTAAACACAGCGTCTCTTGCCCTTCTAAACAATAGTCGCAATGACCACATGCACTATACAACCAAGGAACACCAACACGATCACCTGCTTTGAGATGATGTATCTCGCTGCCAACTTCGACGATTTCACCCACACCTTCATGTCCTGGTACCAGAGGCATTTTGGGTTTTACCGGCCAATCGCCATGACAAGCGTGCAGATCAGTATGACAAACACCACATGCATGAACCTTTACGAGTACATCACGAGGTTTAACGTTGGGTAAAGGAATATCCTTGATAACAAGCGGACCTTTAAATTCACTAACAACTGCGGCTTTCATGAATAACTCTCCAATAATGATAACGAGAATCATTCTTGATCGATATGTAAGGAAGTGCAGTGATCTGAATCAAAAATCGATTTTTGTTTAAATAGACCATAGTCGAAACTGGTTATTGGTAAGACGGCTTACCTTTAATTTCTGTGAAAAGAAGAGGAGAACGTGACGAAAAACTACGAGAAGACTGCAATGAAGTCTGACTTTACTCCTCTCTAGGATCGAATAATTACGTCAAAGATCCTCTGCTTTGCCGTATATCTGAACAAAGTGTTTGTTATTTGTTCGGTTGAAAGTTTTTTTGCAAAAAACGCTTGTGCTAATTTCTCAACTCCCTATACTGCGCATCCACCGACACGGAGTGAGACGAAAGTCACACAGCGAGTCGGAAGAGAGAAAAAAGAATTTAAAAAAATGCTTGACTCTCTCACGGTGTGAAGTAAGATACGCACCCCTAACGACGAGCAACTAAGTTGCTGAAAATGTTAGAAAAGCTCTTTAAAAATAAGAACCTATCAATCTGTGTGGGCACTCGTTGAT
>NZ_CAWMYL010000137.1:0-473 GCF_963871815.1 Vibrio sp. L85
TCAATTGACCTTCCAATACCGTCTGTCTTATCAATTCTTCAAGGTTTTTACCTGCTCTAAAACTGACGAACTCTAAGCCATCTTTACAGATCAGACATTCGTATGGATCGACGTTAGCGTATTTCTTCAACATGCTGGCATAACAAGGGAGTACTGGCGCTTCCTTGCCTTCCATCTCTAACGCATCATACACTTTCGGCAGCATTTCCCCTCTGCGACGATTTGATAGAAAACCGAAGTAGCGGATCATCTTGAAATGTTTATCCGGGATATGTTCTATGAGCCGACAAATCAACTCCTCAGCTGTTAAAGTCAGCCTCTCTTTTTCTCCACTCCGATGATTGAGGTATTCGAACGTCAGTTGTCCTCCTTTACTGTAGTGATGCAAGCGAGAGCCTGAGATTGGTGGACGCTTCAAGTAGCGGCCTAAATAATTGATTGTTTTATGCTGTTGGTCTGTCTTCTTTCCAAAA
>NZ_CAWMYL010000138.1:0-281 GCF_963871815.1 Vibrio sp. L85
GATTAGCCAGTATGGAAAGGAATGGATACATCGTCCTCATGATGCACTCATCAATACAGGGTGTGAGACTGCAATGGACAGTATTGTTAATGCGGTAACGAAAGAAGGAAACCAACTCAAGCGAGTGGTATTTGATAATGAAGTATAAATTTTTAATTGCTGTAAGCATTTGCTTTTTACTTAATGGTTGCTTTGAAAGTAAGCCTGTTTCAGTTGCGAGCATTGGTAATGCAGGGTCTTTAGGTGGTCCTCATTTTATTCGTGATATGTGGGTCAGTGAT
>NZ_CAWMYL010000139.1:0-1079 GCF_963871815.1 Vibrio sp. L85
TATGAAGTATGAAGTATGAAGTATGAAGTATGAAGTATGAAGTATGAATGGAGGTTTTTTTGATTACTATAATTGGTTGTAATAAAGGTGGGGCTGGTAAAACAACTACCGCAGTAAACATCGCGGTAGGTCTTGCTATGCGCGGGGAAGATGTAGTTTTAGTTGATGCAGATGCTCAACGTTCTTCATCACGATGGTATGCTGAACGTGAAAATATTGGATTACTTCCAAGACTAACACTAATAGAAAAAAGAGATAATATTGCTCAAACCTTATCGTCACTTAATGAAAAATTTTCACACGTCCTTGTTGATGTTGCTGGTCGAAACAGTCGTGAGCTAATAACAGGAGCCTCTGTTGCTGATGTGATTATCGCTCCTCATCAATGCTCTCAGTTAGATCTTGATACTCTTTCTGAGCTAAATGAGCAGGTAGTTCGAATCAGAGATTTAAATCCAAATTTGAAAGCATTTGTTTATCATTCAATGGCAAGTACCAATCACGTGGTTAAGGATACAGAGAGAAGGGAGTTCTGCGAGTATGTTGAAGAATTTGAAGCTTTGTCGTTATTGTCGTCAATTAGCTTTTACAGAAAAATTTACAAAGATGTGATATCTGAAGGTAAGTCTGTTCTAGAGGTTGATAATTTGTCTGCTAAGGAAGAAGTAAAAAAACTCATTGAGGAAGTTTTCTATCATGGTTAAAAAAGCAAGTTCTTTAGTTGATTCAAAAAAGAGTTTGGCGATTGATAATTTAGCAAATGAATTGTCAGAAAAACCATACGGCGCAACTAAAGAAGTCACAAAAGTTAGAACAACAATATCGCTAGATGCTGATATCCTTGAAAAACTTGAGGATTTTGCAAAAAAAAATAAAAGAGAAAAAGGAAGCTTAAAATCAGTAAGTGCTATTGCTAGAGCAGCTATCGATGATTTTATAATGAAGTATGAAGTATGAAGTATGAAGTATCCCTCTCGATAATGTTTTGACGGACGAATATCGAGAGGGGCAACCTAACCCATAGGAGAATCAAGATGCAGTTGAACTGTAGCATATCTCACACCCTAAACCAAAGCGCA